>JBAYGD010000002.1:0-249673 GCA_041666865.1 Candidatus Omnitrophota bacterium | reverse complement strand
GCTTTTTCTTTCCAAATATACTGCGATTTTGCCGGCTATTCGAACATTGCCCGTGGCTTGGGCAAATGCATGGGGTTCGATCTTATGATTAACTTCAATATCCCCTATTTTTCAACGAACCCGAGTGAATTCTGGAAACGCTGGCATATTAGTTTATCCAGTTGGTTGAGAGATTATCTGTACATTCCTCTCGGTGGAAACCGGAAAGGGGAAATGGCGACCTGTCGGAATCTTGCGATCACCATGCTGTTGGGTGGGCTATGGCACGGGGCCGAGTGGACCTTCGTCGTTTGGGGGGGCTATCACGGGTTGCTCCTCATTATCCATCGATGGCTCAAGCCCACTTTAGACTGGCTGCCGAAAGTTAAAAATGCGGCTTTTCAAAATCTGTGGTGGGGAATCAAGGTTCTTTTCTTCTTTCATTTGGTTTGCTTGGGATGGCTTTTTTTTCGAGCACAATCCTTTACACAGGCAATGGATATGCTGAAGGGGCTTTTTTTTGCCTTCAACTTTGTCGGAAAGATCGGCCTGGGCTCAACATTCCTCAATTTGCTTTTTTTTACTGGAATTCTGATGGTGGTTGAAATCAGACAGTTTGCGGCAAACGATCTTATGATCTATTACAAATCTCGTACGGCTGTCAAAATTGCCTTTTATTACCTTGGCATTTGGATCATGATCTACTGGTGGATCTCTTATGGTAAACAGTTTATCTATTTTCAATTCTGACAAGTTTCCAAAAGCTGCATTTGTGGCTTTTGTCCTGAGCATCCTGACAGCTCTTCTGATCATTTTTTTGCCGTTCATCTCTAGCAGTTATGATGCAGCTCTTATGGACAAGGTTGCGCTTGCAGAAAGAACGACATCTCCCAGAATCCTTTTTGTGGGCGGTTCAAACCTGCCATTTGGCATCAATACGGACGAGATCAATCAATTTTCGAATATCCCAGCGATCAATCTCGGGTTTCGTGCGACCGTAGGACTGAACTTTATCCTCAGTCAAATTGGCTCTGCGATGAGAAGGGGTGATATTCTTGTGCTGGTTTTAGAGTATGAGCTTTTTGATTCTGCGTACGTCAACGGCGACCTTGAATTGGCATATGCGGTGGTGGCTTGGCCTGGTAGCATGCGATTCGTTCGCTATCCCGGTCAATACGCAACATTACTGCGTTATTTGCCAGCAGCCCTGAAGAACCGTATGCGGGAAATTTACAGAGTCTATTTCGAAAACAGGGGCGGGAAGGAAATATCCTCGGTTTATCGCCGGAGTGCATTCAATGCCTTCGGAGATATCCAAAGTCGTCTTGTCTTGACCCATCAGGTTGTAGATTATTCGGCGCAGCTCCCGTTACAGGTTGGAGACCGCCCCTTTACCATTCTTCGACAATTTCTTTTGCGCGCCGAATCACAGGGGGTCAAAGTGATGTTGATGTTTCCTGCCGTGCCCGAGCAGCTCTATGAACGGCACCGCAAAGAAATTAGTGTCATTCACCGGAGGCTGCTCGATATGCCTGCCGTTCTGGTCATCGGTGAGCCTTCTGATTTCGTATATCCCGAAAGTTATTTTTACGATACGGTTTACCACTTGAATGCGAAAGGACGAAAGCTCAGGACCAGAAAAACGATTGATCTCTTGTCTGGGGCGTCCATTTTTAAAAAATAGCCTCTTGCTTTTTAATACGATGTTTGTTTGGGGTTCTATTGACCTAGATTTGTTGATATAATCGAGCTTCGGAAGGATAAAGTAGCCCTCACGAGTGGAATTACTTACAGTCGGTGAGATAATTCGGCTGAAGATGAGACAGAGAAGTTTTATCAACTGATAGGAGTTGTCTTATGTATTCAAAAGAAAAAGTTCTAATTACCGGGGGCGCGGGTTTCATCGGTAGTCATTTGGTGGAAGAACTGCTGCAAAGAGGCCATGAAGTCTCGATTTTAGATAATCTCTCTACCGGGCGGATGGAGAATATCGCCCACCTCGAGAAAAACGAGAAATTCCATGTCGTGATCGGCGATATCCTCAATGCAACGCTGGTGGATAAGCTCATCGAGCGGGCCGACTGGGTTTTCCATCTGGCTGCTGCCGTGGGAGTGCAGCTTATTGTCAAAGACCCCATCGGGGTTTTGACGACGAATATCAAGGGCAGCGAAAACGTGATTGAAACGGCGTATCGCTATCACCGCAAAATTTTGATCGCCTCCACCTCGGAAATTTACGGCAAAAACAGTAAAGGGCCCCTAAAAGAGGAAGATGACCGGATTTTGGGGTCGACCACCAAGAGCCGGTGGAGTTATTCTACCTCGAAGGCCGTCGATGAAATTCTTGCCTATACCTACTGGAAAGAAAAAAAACTGCCGTCCATCATTGTGCGGCTCTTTAACACTGTGGGGCCCCGCCAGACGGGCCATTACGGGATGGTGGTTCCGAGGTTTGTGGACCAGGCCTTAAAAGGCAAGGACATTACGGTCTATGGTGACGGAAACCAGACCCGCTGCTTTCTTTACGTCAAAGACGTAACGAAGGCCATGATTAAATTGATGGAGGATCCCGCTGCGGTCGGGCAAGTTTTTAACCTTGGAAGCCAGCAGGAGGTCTCGATCCGGGAATTAGCCGAAAAAGTCATCCAAATGACCGGCAGCTCTTCCCGTATTGTTTATATCCCCTACGACCAGGCGTATGAGGAAGGCTTTGAAGATATGCAGCGTCGGGTCCCCGATACCTCCAAGGCCGCCAAGGCCATCGGCTTCAAGCCAACTGCCGACCTGGAAAAGATCCTTCAGATGGTCATTGAGGAGTTCAAAAGTACCGCGAGATCATAACGGCCGGAGGGGTGCTTGCGGATTTCTACCCTGAATGAATTAATCCTGGATTCGGTCACTCTCGAAGGCCGGTGGTGTCTTGATGAAAATCAAGAGCTGACCTATCGTGCCCGGAACAAAGGCGGCTATGACGAAGAGGTTCGGTTTAGGGGGACTCTAGTTGCGGTCGAGGCCGGCTCTCTCGTCGTATCTCTTTCAGGAAAAAAAGAAGGCGGTGATTTGACGGCCGGGCTTGTGACTCTGGCCGGGTCCTGGCTGGTCGATTCTCAAAATCGGATCGTTTTTGATGTGGCCAGAGCCTTCGGGAGGGCCGACCGCTTGACTCTCGGCGGTAGCTGGCAGCTCGGCGATCACCATGAAATTATTTATGATTACCGGCGCGCAGACCTTGATGCTTCCTCATCCGGAACCCATACGCTGGTGTTCAGAGGGGTTTGGGATGTCTCGGAGAATACTTGCCTGACCTACTATGTGGGGGGTGACAGCCGGTCTGCTCTCAAGTTCCGGGGGGCCTTCCAGACCAAGAGCATACTCGCCAAAGAAGGGGCTCTCCGCTATCAAATCGGCATCGGACTGGATAGCGGTCTCAGAAGGCAAACCATTACCCTATTTGGGAAGTGGAAAGTCTCCCGTGATTTCGAGCTTTCTTTTGAACTGACGGACGCCATGGGAGAGCGGCGTGCAATTGCTTTCGGCGGGACGTACCATCCGATGAAAGGAACCGGAATTTCTGCGGTCTTGAAGACCCGTTGCGGGGAACCGCTGGGGGTGGAGTTGGTTTTGACCCGTGAGATTTTTGAGGGCCAGGGGCAGCTATTTGTGCGGCTGGTCAGGTTGGCTGAGAAATCGGCTGTGGAAGCCGGCGTGCAAATCCCTTGGTGAGGAAAAGATGAGCAGCCAGCGAGTCGTTGGGCGGAAAATGCGGGTGACCTATCTTGTGCCGAGAATGGGCGTGGGCGGGGCAGAGCGTCACTTGATCAGCCTTGCTTCCGGCCTGAGGAATCTCGGGGTGGAAGCCAGAATCGATTGTGTTTTCGAAGAGGGGGCCCTGGCCGAAGAAATTCGCGCGAAGGGGATCCCATTTGAGTGTTTGAGAGCACAGCTGGGCTGGGGGCCGAAAACACTTCTTCGTATTTTTAAATCCCTGCGGCGGAATCCGGCCGATATTTTGCATAACTATCTTTTCGGCTTTGATTTTTACGGGGCTCTGCCTGCTCGCTTGGCCAAAATACCCGCTGTTATTTCCACCCGTCGGGAAATTGCCCACTGGCAAAAGCCGAGGCATCTTCTGCTGGCACGGCTTGGGAACCTGTTTTCGGATCGCATTGTATGCTGTTCGAGCGCGGCAAGGGCCTGGGCGGAAAAAAAAGAGAAAGTAGACGGCAAAAAGCTTTTGACCATTCACAATGGCGTTGATCTGAACCGGTTTTCTCCGACCGGTCAGCCGAAGGTGCGTGAGCGCGTTCGGAGAGATCTTGGGATCCCTGCGGCGGCTGTTTTGATCGGCGCTGTGGCGAATTTTTCGCCGGAGAAGGGTCACGAGTATTTGCTGGAAGCGGCGGGGACGGTGTTGAAGACAAATTCGAGAGCTTGGTTCCTGCTCGTCGGGGGCGGGCCGCTTATGGCGGAAATGAAGCTGCGGGCCCAAAAGATGCCCGGCGCCGACCGGATTCTTTTTGCGGGTCAGCGGGCTGATATTCCCGAGCTGCTCGAGGCCATGGACCTTTTTGTTTTGGCTTCGGTGATCGAAGGTTTCCCGAATGTTTTGCTCGAAGCGATGGCCATGTCGAAACCGGTTGTGGCTACGGAAACGGGGGGGATTCCCGAGCTGATTCAATCCGGGACAGACGGGCTTTTGGTGACGCCAAAAGACAGCGTACAACTTGCGGCGGGGATTCAATCGCTGATTTCCGATACTTCTGTTGCAGTCCGGCTAGGGATGAAAGCTCGTGAAAAAATAAAGAAAGATTTTTCAATTGAACGCATGATCCATCAATATGAGAAGTTGTACGAAGGACTTCTCGAGGCGAAAGGTAAATCCTAGGGTATGTGCGGAATTACGGGTGCGATTCAGGCCGGCCATGAAGGGCGTTTGGAGGAGTCTGTCCTTCGAAGGATGAATGCGGCGTTGACCCACCGCGGCCCCGATGATGAAGGGTATTATCTCGAGGGGCCAGTCGGCCTCGCGATGCGGCGCCTCAGTATTATTGACCTCGACGGCGGGCATCAGCCGATTTCCAACGAAAGCGGAAGCGTATGGACTGTTTTTAACGGCGAGATTTACAACTTTCAGGAACTCAGGCAGAAGCTGATCGAAAAGGGCCACCGGTTTAAGACCAAAACAGACACTGAAGTCATCGTTCACCTTTATGAGGAAAAAGGGGCGGGTTTTGTCCAGGATCTCCGCGGGATGTTCGCGATTGCCCTTTGGGACAAAGCCATCGGTAAATTATTTCTCTACCGGGACCGCGTCGGAATCAAACCCCTGCATTATTGGTTCAAGGACGGCACGCTTGTCTTTGGTTCTGAAATGAAGGCGGTTCTCGAATATCCCGGGATAAGCCGGGAACTTTCGCTTTCCGCAATCAGCGATTATTTAAGTTTTTTTTACGTACCGTCGCCAAAAACCATTTACCGAGATATCCAAAAACTTCCGCCGGGGCACTGGCTCGAATATCAGGGCGGCAGGATCAAGACGGGTCGCTATTGGGATTTCGAGTTTCAGACGGATTACAAGACTTCCGCCGGAGAATGGTGCGAGCAGCTTCGCTCGGTTCTGCAAGAGTCGGTCAAAGGGCACATGATCAGCGATGTGCCGGTGGGGGCATTCTTGAGCGGCGGGTTGGATTCGAGTACCGTTGTGGCTTGGATGAGCCGCGTAAGTCAGCAGCCGGTCAAAACATACTCGATCGGCTTTAATGATCGCGTGGCCAATGAACTTCCGTACGCCCGGCAAATTGCGCAGACCTTCCGGACCGATCATCGCGAAAAGATGGTCGAATGGAACGCGTTTCAGCTTCTTCCGCGCATCATCGCCAGTTTTGACGAGCCCTTCGCCGATTCGTCCGCCATCCCGACCTATCTGGTCTCGGAATTTGCGCGCCAGGATGTGAAGGTCGTGCTTTCGGGAGACGGCGGCGATGAGTTGTTCGGTGGTTATCCAAGGGCTCTCAAGGAGTCATGGCTTGAAATCTACCGGCGAATGCCAAGACGTTTGCGAAGCGTAGTTGAGAGAGGTTTTCTCAAGCCCGGGGAGCATCCGTTGAAAGAACCCGGTCTTTGGGGGCAGATCCGCCGCTTTATTTATGATGCCCGGCTTGGCACACTCGAAAGCTTTGCGCGGCGTTCGATGTCAATGCCGCCGGCATTGAAGCAGAACTTACTCGAACCGTGGGTCATCGCAGAGTTGGGTTCGGCAAATAGCCTGGAGCTTTTGAAGGATTCGTTTGATGCTTTAGGCGGTGCCGGCATGGTGGATAAATCTCTGCATTTGGACAGCAGAATTTATTTACCCGACGACATCTTGACGAAAGTGGACAGGATGAGCATGTTCCATTCGCTGGAGGTCCGCGTGCCGATTTTAGACCACAAGGTCGTCGAGCTCGCCTGCAAGATTCCGCATTCCATGAAGGTCCATGGCCGCACGTCCAAATGGATCCTCAAGAAGGCGATGCAGGGGATACTCCCCGCGTCTATTTTGAAGCAAAGAAAGCAGGGTTTTTCTATCCCCATCGACCGATGGTTCCAAAATGAATTGTGCGTAGCGACGAAAAAAATACTATTGGCTCAGAGCGCGAAATCGCATCGATATGTGAGAAAAGATGTCATTGCGTGGATGATCGAGGCCCACAAATCGGGAAAGCAGATGTTCGGTACGGCCCTCTATTGCCTTTTGGTTTTAGAGCTATGGCTGCGATTGACGGATCGCGGCGGCCCTTTCAGTCTCAAAGATATTTCTTTCGAGGATTTTTTCTAACCCAAGGATATCAAAATGCGAAAAATGATTAATTTGTTTAACCTCTTTCTTGTCTTATTGTTTGTGATTGCGGGGCTTTCGGTGTACTTCAGTTTTTTCAGACCGATCGAGTTCTCGCGCTTGATCCATCGCGAAGACGTCAAACGGTATGCCGAGGTGGAAATCCTGCTCCCCGATGATCTTGCCTGGCTAAAGACCGTTATGCCGGCGGGGGAAGAGAGGCGGGATGTTTTCAATCAGCTGGACTGGGTTGTGTCGGGCTTCAGGGATGAAGTTCTGGCAGGGCGGGTGTGGGTAGTTCTTACCGCAAAGATCCTCGTCTCGGAGAAGGATTCAGGCGTGATTCGTTACGGGAAATACACTTTGGCTAAGGGTGGTAAGATTTTTCTGATCAATGACCGCTATCTTGTGGAAGGCCGCGTCTACGGTTTCAATCTCCTCGAAGAAAAGGTCCTTTCATGACCCAAGAAAGAGCGGCTTCATGGGCGAGGCGGCTTTTGTGGCTTCTCCCATTTTTCTGCGTGATTTCCCCCCGCATCGAGATGTGCGCTATCGGGGTCTCACGGATCGATTTTCGCGTGGAAGACATATTCATCCCCCTTGTGCTTTTGTTGTCCTTCCCTTTTCTGAGGAGCAAGGAGTCCGAAAGCGCGGCCCTTCCGGTCGAAAGGGCGATCCTGCTCTTTTTGATCGCGGCCGAATTTTCTATTCTGAACGGGATGTGGTTGCAGACCATCGATAAGCCGCTTTTGAGTTTTCTTTACTTGCTTAAGTGGGTGCAGTATTTTCTTGTTTTCTGGATTTCGGTGCGGCTTTTAACCGGAGAGGACGCCAAGGTTTTTCTTGCGGGTTTTTTCGGACTTGGCTTAGCCGTCGCGTGTTACGGCTACTGGGAACATTTCTATCCCCTCTCCAAGGCGGTCTATCCGAATTACTACCGACTTTTTGAAAGGCCTCCTTTTCACGGGGACGCTAATCACATCGGCGGATTGCTTGTCTTGTGGTGCGGTTTTTTTTCCGGATTATATGCCTATTGTAAGCGGCGCGCCTGGTGCTTGGTCCTGCTAGCCTCCCTCTTGTTTGTTTTTTTTCCGCTGGTCTGGACCTATTCGAGAAAAAGCTATCTTGCCCTTGCGATTTGTCTCGGAGCGGCTTGGCTCTTGTTTGCCCGCAAGCGGCGCTATCTGCTCTTGATCCTGCTTCTGGTGATCGGAGGTCTATTTCTTCCGACTCGGCTTTCGGAACGCTTGCTGGATTTGCCCGAAGCCCTTACTTCTTCCGACCCATTTCACTCTTCATGGTCCGGGAATTTATTGATGTGGAAACAGGCCCTATGGAATTTCGAAAAATTTGCTTTTTTCGGGGCCGGTCTGGGAGTTCGCCACCGGCTTTATTATGAGTCACAATATATTCTGATTCTAACGGAAACGGGGCTCGTCGGGCTCACGGCGTTTCTTAGTCTGTGCTGGATGCTGATCCGGCAGAGCCTTGCCGGCTTCAACCGACGCAGCGACGGGCTTCGGACCGGCGTAGCGGCCGGGTGGCTTACGGGCTTTGTGGGCCTTTTGATACATGCTTCAACCTGCGTGAGTTTGACCGTTTCTAAAATCGCAATTCCTTTCTGGCTTCTGACGGGCTGTGTCATTGTTTTTTTGAAAGAGAGAAGGGGCTCTTGATGGCGACCGGTGCGTACGGGTCCGGAGCGAAGAAATTTCATTTTGAGTTTACCCTCAAGATAGGGGCGGTGGTTTTCTTTTTTGTCGTGGCCGCCAAGCTCTTGAATTTCCTCAAGAAAATTATGGTCGGCAGCCTTTTCGGAATTTCCTGGGAGGCGGACAGCTTTTTTGCCGCAACTTATCTGCCCTATTATGCGGCCGTGTTTTTTGAAGGGGTGATCTACCTAGGCTTCATTCCGCGCTTCAGCAGGATTCTCGCCGAAGAGGGCGAGAAGGCGGCAAAGTTTTTTGCGGGCGGGATGTTGGCCTGGCTTATTCTTTTGTCCGGAATGCTTGCCGTCGGTTTTTGCCTGGGGGCGCCCTGGGTGATTCGTGGAATCGTACCTGGCTTCAAGGTTCACAGCATCGCCCTGACCCAGGAGCTTTTTGGGATTGTCAATTTTGTGATTCTGTTTATTACCCTTTCCTCTTTTTTCCAGTCGCTCAATAGTTTTTTTGGTCAGCCGCTCAAGGCGGCCTCTTCCGGTCTTACGGACTCGCTGGCGATGATCACGGTTACGTTTTTAACCTATCGCTGGCTTGGGATTTACGGTGCCGCCTGGGGAGCCGTGACGGGTGCTTTTTTGGCTTTTTGCCTGCAGGCCTTTTTTCTTCGGCAGCGCTACAGATTCCTCGGCCTCGGGCTTCGTTTGCGGTTACGTCCGCTGGCTGAGCTGGTGAAAATCCTTCTTCCCCTCGGGATGATCTGGGTGTTTCAGATGGTTCCTTTGGTCATTCTGAACCGGTTTGGTTCCGGAATGTGGCAGGGGACCATCACGTCACTGACGATCGCTCTCGGAATCATGGTTGTTCCCACGGGGCTTGTGAGCCAAACGATTTTGATTTCTGTTTTTCCTTCGCTCGCGAAGCAAGCAAGCGAGGCGACGCCTGAGAATGTTCGCTCGACATTTTTCGGGACGCTTCGCGCGACTTTTTTTGTTTTGATCCCGGCCGGTTTCCTACTCAGCGGCTTTTCGGGTCCGATGGCCGCACTTTTTTTTGGAGGGCAGTCCGGCGCTTCGGAGGGGACGATCCGCATTGCGAACGCCCTGGCGTGTCTCGGATGGTCGGCCTTTGCTTTCTACGCGGATCTTTTTATGACGCAGTCCCTGATCACGATCCGCAAAGCCGGAACGGCTATTTTTCTTTGCGGGGCCAGGGCTGTCTTGACCTGCGCTTTCTGTTATGTTTTGAGCGGTCTTTGGGATTATCAGGGGCTTGCACTCGGATTTTCGCTTGGGTTAGTGGTCAATTGGCTGGTTTTCTTTCCCCTATTTTTCCGGAGGACCCCGCTTGCGGGGCGGTGGAGGGAGCTTTTTTTACACGTTCTCAAGCTTTCGATTGCTGCTGCCCCGATGCTTGCCGGCTGTTGGGTGCTCAAGCCGAAATTTTTCGCATTTGTCATGCATTGGGCGCCAACGGGACTTCTCATTGGGACGGGATTCCTTTTGCTGGCCGTATCACTTTTTTTCTTTTTGGTGATACGCTGTTTGAACGTGAAGGAGTTGGCGGAGGTCACCGGCTTGATGAGGCGTCTCTGGTCGGAGAAGCGATGGTGGATTACGGATACGGGGGCTGTCTAAATGCCAGCCACCGGCCATCCACAACACGCGGCCTGTTTGGTTTGCACTAATCCGGAGGCGGCTTTCTTAAAACTGATGCACGGGCACTCCCTTTATCGATGCTCCCGGTGCGGCCTTGTTTTCCAGCGCGAGGTAGTGTCGGTTGAGGCAAATCACCAATTCTACCGAACGGGCTATTACAAAACGCTGGGCGACCGCATTTGCGCGATCGAGAGAGCTCGCACTGCGCTTTATACAAAGGTCCTTCGGGAATGCTTCGACATCTTCCCGGAGCCCGGGCGCATGCTGGACATTGGCTGCGGCTACGGAAGTTTTTTGACAATGGCAAAAGAGCGCGGATGGGAGACTTGGGGAATCGAGCCATCGCTTGAGGCCGCGCAGGCGAGCCGGGAATTTTTGGGGGATAGACTCCTCAATGATACGGCAGAAAATGCGGTGTATCCGGATCATTACTTTGATGTGATTACGCTTTGGAATGTTCTTGATTACTGCCTGGATCCCGTCGCGGTCGTTACAAAACTCTTTCGCTGGCTTTCACCCAATGGCTTGCTTGTGATCAGGGTGCCCAATGTCTATTTTCATTACCGCGCGTATCGCTGCTACGAGCTGCTGAAGCCTATTTTGCAGAGGCTGGGCTGGACAAAGAATCCGGCAGTCTATCAAAAAGCCAACTTCGAAGCCCGGACTCTTGAGCGATTGCTGTCCGCTGCGGGCTTTGAAAAGATTCGTGTCGTAAACGGTGAGCTCACGAAGGGCGACGCCTACGGGGTTTTTTCTCTTGCTGTCGTCATGAGCGCTGCAAAATCGATGCTGACTTTAGCGAGTGAGCTCATTGCGTTTTTAAGCGGCGGCCGCCTTTTAGTGGGTTCAAGTTTGATGGTGACTGCCCGCAAGCTTGAGCCCGCCGCTTCGATGTGCGTCCGCCCGACCCGAGCGCGAATCGTCCTAAAGAGAGCTTTGCTTCATACCTTTGCTTTGGTTGGCTACGTACTGGGGTTGCCTTTTTGGCTTTCAAAGCTGAATGGGCGGCCGCGGCTTTTGATCCTCTTGTATCATAGCGTTCATCCGGCCAAGCAAAACGATATGAATGTTTTACCGGCCGAATTCGAAAGGCATCTTGATTTTTTAAAGCAGAAATACGACATCATCTCACTCGAACGGGCGGTTGAACTCTTGAAAGAAGGCAAGGCGATTCCTAAGCCGACCGTCGTCATCACTTTTGACGACGGATACCGGGATAATTATCAATATGCCTTTCGTCTCCTGAAGGCAAAAAAGCTGCCGGCGGCATTTTTTCTTTTGGCCGATGAATCGCCGGGGCAAAGACGGACCAAGCACCTTGATCAGGCAGGCTTTGGGGATGAAACGGCCCTGCTGAGCTGGGCGGAAGCCGGCGAAATGGCCGGTGCGGGCATGCTTATAGGCTCGCACGGCAATAGCCATACCCGCTTGGGTGAATTGGAGGCCGGGCCGGTGCGAGACGAAATGGTCTCTTCCAAAAATCTGTTGGAGTCGAAGTTGAGCAGCAGCGTTCGTTACTTTTCCTATCCGTACGGTACGCGTGAAGATTTTGGAGATAGGGAGAGGACCCTTGCGCAAGAAGCCGGCTATGAAGCCGCATGTTCCAAGATTTACGGGACGAATGGTCCGGAATCGGATCTTTTTTCTCTTAAAAGAATCGGCATAGAGTCGAGTGATACGCTATTCACTTTGCGGGCAAAACTTAATGGGGCTTTGGGGATCATGGCGTTGTTCGATTGGCCGCCGGTGAGGCGCTTCGTCCGATGGTTCAATGAGCTCTTTTGTCCAGCGCCAGCGCCTGCACCTGCTCCCCTCCTGCTTGTCAGTATGGATTTTCCGCCGCATCGAAACGGCGTCAGTACCATTTCCGGCGAGCTTGGAATCCGAATCGCCGGGTACGGTAAACCCATCGTGGTGATTGGGCCAAAGGACAAAGGCTGCCGTGAAATGGATGCCTGCTACGGCTACCGGATGTTTCGCATGCCAGGTTACGAGTTCGGCTATTTTCGGTTTTTGCCGGTTCTTTTCTGTATGCCCTGGCTTATGTTTCGCTATGGGATCCGAAAAATATTTGCGATGAATGTGGCTTACGGCGGCCTTATTGCCTGGGCCCTTTCATTTATCCGGCATCTGGACTATATCGTATTTGCATATGGCTACGAATTTGAGAAGGTGAAGCAAAAACCCGTTGCCCGCTGGATTTACCAGCGAATTTATCGCCGCGCCCGCGCGGTGGTGTGTTGCAGTAGGCAGGTCGGGGACCGGCTGATTTCATTCGGTGTGGAGCCGTCCAAAATCGAGGTGCTTTATCCCGCGGTCGATTTGAACCGGTACCGGCCTTGCGATGTGCCGGCAGATTACCTCGAAGGCAAAAAGCTTGCCGGCCGGAGGATTCTTTTAACGGTTGGCCGGCTTATCGAACGCAAAGGGCACGATCATGTTCTTAGATCCCTGTCGGCGGTAGTCGAAAAATTTCCCGATCTCCTTTATTGCATCGTCGGAGAAGGCGCGCACGAGCCAAAGCTCAGGGAAATAAGCCGGCGATTAGGGCTGGAAAAGCATGTGTGGTTTGCCGGACAGGTAGATGAAAAGGAGCTCTTATTGTTGTATAATGTCTGTGAGCTTTTCATCATGCCCAGCAGGGAGATTCCAGAAAGCGGGCATATCGAAGGATTCGGGATCGTTTTTCTGGAAGCGAACGCCTGCGCCAAGCCGGTCATCGGGGGGAAATCCGGCGGCGTGGCGGAGGCCATTCGCGATGGAGAGACGGGTTTGCTGGTGGATCCTCAATCGCCTGATGAAATTTCGAAAAAAATTATTTTTTTGCTGTCTAAGCCCGAAGAAGCCAACCGAATGGGCCTGGAAGGTTTGCGCTGGGCACGAACAAATTTTAGCTGGGAGCGGTATGCTCAAGAGGCTTATCGTATTCTTTGCGGGGAGGAATTGAAATGAGCTTGAAGGTTGTTCTTCTCATGCGCGCGGGCCGGTCTTCGGGAGCCCAAATGGCGTGGCGTCTTTTCGAGAACGGCTATGAGCCTATTGCGGTCATTGTCGAAAAGAGAGGGCGCATTGCCGGCAAAAGAAAGGCGTCTCTGGTAGCGCTTCTTGTCAGCTGGGGCTTTCGCTACACCTTCAAAAAAATCCTCGAGACTCTCGAAATCAAATTTCATTATTTTGCCCGTCGGATACTAGGTGAGCGTTTCAAAGATCCAAGTTATCTGTCGATCGAAGAGCTGGCGCTTGACTATCCCGTCAAGATTTACAACGTTGACGACCACAATAGCCTTGATTCCGTCCGTTTCATCGAGCACTTGAAGCCTGATATCGGCATTTTGACCAATACGCGCAGGATATGTAAGCAGTTGATAGCGCTTCCCCGCTACGGCTTTCTTAACTTGCATCTGTCCGCGCTGCCGAAATACGGCGGATTGGAATCGATCTTTTGGGGCCTTTATCATGGCGAAAAGGAAATCGGCGCGACGGTCCATTTTGTTTCGGAACATATCGAAGAGGGCGACATTGCTCTTCAGAATACCATCCCCGTAAGCCGAATGGACAATGAAGACAGCCTTTACGCCAAAGCGCTTTGGCTCGGGACCGCGATGATGGTGAAAGCGCTCAAGCAACTCGAAGCCGGAACCATTCAGAGGCGGTCACAGAATCGGGAAGAGGCGACCTACTTTTCCTGGCCTGTGCACGAAGAAAGGGCCATTCTGCGTCACCAACGCAAAATTCGCCAGCTCAAAGAAGAAGTGGTCTCGTATCGGTCTGGTGTGCTCCATTTGATTACCCGCATGACCCGCGGCGGAGCTCAGGAAAACACTCTTGCGACCATACGGGGTTTGCGAGAAAAAGGTTACGAAGTTACTTTGGTGACCGGGCTTGCTTGGGGCAAGGAGGGAGAAATCCTTTCGCAAGCGATCGAAGAAAAGATGGATTTGATGATTCTCCCCGGTTTGATTCGGGAAATCAGCGTATGGCGCGATCTTATCGTTTTTTTTAGACTCCTTCATCTCATGAGACAAAACCGGTACGCCATTCTTCACACCCATACTTCGAAAGCTGGTTTTATCGGGCGGTTTGCGGGCTCGCTCGCCGGGATTCCCGTCATCATCCATACCCCGCATGGGCATGTGTTCCATAGTTATTTTTCGAAGAGCAAGGAAAGGATTTTTGTGCGCCTTGAACGCTGGATGGCCCGGATGAGCGATCATCTGATAGCGCTTACGGATTCCTGCCGCCGCGAACACCTCGATCTTCGAATCGGAAAACCGAAGCAGTGGGTGGTGATCCCAAGCGGGGTTAACCCGAAACACTTTTCGGAAATTGACGTGATCAAAAAACGCGAAATTCGGGCTCGCTTCGGGATCCTGCCGGGCGCGAAAATTGCTGGTTATATCGGGCGCTTATCGGAAATTAAAGGGGCGGGCTACTTTCTCGAAGCCATTCCGAAAATCAAAGAGGCGGTCCCGGGGACGCATTTTCTTTTTATCGGCGATGGCAAGGAGAGGGCCGCTTTGGAAGAACGTGCGAAGGAACTTGAGATTGCCTCCATTCTTCATTTTGCCGGACACCAGGAAGACCCCTCTGTATTTTTGTCGATTATGGATGTTCTGGTGGTGCCTTCGCTCAACGAGGGGATGGGGCGCGTCATCGTCGAGGGGGGATTCCTCAAGAAGGCGGTGGTCGGGACGAATGTCGGCGGCATTCCGGATCTCCTCAAAGACGGCGCGGGGGTTCTTGTAGAGCCAAGGCGCTCCGAAGCGATCGAAGAGGCCGTGATACGGCTTTTGCGGGACAGCGCCTTTGCCGGTGCTTTAGGAGAGCGTCTTTATGCCCGTGTTGCGGATGAATTTACCGAAGAAGAGATGATCGAGCACCTCGACATTCTCTACCGGGACAGCCTCACTAGGCACGGCCTCAAGGTCCCCAAGGGCCCAATTCCCATCGAAACATCCTCTTTAGTGCCGTAAAAACCTGTGCTAGACTAACTCCCGCAAGCGCTTCCACTCATTTTAGACAGACCTGATCTCTTGAAGGAGGGTGCCCGTGAAAAACGAGCTTTTTAGCAAGCAAACATGTCTGGTCATTGCTCCACATCCCGATGATGAGGCCTTTGGTTGCGCCGGAACCATTGCAAAGCTCAAGGCCTGCGGTTCCAAGGTCTATGTGGTGGCGGTTTCGGCCGGGGATGTGCACCATTACAACGTCAAAAAATACGCCTTTGTGACCGGGCAAACCCGACATGCCGAGTTTGATGCTGCCATGAAGACCCTTGGGGTCGATGATTACGAACTGATTTTTAACGACTCAGAAATCCACTTAAAACTCGATGCCATGCCGATGAAAGAGCTGATCAGCATTCTCGAGAAAGACTGCCGGCTTGCCATCGACAAGGTCAAGCCCTCGATGATCATTTTGCCCGCGATTTCCTACAACCAGGACCATGAAGCGGTTTTCCGGGCGGGGTTTACGGCTTGCAGGCCGAATCTTCCGGACATCAAACCCTTTCAGAAGATTGTTCTTTCCTGCGAATACCCGGCGCTTTCCTGGAGCCTCGAGCGCGAAAAGTTTCATCCCAATTTTTATGTCGATATCAGTGCCTACATCGAACTCAAAATCAAGGCCCTAGCCTGTTACCGCTCGCAAGTGCGAAGTAGCCTCCACCACTGCAGTCTCGAAAATGTGGAGTGGATCTCCCGTGTCCGGGGCCGGGAGGTTTCGGTGGAGGCCGCCGAGGCCTTCATGTGTCACCGCTTTCTCATATGATCCTTGCGGCACACCAGCTTCATTACTTGCCGTGGCTTCGTTACTTTCACAAGATTGCCCTCTGCGACACGTTTGTCGTCCTCGATAATATTCAGTTCAATAAGAACGGCTGGCAGAACCGCAACAAGATCAAGACACCGAAAGGGTGGGGCTATCTGAGCGTTCCGGTCCTTCACAAGAACGAACAGCTGCTAAACGAAGTAAGAATCGACAACCACCAGCCGTGGCCCCGAAAACACTGGGGCTCGCTTTCAGGTTCTTATTCCAAGGCCCCATTTTTTAAAGAGCATGCGGATTTTCTCAAGAAAATCTACGAAACACCTTGGGAAAGGCTGAACGATCTCAATTATGAAATGTTTTTTTATTTTTTAAAAGCTCTTGGGATTAAGGCCAAAATTGTGAAAAGTTCAGAAATGAATCTTCGCGGCGAAGCAACGGACCGTTTGATTGGCATCTGTAAGGATTTGGGAGCCAAAGCTTATTTAACGGGGGCTTATGCGGCTGAGGTCTATTTAGACAGCGAAGATTTCAAACGGGAGGGGATCGAGCTTGTTTTTCAGAAGTTTGATTGTCCGGGTTACCCGCAACTCTACCCCGAAGCAGGATTTGTCCCGGAGCTTGCTATTGTTGACCTTCTCCTCAATTGCGGCCCTAAGAGTTTCGAGACGCTGATGAGTACGACGGGCTGCGGTGCTTCGGGGGATGAAAAGTGATCCCGCATTCGAAGCCCACCCTCGGGAAAGAAGAGAAAGCGGCTTGTCTGCGGGTGCTTGATTCTCAGCAGATTGCCCAGGGTAGGCAGGTTGAGGCGTTTGAGAAAGGATTTTGCCGGCTGACCGGCCGCCGCTATGCGATCGCAGTCAACTCAGGATCCGCTGCGCTTTCCCTTGCGCTTCGCGTTCTCAAGGTTGGCCCCGGCGACGAGGTGATTGTCCCTAGCTATAATTGCGCGGCACTGCTCCATGCCGTTGATTCGGTAGGCGCCAAAGCGAAACCTGTTGATATCGAAGCCGCCGATTTTAATTTGTCCGTATCGGAGACAAGGCGTGCTGTCGGCCCAAAAACGAAGGCGTTGATCGCGGCCTCTCTTTTTGGCAACCCGGGACGGATTAGGGAACTGGTTCAGCTTGGCGTGCCGGTTATAGAAGATGGAACGCAGGCTCTCGGCGCGTATGTCGGTCATCATTCGGTGGGAAGCTTCGGTGTGATTAGCGTCTTTTCTTTTTACGCGACGAAAATGATGACGACGGGGGAGGGCGGGATCATTCTGACCGATTCAAAGGCGCTTGCCGGCACGTTATATGACCTGAGAGATTATGACAAGAAAGAACGCCACTGCTTCAGGACGAATTCAAAGATGACCGACTTTCAGGCGGCGATTGGCATCGAACAACTCAAGAAGCTTCCTCAGTTTGTGCGGCGTCGGCGGAAAATTGCGAAGCAATATAATCAATGCTGTTTCATTTCCACGGGCCATGTTTTTTTTCGCTATGTTCTCCGCATTCCGGGAAACTTGCAAAAATGCATCCGTGAATTCAGACGGCGGGGAATTGACGCCAAAAGGCCGGTCTTTAAGCCATTGCACCGATATTTAGGTATGAGTGACGCGCGTTTTCCCGAAACCGTAAGGGCCATGGGGGAAGTATGTTCTCTCCCTATTTTCCCTTCAATGACCGACAAGGAATGCACCGCGGTCGCAAAAGTCATACAATCCATCAAGCGAACGATGATCCATGATTAGATATTGGGATGTTTTTGTAATCGCTTTTCTTACGGCCGTGGTGCTCATCCCGTTCGTACGATTGTTTGCCTTTCGCTTTGGTTTCCTTGATCATCCGAAAGCTCACGGCATCCACGTGCATCCGGTCCCAAGAATCGGCGGCATCGCAATTTACATCGCGTTCATTGTCGGTGCCCTCTACCGTCTTGATTTGAGCGAAGAATTGAAGGGTGTGATGGTCGGTTCCTCGCTCATTTTTGCTGTCGGGCTCTGGGACGATCTTTTCCGTTTGCGCGCCGGCTTCAAGCTCCTCGTACAGTTGGCTGCCTGTGCAATCATGATGTTTCAATATGGCGTGATTCTCAAGACATTCCCTTCCGGACATTTTATCAATTCCTTTTTTACTGTCCTTCTGATTATTGGCATCACAAATGCCGTCAACTTCCTTGACAATATGGACGGGCTTTCCGCAGGGCTTGTCGGGGTGTCGGGTTTCGCGGTCTTTGCCATTGCCATGATGACGGGTCAAACTTGGTCGGCTTATCTCGCACTTGCTTTAATGGGGGCATGCGCCGGATTCCTTGTTTTTAATCTTCGCCCTGCTTATTTTTTTATGGGTGATTCGGGCAGTACCTTTCTTGGTTTCACCCTCGCAAGTCTCACGGTCATGACTGAATGGTCCTCCCATGTTCCCGTGCGCATGGCGGTGCCCGTTTTAATTCTTGGGATTCCAATTATCGATATGACCCTCATTACCGTTCTCAGAATTAAGGAGAACAAGGTTCGAAATGTAAAGGAATGGATCGATTACACGGGCAAGGACCACCTCTCACACCGGGTGATGCGGCTCGGTCTGACGAAACGTATGACCGTTTTTGTGCTTTGGGGCAGTCAGGCCATCCTCTGTGTTGTTGCAATTTGGACTCTGCCCCAGCAGTTTCTTGAAGGCATTCTCGCTCTTCTTTTTTTTATTTTTTCCCTGGTGGGTGTAATCGTTTTTTTTCGTAAAAGACGCGTGCTCGCTCTTCGGTTAAATGGTCGCAGGGTAAAAAAAGGAGCGTAGTGAGGTGAGCAAAAAAGTGGCCGGTTGCCTGGGCGGGATCATTCTCTTAACGCTCGTCATTCGGCTTTATTTTCTGCATCTCTCCGATATAATTTTGCCAGATGAAAGTTTGTATATTTTTATGAGCAAAAATATGTTGCAGGGGAAGGCGATCTATAGTGGGCCGTTTGATTTGACCTATAGACAACCGTGGATCTCGGTCATGTTCTCCTGGGTATTGGCGTTTGGGAAAAACCCTGTCTTGTCCTGCCGTCTGCTTTCTTTGCTGATCGGAACTCTCACATTAATCCCTTTTCATCTTTGCGCCAGGTTTTTTGCTTCCGATCGTGAGGTCCTCTGGTCAGATTTGATATATGCTTTGTCTTCTTTTTCGATTTTGAGCTCGATCTGGGCACTGCCGCACGCTGTTTATAACCTCATTTCAATTCTCCTTTTTATGTGCGTGGCCATGCTCTATCGGTCCGGAAGGATGATTTGGGCAGTGTCGGCGGGTGTGGCGGCAGCGCTTGCTTATATGACTCGCGTTGAAGGACTGATTTTTGCTTTGATTGTTGCCTTTTGCGGTGTGGCATTCAATCGGCCGCGAGGTGAGCCGAAACGTAAAGGCTTTAAAATTTATGTGCTACTTGCATTTACAGCAGCATTTTTAATTTTCGTTTTCCCCTTTTGGCTACACCTCAAAAGTCAGACAGGACTCTGGCGGTTATCATGGACTCAAGGGAAAGGTCTCGCAGAGTTTATTGCTCAGTTGTGGCGTCCCGTTTCCGAGTTGAATGATCAAACGCTTGTTTTGCAGGGAAAAGAAATTTTTTTTCAACACCTCCGGGAGGGGGCCTCTGTTTACTTAAAAAATTTGGCGAGCATTTATTCCGCATACCTTCCCCGCCTCCTTCCCGTTGTTGTTTGGATTTTCGTGGCTTTCGGTGCAATCAAGGTTGCTTTAAGAAATCAGGAGGATCGCAGAATGATCCGCCTTTTGATCCCATTTATTGCCTTCCCATTTATGTTTTATCCGTTGATTCACGTGGAGGACCGGTATCTTTTTCCCGCCCTCATTTTTGTAATTATATTTTCGGGAGTTGGCATCAACTGGCTATACAATAAAATTCTATTATTAGGCTTCGCAAATGAGAAAGTGCTTTTGCTCGGGTTTGGTTTCGCCCTTATTCTTTTGTTCGTGCCGGATTGGTACACTATGGCGGCTGTATTTCGAGAGGAACCCGCTGAGCAGAAAAAAATGGGGGAATGGATCAGGACCCATGAAAGTAATCCTCGGGTCATACTCGGTACGGACAAACGTGTTTGTTTCTATGCGGGCGAGGCATGTAAGAAAATGGTTCGAATGACCAAGACGGCAACGGCGGCGCAATTTGCAGAATCGCTGCGCAGGGACGGCATAGACTTAGTTGTTGCCGACAGCCGGTATATTTCGAAATATCATCCCACGTACCGATTTTTGATTGATCCAACTTCCGTCGAGGGGGTCGAGGCAATCGCCCAATTCACTCAAAATGGAGAAAAAATAATTTTATACCGGGTAAGGAATGGACTTTAGCCGGAACATTGGACTGTTTAGGCTCTATTTTGATTGGGGTTTTTTCTCCAGGAATTGGTCTTCGAAAAATTTAGAAATTGCCTCCGCGACAGCGGCATTGCCTTCCTCGGATAAATGGCAGAAGTCGATATAGTAAGTCTTGGTGCGCTGATTTAACGCATCTGAAATGTTATGAAAGCGCGGCAGGGACTGATCCTTGAGCGCTTCGTTAACGTTGCGGTAAAGCAGAGTCAGCGCTCGGTCGTCCAACCGCGGGCTTACGCGGGTTTCCTCTTCGGTCAAATGAGTTTCGGTGAAAATCACGGGCTGCCAAAAGCAAAGATACTGAAAGCCATAAGCCTTTGACAGGCGGTCGACTAAATCCATAGATTTTTTATACGACTCAACAATTCCGCCAGAGAGAGTTTTTAACTGTGATTCGTTCCATTGACATGCGGCTTCTTGAAAACGCTGTTTGGGGCTGAAATGTTCGCGCAGACGGCCGAGGGCTTCGTAGACTCGGCTATATCGGGTCAGAACGTTTTTGAGCCAAAGCTTGACTTGTTGAGCCGGCCTCCTTTGGAGTTTTTCACGGATGATGGTGCAATTTTGAGTGGTCTCCACTTTGCCGGCCTGATAAGCCGCATAGACGTCGTTACCGCCGTCATAAAAAATCACGTAATCGGGTCGATGCCCTTCCCGGAGCAGAAGAGCCAAACGGATGACTTCCTGGAGAAAAGTGTATCCGGTTTCTCCGTAATTGCTGACATCAAACGCTGCACCGTCACGGTTTAATCGCTTGGAGAGTAAAGACGGTATCGTGTAATCATCTCTTGCGCCTGTGCCCCACAAAGTAGATCCTCCGAATGCGTAGACCGTCTTGGGCTGGCCCTGTGAAAAAGTTGCCGGGTTCCATGACTTTCTAACCCCTTGAGCGTCAACGTTGATCGTCTTTCCGTGGTATTCTCGCCTGGCCCAACCCACGAACGGCTCATAATTTTCCGGAACTTGCTTGAATTCCTCAAAATGTGTTGATGCCCAATCTTTGCTCAAGTAAGGGGTTAGGAGAAGCTTGGAATTTGCCGGTTCATGACGGCGAGCCATGTAATCAAAAACGTTCAAACCGACTTCGAGGCAGAAATAGGCAAGCACCGCGGTCATGAAGATGAAAAATAGCCGTTTTCGTTTCATAAGAATCACCCAGAGTAAACCGTGACAGAATCGTGACTTGATTCAGACTTCAAAATGAGACGCGGATCAAATAGCCTCGGCATTGCGCAGTTGTTCAATCCATGGAACCAAAAAGTCGGCTAGGGCGCGGCTGATCTTGGAGTGACCGCTAATCGAAAAATGAACATCATCGAGAAAATCTTTCCCGACATCCGATTTCTGAAAAAGATTTTGGATTTGGATGGTGGGAATATTTCGCTCTTGACTGGCTTCGCGAAGTTTTCCTGTTAATGCCTCAAGGGCCTCAGCGAAAAGGGGGCGCGAGCGTTCAAGGCCTGGCCGAAGCGGTGCTTCGACGAAAATTAATCTGACATGATGGCGTTGGCACCAGTCGTCTATTTGTAATAGGCTATTTTTGAATTGATCAGGATAAAACTTAAACCATTCCCCACTTATAGGATTAGGGTCTTTTTTTAGAAAACGCATCCACGGCAGTTCATAATTAGGCGTCTCATAATAAATAAGCGACATTTTTTCCTTGATAGAAGTATAGAGGACGCTGTGGCGGCGCAAAAACATGTGCAGCTGAAAATACCAAGGAGTGATAACGATTTTCTCATTTTTTTCCACCTTAACCTGATTGGTGTAGACCGTCACCGCGTCATTGTATCCTGTGGTGACGATCAGAATGTCTGGTTTAAATGGCGCGATGTCTTCAAGTCGTTTCAGAATCCACGCGGTCGAAGTGCCCGGCATGGCAGCATTGGCAGTTTCGGTATCGACTTCGGGCATAGCTACACGCAGCAATTCCCCGGTTAAATAGGGATAGGTTTTTTCAACGGGGCATGAAACACCATAAGTGGTGGAGGCTCCAATGAAAAAAATTCGAATTCGCCCAGCAGGTTTTACAACTGCCATTTCAGGGCCTCGGAATCCGGCCGTATTTAATTCTGGGCTGTAGTTCTCTGTAGGGTGGCGAATTCTTTGGACCGCTTCGGCAATGAGAAGAAGAACAACCGAAACAAGCATTCCAAATATTATCCTGAGGATTCGATCTTGAGCGTTCGAAAGTATCATCTGAAAAAGCCGAGATCAGGGCACGGCAGTGCATGATCGAAGAGATTCTTAAGCATAGAAAATCTATATTAGATGCGTCATGTTAGGATTTCAAGCTAAATAGAATTTTTTAGGGCCGCTTTAAGACATAGCTTGGGACAAAGCCCGTTTCGACTGAGCCGTAAGGATTTCTTTTATATGTTCGGCGGTGATTTGGGCCAAAGCGATGGACCCAGCGGGTGTGGTATGAACATGATCATTAAATAAATTGTTTCTCCCTGAAAGTTCGGACGAGGCGTCGATCAAAACCGTCTTCTTTCTTGAAGCGACTTCATGCGCAATTTGGTTGGCTATTTCGTAGGCTTGTACCAGCGCGTCGGGAGTTAGACTCTGAAAGTCATACCGGATTTTCTTCTTTTCCTCCGGAATGTTGTTCCGGTTCACCAATGTTGCTTCGGTCATTAAAATTGGCTCCGCTCCGGCGTTTCGGACCAAATCCACGAAGGTTTCGAGGCTGATCCTGTATTGGGCCAACATGTCCTTCTGAATCTGGTCGGTCGGTTTTTCATGGGCCAGCCGGCCTTCTTCGCCGATCTGATCCTTCCATAAGTAATATCGGTATCGTAATCGATTGTAAAGCTGCGAAATATGGCAAAGGATTCTATCGAAAATATTTTGGTACTCGAAAAGAGGGATGAGCTTGATAGTGCTGTCGAATCGCCTCAGAAGAGGCTTGTCGTATGCGAAGTAATGGATGTCATTCCATACGCAATAAAGGATGACGTAATCCGCCTGAAGGCGATATCCTTCCGTGAGAAAGTTTTCCATGGCGGCGATTGTCGTGAAGCTCGGAACACCCGCATTGATGACCTCGACATTTTGGAAGCCTTTCTGATGGAGAAGGGTTTCTGCTTGATGCGGCCAGTCGTTGGGGTCTGAATTTCCAATGTCGAATACGGCTGAGCCACCATAAAATACGATTCGGGTGGCGCCGGACGGTTTATTAAAATCAAATTCCCTGCCACGGTAACCTTTAGAATTGACGTGAAGATTGGCTCCCGTACTGTTGGTGCCGTCGTGGGCTTTTGCTTCCAAAATATACCGGCTGATGACAGGGACATATTGAAGCGATTGTTGTTTCAAAGTTTCCGGTGTGAAAATTCCATGTTTCGAGAAAAGCCGTATATATGCCTCTGCGAGCACAAAGGAACACAGGCAAGAGAGAAGGATGAGCCAGCCAATATAGTGTCTGAACTTCATAATAAATGAAAAAAGAAAGCTGCTACCTCAATGACAAGTTTTTAGACTTCGGAAACCTTACCTAGTATAATGCCTCCAACCGATTAATAAAGGGGTTTCCATGGCGGCTCCGCGTGAAGAACAAATCAAGATCATCCCACTTTCAGAGAGGGTCAAAGCCTCTGTTATCATCCCTTTTTTCTATGCCGAACGGGAAAAGAACCTCGAAGGTCTGATCGAAGACCTGAAGTCGCAGACTTTCAAAGATATCGAGGTGATCATTTCTAGCGGAATTTCGCCGCAGGGGAGAGCGATCAACCAGGGGGCGAAGGTTGCTCGGGGGAATATTTTCATTGTTTTGGATGACGACAGCCGGATCGGGCATTCTAAAGTGATCGAAAACTTTGTACGGATTATCGAGGAAGATCCTTCGTGTGCCATGGTGGGGGCTTCGATCCTGACGCCAGAACATGCCAACCGGTTCCAGAAGATGACAGCCAAGCAGTTCCCAAGGTTCAATATGCCTATTGTCAAGGAATTGACCGACAGTGATTTGCCATGTCACGGGTGTGCTGCTTTCCGCAAAGACGTGTTTGTGTCGGTCGGGATGGAACGGGAAAATATTATACGTGGCCTGGATCCGGATTTTAGGGTGCGCATTCGAAAAGCCGGCTACCGTGTGGTACTTGCTCCGGATACTTGGGCTTATCATCCGCTGCCTCCGACTTTGTCGAAGTTCATCCGCATGTTTATCCGAAACGGGTATGGTTCCGCGTATGCGCAGGTTCATCATCCGGAGATCAATTATGATACGGATGAAAATATTGAAGAAAAGGGTTTTGTTCCGAAGCGTCCCTTTATTTACCGTATTTTTCGCTTTCCTGTCCGCTTGCTCAAGAGCCTCGTAACTTTCCAGTGGATTCGCTTTCTCGGATATACGGTCTACCTGATTGGTTACATCCAAGGCTATGTCCAATTTTCCTTCATGAAATCAAATCGATAAGTTGTCCTTATGAAAGTCTTACTTGTTAAATATCTCACGAAGTACCCGCCGATAGGTTTGGGCTATCTAGCGGCTGTCCTTCGCCAGCGCGGAATCTCAGTCGATATTATCGATTACCAGATCGATCGTTATGATGAGGCGCGTTTTAAGACGCGGATCCTTGAGCTTAAGCCTGATGTCGTCGGAATCAGTTGCCTGTCCTTTTACGTTAAACCTTGTTTTGAAATTGCCAGAATGGTCAAGGAGGTCAGGCAAGATTGCCATGTTGTCATCGGCGGTCCGCACGCGACTGGCTTGCCGGAACATTGCCTTAGTTTTGATGACGTCGACACGGTGATTGTTGGTGAGGGCGAACATACTCTTCCCGAGCTAGTCTTTGCGCTTGCGACTAAGAAAGACTTTTCTGCGATTCACGGACTCGGATATCGAATCAATGGCCGAGTTCAAATAAACCAGCCCCGGCCGATTATTGAGGATGTTGATTCAATTCCATATCCCGCCTTTGATCTCTTTCATTTGGATAAATACTATGAGCGCGCTGACCCGCACGGCATGGCCATGCGCAACAAACGTTACATGCCGGTATTGACTTCACGGGGTTGCCCATTTCGCTGTACTTATTGTCATCGGACGTTGGGCAAGAATTTCCGTCCTCGATCACCCGAAAATATTATCGGTGAAATGGAACTGCTGTATCACAAGTATGGCATCCGGGAATTTCATATAGAAGATGATGTTTTTAATTTGCAGATGGATCGTGCTAAACGAATCCTCGAGCTCATGTTGAAGAAGGGGTTGAAGGTAAGCGTGCAGCTGCCCAACGGGATGCGGATTGATTGCATGGACAAAGAATTAGCGGTATTGCTTAAAAGAGCCGGTACATTCATGACGGCGATTGGCATTGAGTCCGGGTCTCCAGAAGTGCTGAAGTCGATGAAAAAAGGTCTTCACCTTGATAAGGTTGAGAAGGGTATCCGGTTGCTCACCAACCAGGGCATTCTTGTATGGGGATATTTTATGATCGGATTCCCCGGTGAAACACGCACGCAGATGGAGGAAACAATCAAATTGGCATGCCGTCTTGGCCTCCACTTTGCCAGTTTTTCAATTGTGACACCATTTCCCGGTACCGAGCTTTTTGAAGCGGTTAGAAATAAAATTGATCTTAACGACTATTTCAAAGATCGTCTAACGTACAGCACACCCAAAATTCAGCTCTCCGAAGTCCCGGTGGTTCAAATTATCGAGGTGAAGAAGCTTGCCCTGAAAAGATTTTATTCGCCGTGGCGGATTCTTCGTATTGCAAGCCACATTTCAACCTTTAACGAGATTCATTTTTATTGGGAAAAGTTTAAGAAAAACATATTGAATCCCCGGTTCGGAAAATTGCCTCAAGCTAATTTAAAATAGCGAGCACGGAAGTTGATAAACGCTGACGGATTGTATTGCTTATCATCCGCCGTTGCCGACTATGTCGAAGCCGATCGATTTCAAGCGCGAGTCTATGCGTATCTTTTTTTGAGAGGGACAATGAAAGCATGAAAGTGTTTCTTAAAAAATGTTTTTTTTCGCTTTTTGCTCTCGCTCTCATTTTATCCTTTTTTGAACTTGTTCAGAGAGTCCGCCATCCTCAAACAAACTATGAAACTCTATATAATTCTAAAGGATTTCGAAACCATGAATTTGATTTGGAGAAAGCACCCGGGATGTTCCGATTGTTATTCTTGGGGGGATCTACGACCGTTGGTGTCCATTGTCAGCTCGAAGAAACTTTTCCGTACAGGGTCGGTCTTGCTTTAAGTCAAAAGTTTCCGAAGGGAAAAATCGAGGCAATTAATGCCGCAAAAACCGGAAAAACCTCCGCCTGGATACTTCGGCGGTTTCGGGAAACGCTGTCTTTGAGGCCGGATGTTGCAATTATTATGACAGGCTATAATGACAGTGCGCTTGTGTACCGCGAAAAACTGCACTTGGGTGCTGAGGATATCGAGATTATATGGCCCTGGTACGTTACGATGGACCGATGGTTTGCCCGGTACAGTGTCTTCTACGCCTCTTTAAGAGAAAAAATCGCCATTTTACTCTATCGCGCGCCCTATTATGCTTTTGACCGAACCATTGATTCGACAAATGGTGGTCAGCTGGAGCAGAAGGTGTGGTTTCGGGTATGTCCCGATTATTTTAGGACCAATCTTGAAAAAATTGTTCATCTTGCAAAAACCAACAAAGTCGATTTAATATTCATCAGGCCGCCTCTGAGTAATATCCGAAGCGAAAAGGATCCGCTTTATAAGGCTGCGTTTTTAAAACTTATGGATGAATTGGTCAGCATCGCCCAGAGATTCCAGATACCCATTATTGATTTGAGAGGGGTGTTCCCGACCGCGAATGAAAAATTATATTACTCAGACGGGCTTCACTTTACCGCATTGGGCAATCAGATGATTGCGGAGAAAATCACCGACTATTTGATGACGCATAAAGAAGATTATTTTTAACTGATTTGTCATCCTGGTTAGCCAGGACGGTTGTGTGCCTGCGTTCAATTTTCTCTTACGTGCAACAAAGCTTTGGCAGTATTGGCCCCAGCCTTTGGGATTATTACTGGACCTTCGCTTAATGCTTTTACGGTATAATCAATCACTGCATAATAGATGGCGTATCAATGCCAATTGGGTGAGAGGAGGCCCTGATGGATCAAAAAAAAATTTTGGTAGTCGATGATGAAGAGATTCTGATAAGAACCTTTGTCATCCTCCTTGAAAGAAATGGCTATGCGGCTTATTTTGTGAAGAACGGCGACGATGCGATTGAGATCGCGCATCAGATCTATTTTAATCTGATTATTTCCGATATGAGGATGCCGGGGAAAAACGGCTATGAAACCCTAAAGGGTATCAGGGAAGCGTACTCGAAGCAAAGGAAGCCCTGGCCGCCTGAGATCATTCTGACGGGTTATGCAAACGATGAAGAGTTGGAGAAGCAGGTGAAGGAATTAAAACCCTCCGTTTATTTGTACAAGCCGTTTGATATGGAAGAATTGTTGGGGCACGTGAAAAGGCTGTTAGGCGAAGTTCGATGACACACACGCGAAAATCAAGATCCTCCGGGAAAAGAAAGCCTGTCTGGCAAAAGGCTACTCCTCTGTTTAATCGCATGTGGGAGGAATGCCCGAGCTGCAAGAGCAAGAGGGTCCGGTACAGCGCGTTTCTTTTGAAGCATCTGGCGCGCCTTGTGACGGGCAGCCGGACGCGCTATTGCGCTGCGTGCGGGCAGAAGTGGTATTCGAAGATGGGGAAAACCTCTTCGACCATGAAAAAAAGAATACGAGTAGCGATTTTGCTCTCCTTTGTGGTTTTGCTGATGCTGGTTTTATGGCTGCTTTGCGGGCAAAAGACTGCTACGGAATTGGATGAGGAAGCAGGGCCGTATGTGTCAAATGCAAGCCCGGATGATGCAGATGTGCCAGTTTCGACGTAGCCAATAATTGCTTTACCCGGCTTTGGGAATGGGGGATAATTAGCGGCACAACGGGGTGATGGAGATAGGAGCAGGAAAAGGAGTTAGATGCTGATTGTGACGGGTGGGGCGGGATTCATCGGGAGTTGCCTGGTCTGGAAGCTCAATGAGCTCGGGCGCAGAGACATTCTGGTGGTTGACGAGAAGGGGACGGAACTGCCGAAGGCGAAGAACTGGAACCCGAAGACGGTTCTCGATTACATGGAAAAAGAAGACCTTCTGAAGGCGATCGCCAAGGGGAAGCTTGACCGGCATGTCGACGGGGTTTTCCATCTTGGGGCCTGTGCGGATACGACGGAACAGAACCGGGAGTACCTCGAGGAGGTCAATTACCGGTACTCCGTGCAGTTGGCCGAATGGGCGGTCAAAGAGGGTATCCGGTTCCTGTATGCCTCGAGCGCGGCCACTTATGGGGATGGCAGCCTGGGTTACTCGGACGACGATGCGATGAGCGCGCAGCTCAAACCCCTTAACCCTTACGGGGAATCCAAGCGGCTATTCGATGTCTGGGTGATCGAGAACCGCCTACAAAGAAAGCTTACTGGGTTCAAATATTTCAACGTTTATGGCCCGAATGAATACCACAAGGGCGATATGCGCAGTATGATCCACAAGGGCTATCAGCAGATCAAGAAGACCGGGCGGCTGAAGCTTTTCAAATCTTACAAGAGCGAGTACGCTGACGGCGGGCAGAAGCGCGATTTTGTCTACGTCAAAGACGTCCTCGACGTGATGATGTGGTTTTGGGATCACCCGAACACTTGCGGAATTTACAATGTCGGAACGGGGCGGGCCGAGACGTGGAACGAGCTTGGCCGGGGTATTTTTGAAGCGCTCGGCCTCGAGCCGAAAATCGAGTACATCGAAATGCCGGAGTCGCTGAAAAATCAGTATCAGTACTGGACGCAGGCGGATATGACGAAGTGCCGGGCGGCGGGGATGAAGCTTCCGCTTCGGCCGCTCAAGGAGGGGATCCGGGATTATGTCCTGAATCACCTCGAGAAGGCGGATGCCTACCTGCGGTTCGAAAACACGGGGCAACCACAGGGGAGTACGAAATGAGCGAGAAGGCGCAGGATTGGGGCCGCGAGCTGGCCCGGAAAATCAAAACGAAAAAAGCGCAAGTCGCGGTGATCGGCCTCGGGTATGTCGGACTTCCGCTCGCGCACGCGTTTGCCCAGCGGGGGTTCGAAGTCATCGGGATCGATCTGGATATCAACAAGATCCACGCCATCAATCACGCGAAGTCTTACATTCCCGACGTTCCGACCTCCGAACTGGCGCTGGTCGTCAAATCCGGCAAGCTGAAGGCGGTCAACAATTTCGAGTGCCTGATGCATGTCGACGCGGTGATCGTGTGCGTGCCGACGCCGCTGAACCGCGTCAAAGACCCCGACATGTCCTATATCCTTTCGGCGACGGACGCGATCGCAAAGCATCTGCACCCGGGCATGCTGGTGAGCCTCGAGAGTACGACGTATCCGGGTACGACCGAAGAGGTGATCCTCCCGGAACTCGAAAAGTCCGGGCTAAAAGCGGGGAAGGATTTCTTCCTCTGTTTTTCTCCCGAGCGGGTGGATCCGGGCAACAGCCGCTTCAAGACGCAGAATATCCCGAAGGTGGTGGGCGGGGTGACGGAGCGCTGCGGAGAACTGGCCGGAGCGCTTTACGGCAATATCACGACGGAGGTGGTCCGGGTCTCGAGCTCGCGCACGGCGGAGATGGCCAAGCTTCTCGAGAACACGTTCCGGATCGTCAATATCGGTCTCATTAACGAATTGGCCATGGCGGCCGATAAACTTCAGGTCAATATTTGGGAAGCGATCGAGGCGGCGAAGACCAAGCCTTTCGGGTTCATGCCGTTTTACCCGGGGCCCGGGATCGGCGGCCACTGCATCGGCGTCGACCCGCTCTATTTGTCGTGGAAGGCCCGCGTGCACGGCCAGGACCTGCACTTTATCGAGCTTGCGCGGCGGATGAACATCGGAATGCCGCAGTACGTGGTCTCGCAGGCGGTGTACGCGCTCAACCGGCATCTTGGCAAGGCGATCAGCCGTTCGCGCGTGCTGGTGCTTGGGGTTTCGTACAAAAAGGACGTCTCCGACATCCGCGAGTCTCCGGCGCTGGACGTGATCGAGAAGCTGCACGGGCTCGGGGCTAAACTGGCCTATCATGATCCCTACGTTCCCAAGATCGATCATGAAGGGGTGAAGCTTTCGTCGATCCCGCTGACGGCGGCGAACGTGAAAAAGCACGACCTTGTGATCATTACGACCGACCACACCGGGATCGACTACGGTATGGTGGTCGAGCAAAGCCGTCTGATTTACGATACTCGGAATACTCTCAGAAAATTCAAAAACGAAAAAATCGTGAGGCTCTAATGTCTAAGAAAATGACGTGTCTTGTTACCGGCGGTGCTGGGTTTATTGGGTCTCACATCGCGGAGGCCCTGGTCGCGCGCGGTTACCGCGTTCGCGTGTTCGATAACCTGTCTACCGGCCTGATCTCGAATTTGAGCGGGATGGGGTCCCGCGTCGAGCTCATCAAGGGGGACGTACGAAACATGAGGCAGGTCCGCAAAGCGGTCCGCGGCGCGGATTATGTCTTCCATTTGGCGGCAAACCGAGCGGTCCTGCGCTCGGTGGATAACCCGCTTGAAACCAACGAAGTGAACGTGACCGGGACGCTCCAGCTCCTGATCGCTGCGCGTGAGGCCAAGGTCAAACGGTTTATTTTCACCTCGTCGTCCTCCGTTTACGGCGACACCGAGAAGTTTCCGTGTGTCGAGAATGATTTGCCGCGCCCGCAGTCGCCCTACGCGGCTTCGAAGATCATGGGCGAGTATTACTGCAAGCAGTTTACCGACCTCTACGGCCTGAGCACGGTTTCGCTCCGGTATTTTAACGTGTTCGGACCGCGCCAGAACCCGGAGTCGCGGTATTCGGCCGTGATTCCTATTTTCATCGAATGCCTGCTCAAGAGAAAATCGCCGGAAATCCACTGGGATGGGAAGCAGTCGCGGGATTTCTCCTACGTGGATAACGTCGTGCACGGCAATCTCCGCGCGATGAAGGCCCCGGGCGTCTCAGGCGAGGTCTTCAACATTGCCTGCCACGAGGAGTTCTCGGTGCTCGACATTTTCAACGGCATCAAGAAAATCCTCGATATTCCGGACGTCAAGCCCGTGTTTTATCCCAAGCGGGCAGGGGATGTCCGCCGCACGTTCGCCGATATCAACAAATCGAAGCGCCTCTTGAAGTTCAAGGTTCAGACCCGGTTTTACCCGGGCTTGGAAAAGACGGTGGAGTGGTTCTTGTCAGAGCGGAGTTCTCAATAATGCGCAGGGCTCTTCTCTTGGGCATGCTGATGGCCGGATTGGTTTGTGCCGGTACGGCCTTTGCTCAGGAAGAGGAAAAGGTCCCGCCGCCTCCGGCGCGTAAGGCCCGGGTCGCCAGGAGCGTGAAGATCGAGCCGATAGAACCGGCTGCTGCGGCCCCCCAAGAGCAGGGGGAAGTCCTTTTCGCGAAAAAAATCGCGATCGACACGAATAAGGACGGGAAGCCCGACCGGTTCGAGTATTATGACGAGGGCAAGCTGACCCGCCTCGAGGCCGACGGCAACGGCGACGGCAAGATCGACGAGTGGGGTACTGTCGAGGACGGCCGCCTGGCGAAGGCCGAAAAAGACACCGACGGCGACGGCAAGCCTGACAAGTGGATCACCTATTAGGACAAATCCTCTCAAGTAGTGCCCTTTTTGCCATCCTGGCGCCCCCTAATCTCCCCATTCAAGATTGTTCCTATAACATCCGATCATTTAGGTAGGACTTTTGTGTAGAAAAAGGCCCCTTGAGGGGGTCCGTGTGTGGGCTTTATTGTGGACCGACAGCAACCGTGCATCTAACGCCGCCGGGTGAGATATGACGACTGAAGCGAAGCGCATTTTAATCATCGACGACGACAGGCTTGTCCTGGAAACGCTCACCAAGCTTTTTCTGCACGACAGCTGGCAGGTGGATGCCTGCGCGAACGGGGAGGAGGGCCTTGAGAAGGTCCGTTCGGCGTCGTATGAATGTCTGCTCATGGATATCCGGATGCCCGGCATGACCGGGCCGCAGGTCTTGAGCAAGATCCGGGACCTCGAGCACGAGAAGGTGATCGATCCTCAAAAAGTTATCTTCATGACCGGTTTTTCGGACGAGCAGGCCCCCATCAAGGCTTTCGGGCTCGGGGCCTGTCAATACGTCTACAAGCCTCTCGACGCCCGGGATTTGCTTCAGAAGGCGAATGCCTGTGTGGCGGCCAAAAAGATCCTGGATCAATACGGCGCTCTTGCGGAAGAGGATTTGAGCAAGGAGCTGAAGCAGATCCGCAAGCTCTATGACCGGGAAAGCATCGACCGGAAAGCGGATATCTTGGCCGCCCAGCTCCATATCAAGCTCAAGCACATCAAAGGTTGTACCTACGACCCGCGCTTCTTCCAGGGCAATATCGAGAACCCCTTCGGGATTATTCAGATTCCGCTCGGGGTGATCGGGCCCATTACGATCAAGGGCAAGCATGCCCGCGGGGACTTTATGGTCCCGATGGCCACGACTGAAGGCGCTCTTCTGCTGACCTATGATTTGGGGAGCCGCTTGTGCCGCATGGCCGAACCGATCGAAACCGAGGTGGTTTCGAAGGTGGTGCATATCTCTCCGATGTTTCCGATAAAAACCAACGAAGATAAGCAGATTGCCGAGCTGCTCGACCGGGAATACGAGAGCCTCAAGGCGATCGCCGAAAGCGGCAGTTCCCATACGAAGCTCCTCGGAATCGACCGGATGCGGATCGGGGACAACTACGTGCTGAAATTCAAATACGACACGATGGATGCGCATGGTCTCAACATGATCAACCAGGCGAGCTACAATGCCTGCAAGTTCATCCGGAGCCGACTGGGCTTTCCGTTTTACCACCGCTCCCATTACAGCGGGGTTAAGCATCATGCGGCCTTGAACGAACGGGCGGGTTACGGCCGGGTGGTCCGGGCCCGGGCCCACCTGACTTCGAAGGCTCTGGCAATGCTCAAAGTTTCCGCGCCGCAGATGAAGGATTTCTTCGACCGCTGTACCGAATGCGGGCAGGCCGCGGGTATCCTTTCGGTGAATGTGCACGCTGCGAACGCGATCACCGCGATTTTTATGGCCTGCGGGCAGGACGTCGCGGACCTGAGCAGTTCGCACGTCTGCGCGACTTCGGTTCAGCTGGCCGACGAAGGCAAAGGCCTCATCGTGGAGTGCGTCCTCCGGAATTTGCTGGTTGCGACGGTCGGCGGCGGGACGGGGCTTGGGACGCAAAGCGAATGCCTGAACATCATGGGATGCCTCGGGACGGGGAAATCCGACCAGTTCGCCGAAATCGTCGCTGCGACCGTTCTGGCGGGAGAATTCCCGACCGCGGCCGCGGTCATCAGCGAAACCTACGTGGATATCCACAATAAGTACGGAAGGAATAAAGCTAAACTGGTCCCATGACCAATTCCCTGTCCGTTTTTTTTCTGATCTCCTCGGTCATGACTTTCCTTCTCGGCCTGTGGGTGTACGGGCGCCAACCGAAAAACCCGATCAATTTCAGCTGGTTTATTTTCTGCTTTTTTGTTTCCCTCTGGAGTTTCGGCCTGGGGGTCCTGACGCAAACGTCGAACGAGCGGGTGGCGAACATTTTCTATTTCGTCCATTACCTCGGGGCGATCAACCTCCCGGTGGCATTCCTCTATTTTATCCAGGTCTATTTCAAGCGGGATTCCCGCGTGACCCCCGCGGTGGCGGCCGGGATTGTTCTCGCCCTTCTCCAGTGCGGCCTCTTTTTGAAAGGGGACCTCGTGGCCCCTTTGTCGCCGAAGTGGGAGTTCCTGTTTTATACGAATCCCGGGAAATTTTACCCTGCCTTTATGGCGTATTTTTTCCTGTATGTTCTCTACAGTTTTGTTTTGATGCTGCAATCGATTTTTCGCGAGACGAATACGGGAGAAAAACAAAAAAAATTATTTCTTATGGCCGCAACAGCCATCGGCTACCTTTCGGGCTCCTCAGCGTTTCTCCTCGTCTACGTCGATAAGCTTCCGCCTTATCCGATCTATATTTTTCTTCTGTTTCCGATGATCACGACGTACGGCATCTTCAAGCACCGGCTGCTCGATGTCGAAGTCATCGTCAAAAAAACGCTCGTTTTCACCGGCCTCTTCGCCATGATCATGACGATCGTCGTGGCGGCGACGGCCCTTACGCAAACTTATCTCGGGAAGACCCTGAGGCTCCATCCGGCGGTGTCGACGGCATTTGTCGTCATGATTGCCATGATCCTTTACGATCCCCTGCGTAAGCTCCTCTCGAACCTGACGGACAAGTACCTTTTTCAGAAGACGTTCAAGCTGACCAGCATGGCAATGCAGGCGAGCGAGGCGATTGCGCTGGTGCAGAGCTTGAAGTGGCTCTCGCGCCGGATTGTGGCCTTCCTTGTGACGAAGTGCAGGATCCGTAACGCGGTCATCTATGTACGGAGCCAGACCCATGAAGTCTTTCACCGGGGCGCGTGGAGGGGGTATCCGCAGACGGTCCTCCCCATGCCGCTCATCGAGACCCACCAGGCGCTCATTCGGCGGCTCGAGCAGACCCGCCGCCCGCTCGAAATCTACCGTCTCCAGGACGAGCTGGGGCACCGCAGGTCCACCGACTATGCCGCGATTGAAATCCGGGAGATCCTGGCCGTCTTCCATGCGCTCAATGTCGAGCTGATCGTGCCCAGCTTCATCCGCCGGCGGCTCGACCTCGAAGGCATCGGGAAAGAAAGGGTCCCTGGCGAGGAAGACGTGGAGATGCGCAATATTCTCATGTTGGGAGGGAAAAAATCCGACGAGCCGTATTCGGACGACGAGCTCGAGGTCTTCTACAGCCTGGCCCAGGAGTCGGCGATCGCGGTGGAAAACGCACGGCTCTACGACGAGGCCATCAAGAGGACGGCACTCCTTGAGCGCATGAACCGGGAGCTGGCCGATATCAACGCGCGGCTCCAGGTGACCCAGGCGTCATTGATCGTGGCTGAGAAGAATGCCACGATGGTCGGGATGGCCAAGGCGATCGGTCACGAGATCAACAACCCTCTGACGAGCGTCATTCTGCCGGTAGAAAAAATACGAAGGGAGACCGGGCGGCTTTCGCAGTTCTTCAAGGAGAAGGTCGCGCCGTTGATCGGCGAGGAAGACCGTGCGAAGATCGAAAAGGCCCTGGGCGAGATCGACAAGTCGAGCGAGCGGGCGAACCGCTCCGCCTACCGCATCAACGCCGTGGTCCACACGCTGACTCATATCCTCAAGAACTCGAAGGAAGGGATGCAGCCCCTGAGCCTGATCGTTTTGTGCCGCGAGGCGGTCGAGGCGACCCGGTTTTCGACTTATGAAGAGAACCTGACGGGCTGCGAGATCGTGCTCAACATCGCGTCCAATCTGATCATCATGGGGAACCTGGACCAGCTCCTCCAGGTCTTCATCAATCTGATCAAAAACGCCTATGAGGCGATGTCGAACCCACGGGACCGGCGCATCGAGATCGCGGCGGACGTCGACGCGGCGGACCGGCGCATGGCGCACATCGAATTCAAGGACAACGGCCCCGGCATCCCCCCGGAGATCCTGCCGAAAATTTGGCTCCAGGGGTTCAGCACGAAGGAAAAACACGGGAGCGGCCTCGGCGTGCCGGGCCAGGGCCAGGGATTGTTTGTTTGTAAGCACATGATCGAATCCCTGCACAAGGGGACGATCTCGGTAGAAAGCACGATGGGCCAGGGGACTACGTTTATGATACGGCTGCCTCTGGCGGAGGACTGCCAAATCCATGAATAAAGCGCTCGTAGTGGATGACGAAGAGGATATCTGCGACCTGCTGGGAGAAGAGCTCGAGCGTTTCGGGCTCGAGGTCAGCACGGCCAATATCGGCGAGACTGCGGTCCAGTTGATCGAACAGTCGCAGTGGCTTTTGTGCGTGTTCGATATGAAGCTCCCCACGACGATCTCCGGTCTCGATTTGATCCGGCTGGTCAAGGCGAAATCTCCCAAGACGATCGTCGCGGCGATGACCGGCTACGTGGACGTCGCGCTCCAGCAGGAAATCGAAAAAGCCGGGGCAGACGTGTATCTTTCAAAGCCCGACGATTTGCGCCGGGACGTGTTTCACGAAAAAATAAAGGCCCTTCTGGAAGGCCGCCCGGGGCCCCAGGCATGAAATCGATCCTGTTCGTCGATCAGGACAGGGACGTTTGCGCGTTGGCCGGGGAGGCCGGGGAAACCCTGAGCGATTGCCATCTTGAAGTTTACCCGACCCTGGCCCGTGCCGAGGCAGCAGCGGGCGTCAGTGATCCCGCGGTGGCGGTGGTTGACGGCATGTTCGGCGAGAAAGAGCTGCTTTTTTTCCTGGAGCGGATGCATGGGCGTTTCCCGGACCTGCCGATCGTCGTTTTGGTTCCCGAAGTCGATCTGATCGTGGAGCCCGGCTTCATCGAGGATTTGAAGCGCCGCGGGGCGCGGGTGATGGCCAAAACCGAGGTCTTCGGGACGGGGGAAAAGCTCCTGGATTTTTTTCAAAGCTTCCGCTGAACCTCATGGTATTATCCTTCCGAATGGGAGTGCGAATCATTATATGAAAAATTACGATTACGTCATTGTCGGGGGCGGGATCATCGGGACCTCGATCGCGCGGGCCCTGGCCGTCAAAAAGAAGGGCGCAAAGATTGCCCTGTTTGAGAAGGAGCCCCGGCTCGGGATGCACGCAAGCGGGCGCAATAGCGGCGTCATTCATTCGGGCATCAATCAGAAATCGGGGACCCTGAAGGCGCGCTTTTGCCTCGAGGGGAGCCGCCTCCTGCGCGAGTATTGCCGGATGCACCAGGTTCCGATGGTCGAATGCGGCACGTTGGTGGTCGGAAGGAACGAGCGGGAGCGTGGAATTTTGGAAACGCTCCTGGAATTGGGCCGCGCTTGCTCGGTTCCCGGAATCACTCTTTTGAGCGGGGAGGAACTGCGCCGGCGTGAGCCGCGGGCGGCCGGAGAGGCGGCGTTACTGTCGCCGACCGGTGCGACGGTCGATTCGATGGCGCTCCTGGAAGCGGTTGCCGAAGAAGGCGGCTCGTGGGGTGTCGATTTCCGGTTCTCGAGCCAAGTCCTTCACGCGGAGCCCGGCCGCGTCCAAACGGCGTCCGAAAGTTTCGGCGCCGCTCATGTGATCAATTGCGCCGGCTTGTACGCCGACAAGATCGCCCACCAAATGGGGGCCGGCGCGGGCTACTCGATCATTCCTTTCCGCGGCGAATACATGGAGGTCAAGCATTGCCCGGTGAATACCATGATCTATCAGCCGCCGGACCTTCGCTTTCCGTTTTTGAGCATCCACCTGACGCGCGAGACCGACGGGCGGGTGCTTGCCGGGCCGAGCGCGATCCTCGCCTTCGGGCGCGAGGCCTACGACAAACAGTGGGTCTTGCCGGAGCTTGCCGAGATCGTGACGAACCTGGCGCTCTGGAAACTCATGACGCGCCCCGATTTCCTGAAGCTTTGCGCGGACAACTTCCTTATCTCGGTCTCCCGCCGCCATTTTTTCAGCCAGATCAAGGGGCTTCTGGCCGATCCGGCGGGCGTCGAAATCGTTCCCGCGCGCTCGGGGATCCGCGCGCAGATGATCGACCGGCAGGGAAATCTCGTGAACGATCTTTTGGTCGAAAAGGGCGAAAAATCCACCCATGTTCTCAACGCTGTCTCGCCGGGCATGACCTGCGCGCTTGCTTTCGCCGATTACGTCATCGACGAATACGTTCCTTAGGCGGGAACAAAGCAATGGAAATATCGCTCGAAAGCCGTTAAAATCCAGCACAGATCTATCGAATAAGAGGAGCGGGGCATGGCGGCGGAAGGTTCCAATCAGGACAAAACCAATACGGATCGCAGAAGGTACGTGCGGGTGGACATCTTCGCTGTGACCCGGTATTTTTGTCCCGTCCGTGAGCGGGAGGTCGGAGTTCAGACCCGGATTTCGGACATCTCCGAGGGGGGGATGAAGCTCATGACCTTCGACGAGGGGATCCCGGTCGACGCCGAAGTCACGATCTATTTCGCCATTCCGGCGTCGGAAGGTGCCAAGGAGCGGCAGGTGGGGATCATCGGGCAAATCCGGCACACCGGTCTCGCCCAAGACGACGTCTACCGCTCGGGCCTGGAGTTCGTGCGGCTCGACGAGTCCAACAGGACCGCGATTCGGGATTATGTGGCGGCCAAGCTCAAAACGTCGGGACCTTCGGCTTAGATGGCGGCTTCTCTTCACGACCATTTCATGCTGGAAGCGCTGAAGCAGGCGAAGATCGCCCTTGAAAAAAACGAGGTGCCGGTCGGGGCGGTGGTGGTCCATCAGAACCGGATTATCGCGCGAGCGTACAATCAGATGGAAATGCTCCGGGACCCGACGGCGCACGCGGAAATGATTGCCCTGACACAGGCCTCCGAGACCTTGTCGGAGGGCGCCAAGGGCCACCGCGGGTCACTCGAGGGAACCACGCTTTATGTGACGCTCGAGCCGTGCGTAATGTGCTCGGGGGCGCTGGTTCTGACCAAATGTAAGAGCGTGGTTTACGGGGCGCGGGACCCGAAAGCGGGCGCCTGCGAAAGCCTTTTCCGGATCACGCAGGATGAACGGCTGAACCATCAGGTGCAGGTGCTCGGAGGGGTCCGGGAGGAAGATTCCCGGTTTTTCCTCCAGGAGTTTTTTCGCTCGTTGAGAAAAGAAAAAAGATAGTCACAATTTCCGTCCGAAATTCTGTATGAACACGGAGAGGTCGCATAGCCCGGTCGAGTGCGCTCGCTTGGAAAGCGAGTAGGCCGCAAGGTCTCAAGGGTTCGAATCCCTTCCTCTCCGCCATTTTTCCCATGAAAAATGACGGTATCACCTTGGTTCAATGAAAACCAAGTGTGATACCGCCAGTGAAGGGATTCGGCTCTTCCTCCCCGTTTTCCCCTTCGAACGCTTCCCCTCGGGATGATGCCATGTTTTAGGCCCCTTATCAGAGCGGACCATTCTGAAGCCAACTGCATTTTGGTCGTGACTTTTCTGCAGCTTTTCTTCTCAAAAACCGTTCTCCCGCAAATGCAAAACATGAGCGTTGACTCTAATGTTCACCCAATGTATATTGTTCACTAATTAGTGAACAATAGGAGCTGGATAAACATTATGAATAATACTGAGAAGACAAGGAACGTATTTGCAGACAAGGCAAGTTTCATTTTAAGGAAGATGCTTTCCAATCCCGATCAGAAGTGGGTGACGCGCGATTTTGTTGGCGGAGAGGGGGTTAGCGTCGGCATGGCGCAAGGAATCCTAGAGACGATGGCCAAGGCGGGATATATCGAAAGGACCAAGCGGGGGCCGGACAGTTTTAGCGTGTTGACGAACAAAGAAAAACTGTTCAAAGACTGGTGCGGAGAGTATCGCTTCGACCGGAATAGGGTCGACACCTATTACTCGTCCGATAAGGGCGTCCTTGCGAAGCTCAAGGAGCATCTTAAGGACAAGGATTACGCGCTGACGCTTCACGCGGGCGCCAATCTGATAACATCGTTCGTGATTACTGACCAAGTGCACTTTTATTTGCGGGCGGAGAATTGGGACAAAGATGTTCTCGATCTGCGACAAAGGCTTGACCTGAAGGAACTTGTACGTGGCGGCAATATTCATATCGTTCGCCCCTATTATCAGAAAAGCGTATTCTTTAATTCACGGGTGATAAGGGGTTGCAAGGTTGTTTCCAATCTTCAGCTTTGTCTGGACCTCCATGGTTATCAGCCGAGGGGGAAAGAACAGGCGGATTGTCTCAAGACGGTATTGGCGGAAAAAGGGAAGAGTTTTTATGGCTGTTAATAAGATCGAGGCTGTTTTCTTTGCTGTCCTTGGGGACCTGAAGGATTACCTTCCCGACCTGACGATCGTCGGAGGGTGGATGCCTTATGTCTATTCGAATTTCCTTTGGAAAAATTCTGTGAAGAGGCCGGTCACGACAGTGGATATTGACTTCGGGGTAGACGCGCCAAGAAACTCGAGGTATCCCAAAACAATCTTTAAAATGCTTTCAGGGCTGGATTATACCGAGCGGCACCCGCGCATGGACCGGATGTTCCCAGTTGTACTTCTTAAGGAGAGGATTCCTGTTGAATTCATCACGGATCCGGCTGTGGACATCACGGCGGTAGAGGCGCTTGTGGGTGTCGAAATGCAGATCAACAAGATTGAGAAGTTCGATTTTCTCTTAAAACACCGATGCTCGATCACTGTCCAGGCCCCGCGAGGCAAGGGACCGTATGGGCTGAATTGTCCCACGCCAGCGGCCTTTTTGTATCATAAGGCGGCGACCTTCATCGACCGCATGAACAAAGAGAAACAGGCCAAGGATCTGTACTACATGTATTTTATCCTGCGTTATGCCCCAGACATCAACGCGATCCTAAAAGAAATTTCTCAATTCAGCAAAGAGGGCTATTTTCAAAGCGTGTCTGAGAACCTAGCGAAGTTCTTCGAAGGAGTTTCAAGCCCTGGATGTCTGATGATTGAGCGAGAGAACGGACCAGATGAATTCCTGTATGATCTGCGGCGGGATATCTTGGAGCGTTTCAGCGAGCTCCGGGTAGTCCTGTAAAGGCAGCCTCATCGAAACAACCCTTATCTATTCCCACCAGACCACGGACCACCTGCGTGAAGCGGTTTAGGGGCCGAATAGCAAATTTCCTCTTGATTGCGAATGTCTGCGATAACTTATTGAAGATCAGCCCCTTCTGTTTTTGATTGGCGCCCCGATATCGTTTTTGCGTCATCGTGACAGGTCCTCTCTTAGCGCTTCTCGTCATTAGAGTTACCTCCGTTGGATAACACTTTTAGATGACGGCACTCCATTTTTGTAGGTAACCACTCATACGATTCCATGCGGTCGTTTGACCAGAGGAAAAACAGCGGCTATCCTTTATCTAACTTCATTCTCTAAAAGGATTTGAACAAATGATGCGAGTTGAGAAAATAAATCATGCTGCAGCATCGTTAAAGACTGTCGCAGCCTTTACGCTCCTATCCTTCATCACAACCCAATCTATAGTGCCTGTTCCAAGAGGCTTTGCGCAAAATGCTCAGGTTTCGGGAGGTGATTCTGTCTCCGTTTCGACCGCGCAAGTTCTTAATGATAAAATCGCGGTTCCTCCCGAACTTGGAAACAAGGAAGAATCTTTTCAAGGGACCTCCGGCAAGACCATTCTTTTCATTCAGGATGCGCACGATTCTCTTGAAGCTCAAGAGAATATCGCAAAACTTATAAACTATTTCGTTGCGAAACATGGTATCAAAACGGTTTTTGAGGAAGGGCACGAAGGACCGGTGCCCACAGACAAATTCTTCGGCTTTATCAAAGACCCCGCCATTAAACAAAAAGTCTCGTATTTTCTTCTCGATCAGTTACGACTGGGAGGCGCCGAATACGCTCACGTTAATCGTACGCAAGATTTCGATCTCATCGGGATTGATAGTCTGAATCTTTATGCCGCAAATATCAAAGCCTATCAGGATGCTGCAAAGAACCGGAAGGAGATTGAAGCCGATCTCAATGAGCTTTTTGGGAAAATGGCAATCCTTGCCAATCAATATTTTCCGAGAGAATTGAAGCAGTGGCTCCGGTTGAAAGAACTGGCCTCAAAGGGGAAGCTGCCTCTCCTCGACTATTTGAAAAAATTACGATCCTTGGACGTTACAACAGGAGCCGGGCGATCGTCGCAAGAATATCCTGCGCTATCTATTCTCCTTGCCGCAGAGACGATAAAAGACCAAAAATTAATTGTACGGTTGAATGCCCTCGATTTCAGAGTGGTTTTTGAAGAAATAACCCGATGGGAAAAAGATTTCTCCAACCGATGGCTTCATCACGAAAAAGACAAACAGATCTTTGACTATTATCAGGGATTAGCTCTTTTAAAGCGTCTCAACCGGATCGAATTAACTCAGGCCGAATACGAGGCGGTAGAGGGAATCTTGCAAAAGATCAAAACCCGGGAAATAGCGGATTTTATTGCCTCTTTAACCCATCAGTCTTTGGTTCTCTCAAGAGAGTGGGAGCAACATATCAAAGATGCTATCCAATTTTATGCGGCGGCTCAATCACGGGATCGATCGATTCGCCAATCTCTCGAGAATTTTCTTGAGAATGAAAAAGAAGACACGGCGGTCCTTGTTTTTGGCGGTTTTCATGCGAATGCCATCAAGGAACTTTTTCGTGAACAAGGGATTTCGTATATCGTTGCCTCACCCAAGATTTCCAGGGTTGATAAGAAGCATCAAGGCTACTATCGTGAGCTGATGTCCGTGGGGCACCAACCTTTCGAAGCCCCTTTCCTCGCCGCCCGTGCTGCCAAACCGCCGAGCATTTTTTACTCAGCAACCGGTGCCGGCACAGAAGCGTCTGTCCGTTTTGAGCTCAGAGCCATTGCTGACTCCGTGGAAGCACTTGGCACCCATTCCGATCCGGAATTGATTGAACGCAGCCTCGCTCGTTTCAATCAAGTTCAAGAGGCTTCGTCTGCCGGCTCATTGTCCAAAATATCCAAGGTTCGTTCCGAGGGGCGTATGTCGGAACCGGGACTTCCGATTCTGGGCAAGACCCCGGCGGAGGATCAACGCCGCGCTTTTGCATGGATTCCTCTTCACGTTGCCCGATCCGTCCCGCAGATTGACAACATTGCGGTCAGTCTTACGAATTGGTGTCCGGTCCGTTGCGCTTTTTGTTTTATGAAAGCAGTTCCGGATAAGAAAAAGAGTCAATCATTGAGCGACGAAGCCTTGGGAAGAGTGCTTCGTTATGCCGAGGAAAAACGCGTGCGTCGGCTTGATTTGTATGGAGGAGAGGCTCTCGGTGAGATGGATGCGGTTTTGCGAAGTATCCGGGAAGCGGCTGTTCAGAGGATCTCTATCACCACGAGCGGTTATTTTGCCGGGACGGAGAAGCATACCGAAGAAGTCCTTGATCGGTTGCTTACAGCTCTCGAAGAAAGAGTCCGCGGGGGCAAGGCTCCGGTTAAAATCGATTTTTTTGTCAGCTTTGACGAGTTTCACGCCCGAGTGCCTCGCGCAAATATCATTCATATCATTAAAATATTCGAAAACTATTGGGACACCAAGTACTCTGATTTCTCCTTTGAGCTCCGGGGAATCTTAATGCCCAGTGATCCCATTCCCGGATTAGTCGATGAGCTGGGCGGCAGGATTGTCGAGAATCCTAAAAAGCAAAATGCCAAAATTGAACAAGTTGAACTTCCGTCGGGTTACCGATTTAAGGTCAAATACTTGGAAATGAAACTTCTTGAGGATATGCTCGACACCGAACTGGCCAATAAGGATTTTGACAGGGTTTATGAGCAACGTTTGGAGGAGGATACCCTTTTCGTCGGAAGAGGTAAGGAAGGAGGGGTAAGCCTTGACGTCAGCTACGACGGTACGGTGACTTTACAGGAGTATTTGGCGAATGATTTTCCGTTAGGAAACGTGAATGATGAGCACGCTTTTCAAGAAGTCGATAAGCGATTAATTTGGGACCCTCTGGTCGTGGTCTTGCGCGAGATCGGATTAAAAACGGTTTTAGACATTGCGGCACGTTTGCGTCCCAAGATAAGAGAACGGTCGATTGCGGCGAACAATCTGTACCTGGCTGTATCCGACATTCTGGCAGATGCCTCCTTGAGGGATTATGTTTATAGGGAATTAATTCAATTGATCGAGAGACCTCAGGGTGTCCCGACTGTACGGTCCGAGGTGCGAGGGGAAAATCAGACCGTTGCGGCGGAACCGGATAAGGCAATCACGCACGGCCCGTTGACCGCCGGCTCGCTCGACGCTATCAGGCAAATCAAACGGAAACTTGTCGAGGAGCTCGATGCGATGCGGATTGGCTTGGAAGACCCGGCCCTTGCCGAAATCGAACGCGTGCGGGTCAAGTGGTTCGGGATACTTGATTTGCTCGAGGAACGCGTGAGGCGTGGGAAAGTGCTTCTCAATTCGGATTGGCGGATCCGCCGTTCAGAACGAGGGTTTCCCCCTGTGCCCGAAGCAGTGTCCGGGGAACTCGTGATGATCGGGTTGCCTGGGACCTTCGATCCCATGCATTTGAACCACATCGATACCCTGCTGGAGGCTTTATCCTATGTCACCGGCTTGGATTCCCCGATGCCCAAAACGGTTGCGGCCTTTGTGGCGCCACTTGGGGATCTCAGTGAAGGGCCGGGGGGCGGGATATGGAAAGCCGATAAGCAGCCGGCCCATCACCGTCATAACGTCGCCCAGCGATTCGCGGAGATTTTTTCGCCCCTGATTCAAACGTCTTATTTGAGCCTGGATTATCCTTCGGGGAACGGGATCGAGAATGTCCTCCGGTTATACGAAGCAAACCGTTCCCGTTTCGAATGGGGGACCCTGTTCGTTGCGGGGGGGAGCGAGGCGGTCCGGCACTGGGTGGCGGGGCCGGACAAACAAATCCTCCTGAGTTATGAGAAGAAATACCCGCGGGAGCCGCTCCACATCCTCGTGGAGCCTGAGACGGACCTTGTCGACCCAAGTCTTTATGAGGATCTGCCGGCGAAAGTCCATTTCCTGCCCCGGAAAAATATTCTCGATCTGCGATCGACCGCCGTGCGTAAAACAAGCCGGTTTTCGCTATTTCCGCGCGGTGCCCGCAACTATATTCGTCAGCACGGACTCTACGGCGCGTCGCCTTTGTTTGTTCCCCAGGCCGCCGGCAGCGATGGCCAGGGTTCGTTTCTTGCCCAGGTCGTTCGTGCGCTGGATCCTCAGATCATCGTAAGCGATTATGACTTTACCCTGGCCCAGCCTCAGTTGACGCCTTTTGACGCCCCGCAAAATCAGCAAAATTTACAAGAGGCGGTCCAGCGCCTTAAGGAAAAGCGGGTCTTGGTGATCGAGACCGGACAGCCGCTCGAACAGGCGATGGTGAACATCGTGGCGCCTTTGCGTTCGGCCCTGTCCGGAGATCCCGAAGCCCTTTCGCGTTTTTATTTGGTTTATAGCCAGGACGGGGGCGCCCTGGGTTTCGATAACAACGGCGAAATGATTCACTATTGGAGACCCGAAAATTTGCCGGCAGCGCAGCGCCTGCAATACATTCAAGCGCTTGGGGCCTCTTTCTATCAAAGACTCGGTGAGCGAATCAGCACGGAAGGAGCCCGGTTTCCGGTCCGCTCCGAAGATCTGCGTGCCGCAAAAGAAAGGTTTGAACGCGAGGTGGACCGGCTTTCGGCCGCCGGGGAGCTGGAAAAGGTTTGGAGCGGGTTTTCTTTGAACATTGAGCTGCTGCCACCCGAACTGATCGGTCCCGCTTATATTCAGGATGCGGGAGACCGCGTGACTCTTGAATTGGGCCGGGCACACCGGGATTTCAAAAAGTGGTTTGACGCGAGTGTCAGAGACATCCAGAAAGACATGCTTGTCGATCCGAAGCTCGGGATAGGCGTCGAAAGTTTGAGGGACATCGAGGGGAAGCAAATCAAAGCGCTGAGCGGTCCCACCTTTGTCAGCATTGCGCGTTCCGTGAAAGGATCGAGGGTTCGTGAGCTTGTCAGGGATTTCATCGTTCCCGGGCTCGAGCTCCGGGACCGGTTGGGAATCGTTGTGATGGGGGACAGCTCGGTCGATGTGCCGATGATGAACCCGTATTTGTGGGAAGACACGATTCGTGGCCGGTTCAGAAGCACATTGCGCGTGGAGGTCTTGCCGGTCTATGTCGGCCGGGAACCCGATGTGATCATGAGCCTCGGCAGAGAAGTCGTTGTATCGCCCCTGCCGGCGACGGAAGGGGGGAATCTTGTTTTAGCCGCGATTGGCGCGAAGGGGCCGCAGCAGGGCGTTCCTCCCGTGCGGTTAAAGGGTGGCTCGATGGCTCGCGTTTATCGGTATCAGCGTGACGGCGTTTGGAGAGTCCGCAAAGAGGCCGCCGGCCGGGGACGGCAGAAGCTCGTCAATGAAATCAATTGGATTCTCCACCTGCCGGAAGATTTGAAACCGCATTTTCCAGAGGTTTTGACCTACAACATGACGGAAGAGACGGCCTTTTACGAAATGCCTTTTTACGGCGAGATGATGACGCTGACCCATGCGATTATCATGGGGCGTATGAGCCCTCAGGAGGTGATGGCGATTTTGGGGCGTGTGATTTCCTTTGCGTCCAACGAGATGGCCGCAACGGACAGGCAAGAGCCGCCGGCCGACTATTTGGGCTTTATTGTCGATAAAATCCGCCGGCGTATCGCGGAAACCTGTCAAAAGGCCCCCGAAGTTTTCAGCGATCTGACGGAGGCGGAAACGATCACGATTAACGGGCACGAATATACCAACATCCTCCCCCTGCTGCGGCGGCTCGAAGGCGATGAGTCCCTGCGCAAGATGGTCCAGCCGCCCTTCTTTTCATTGCTCCACGGGGATTTGCATCTGGACAATATCCTCGTGGATGAAAAAGGACATTTTATTCTCTTCGATCCCCGCGGGGATCCTGCGGGAGACCTGATCTACGATTTGGGGAAAATCCTGCACACCCTCTCTGGAAAATATGATCTTCTCGAACACGATTTGCATACCACCGAGCTTCGAAAGGAAAACGGGAAAATTTCCATCGATATGAAGTTTGATCACGATTTTACGGCAACCGAGCGCTACCGCCATCTCGAAAATCTTCTGCCGTCTTTGCTCCGTGACGCGGTGCCCGGCGAACGGACGGCGGAGGATCCTTACTGGGTGGAGCGGCTGGCTTTTATCCATGCCCATCATTTTTCCGTCATGATGCCGTTTGACCTCAAGCTGGATCAGGTCGAGGCTCGGGCCGTGGCCATCTATGCGACGGGGGTCATGCTCCTCAATACCTTTGTGGATTTGTTGGGAAAAGAAAACGCGACCTATTTCGGACTTCCCTTCAACGGCAATAAGCGTTCCGAGATGAGAAGCGCCCTGGAGGACCGGGAGGTCCTTGGGCTGGAGGAACTTTTTGGCGCGCCGGACGCCGAGTCTCGTGAGCGTGTTCTCCGCCGGATCCAGAGTGGTGGCAGACTTTTGCTTTCCAACCTGCTTTTTGATCCCACGAACCCGTCTGTCTTGAAGCAGGCCAGTTTTCGCTATCCGTCCTCGTTGCCGCAATCTCACCGGGCAGTCGTTGCTTTTCGTTCCTCCGCTGTTTTGGATCCCGTCGTTGTGCCGGCCGCCTATGGGAATGTCGATCTTCTGGTTGTACCTGAAAAGACGGCACCCTTTGAGGCGAAACCGGTCCGGGAGGCCGCGTCGCTGGCGGAGATTCAGTCGCCGCGGCTCGGACGTGAAACCCTCCTCGAGATCATGCACCAACTTGATATGGGACAGCACTTTAATTTCTATAGCCAGGGGACTGTTCTGGACGAGGCCTGGGACGAGCATAGTCACGATCCTTACGAAAGAGAACTCGCTTTCATGAAACGTGACCGCGATCGCGCCCCCATGGGCAATTTGTTGACCGAGGGGAGCGCCTTTGAAACGGATGATTTCGGGAACCTCTACCTGATCCACATGACGACGGGAAAACAGGCGCTGCTTGCTTCGCCGAACGGGGAAATTTACGGATCGCCTAAGGCGATCGGTCCGGTGATTTACAGCACGCCGGTGATGAGTGACGGGCTCACGCCTCGCCATCGCGGAGGGAGGACCACGAGCCTGCTGCGTGAGCATTGGAAGAACCTGAAACTGAGACGCGACATTCCGGAGGGTGCGGCTCTTCGCGACTATTATCTGGTTTTCAAGGTTCCGTATGGCTCGGGCAACGTCAATACGGCCTCCAACTGGATCGACTATCTTGGTTTTGGCCCCACCAATCTCGAAACGCTCGAGCGAATGAAGTCTCATCCCGGATGGACGCAGGAGAGGAAGCTCCGGATGCAGGATGAAATTCTCAAGCAATATCGCGCGGCGAGCCCATTCTTGAGCCGGGTCACGGACCCCGGCACAGAGCACAATCTTGAGCGATTCGGGGAGTTTTGGGAGAGCTTTGCTACCGCCCGCAAGGAAATGCCCTATCTCAACAAAGTGTTCTTCGAGATCGTCAAGAGTTATGTGCTGCTCTATCAGAACGATGAGGCCTCCCTCCGGCTGCGGGACGCGAAAGAGCCCAACTTGGCGAACTATTATGCCATCACCTATGAAGTGGCCCCGGAGATGAAGGCCTTTTTCAATACGGAATTTTTCCGTCCTGACTTCGACGCGCTGGTACGGGCGATCGGCGGGCGTTTGCGCAATTTCGAGCCGGATCATTTCAAGCGGTTTGTCGTCGAAAGATTTCATACTTTTGCTGCGATCAAACTTTTGGAGGGGAGGGGGCTGCCCGCTGACGTCCCCGACTACGAAACGCTGGCGAAAAGCCTGCCAAACCTGACGGGGCTGCTTGTCTACCACGTGCTTTATCATCAGGTTCTGGAGCAAGACCCGCAGTTTCGTTATGAATTCGAATCGCTCATGTCGGGGGTGATCCGCGAGGCTTTCGCCGAGAGGAGGATCCTCGTGCCGATCTTTGCTCCGGTCGTGCCGGCCGCAGAAACGGGGGTTTGGGCGATGCCGGGCGTCACGGTCGACGTCCTGGACGTTGACTTCGAGGACCCCTCGGGAATGGAAAACGTCCGGTTTGGCCGCAAGCTCGCGCTGTCGATATCGCCCGACAAGATCGTGCAACCTGCGCACCGGGCTTTGACGAACAGCAATGCCCGGGGTGAGCGCCGCACGGAGATGAGAAGCTTTGAGGAATCCGCCAATCTTCCGGAGATCAACATCACGAAGACGGCATGGGCTGTCCTGAAAGCCGCAACCGGGAAGCTCCAAGAGGAGATCGCGAAAATCAATCCCAACGCGAAGGTCACGGAAATCCTTTCCATGCCGAATTCCCTGACGGCCGGCCTTGTCCTGCGTGAAAGCGACTTCGATTCGACCTTTGTCGTGGTGGACGGGATAGATCAAGAGCGGTTGAACGGGCTGCATGAAAGTTTCCGGACATGGTTGAGCGGACCCGGAATGCTTCTGGAGGGCGTTAATGTCTATGCGCCGCACTTGATTTCGGCTCAGGAGAAAGAAAGCGCATGGGACCGGGACGACCGCCGATCGATGCCCTTTGTGACGATCTACGCGGAGGGCAGGTTCCTCGAACCCGAAATGCTCGTGGCGAGGGGGATTGCACCCCTTTTTCGACTCATGGACAAACACGTCGCAAGGATCAAGTGGTTCCTTTCCGCCGATCAGATCGACCGGGCTTATGTCGAAAAGATGATGGCTTTGATGGAGCGGGCGGGCGAGCACTCGGACCGGCGCGTCCGTGAGGTCGAGGGCTTTTTGGGAAACTTTTCCCATCGCCGCCTCTCCGCGGAAGCTTTGGCGTGGATCGAAAAGCTGGACCGCGTCCTGCTCGGCAAACACCGCGAAGTTTCGGTCTCTACGTCCGAGCGGGAATCCTTTCTGTCTGTTTTGAAAGAACTTTTACGTGAAAACATGGTCCGCATCTTGGACGGACAGCTCGTCCTCGTCTGGAGGGAACGCACGGCCAGCCTGGGCGATGATTACTGGAAGGACTTGCTGGCGGTGCCGGGACTGACATCCGAGATCGGTCAATTGGTTCAAGACCAGAAACCTTTGCCGCTCGAGGACAAGGCTGCGATGGTGAAGGCTTTGGGCGCGGAGGCCTTTACGGTTGCTCGGGCGATCAAGGAATTAGAGGGGCGTGCCGGGGAGTACCTGGAGCCGGTCCGGCTAGAACTTGACCGCGCGCTTTCCGAGTCGGATTTTGCGCCCCATATCGGGGTGAATCAAAAACGTATCTTTGCCATCTTTTTATTGATGTCCAAATGGATGCTCTCGGGCAGTGCTGATGTCGATGAAAATGTCAATTTCCTGATCGGGCGGGTGACCGAGCTGGCGAAAACGAAAAAGGTGCCGGTCGTTGTGTCCAAGACCCTGGCGCGGATGCTCAGGCCCGTCTATCCCAGAATCTCGGACGCTGCGACCCGCAGACGGGTGTGGACCTACTTGATCCGGCAGGGGATTCAAACGCCCGATATTTTTCCCCTGGAGGAGCTTCGGAGTCCGCTTGACGACTTGCGGCAGTATCTTGACTCGCTTGAGGGGCAGTTTGAAGACCGGTTGGGTGAGATCGCTCAAACGTTGACTGGCTTTTGGGACTCGCTCCGGCAGGTCGGAGAAGTGGCTCAAAGCGGGCGTCTGAACCGTGAGGTCTACGAAGCCAAGCGGCTTCTTGCAACCGTCCCGCTTCAGTTGGATCTGGAGCATCGGCTTGTGACGGTTGCTCCGGGAATCGAATTCACGGTTCTAGAAGATGGAGCGATGGTGCCCCGTGCGCCGCTTGCAGCGACTCCGTGGGAAGACATCTCCAAGAGGCTTCAGGATAAAGAAGTTTATATTTTTGATGTGGATGATACCTTGATTCCCATGCACGGGGAGGTTTCGCCGGAAATCGTCGATCATCTCGTGGAATTGCTGAATCGGGGCAAATGGGTTGTCCTGAATACTCTCCGGGGCTTTTGGCCCGAGGATTTTGCCGCCCTCAAAAAGGGGGAGGGGCTCGGGATTCTTAAGAGCCTATTTGAGCACCCCGAGTTCAAAAGCGAAACATTGGACCGGCTGCATTTATACACCAAGGCTTCGACGCGCAAGTACTTCTTTCGGTTGGACCGTGGCGGAGCCCCCGAAGGGGTTGAGGATAAGTCCTATTTTGAGAGGCACCGTGACGCCAAGGTGTTTCTGCCTCAAGAGGAAGGCCTGGTCGCGGAAGTCCTCAAAGCGCTGCAGGAAGTTGATGAGACCCACTGGGAGAGATTCGATTTCGTCAGGATCGAGCAAGGTTCGCTCCAAACCTTCCGGGAGAAAAAGATCAAGCTTGCGGAGGAGGCCGTCTTCTACTCTCCTAATTTGGACTATCGGATCCGCCGTGACAATTCAGTCCCTGTCTGGCAGTTGCGAATTTTACTTGCGCGGGCCAAGGGGCTTTTGCGCCAGCGATTGGCGCCGCGGGACTTTGCAAAGTTGAGATTCCGGGTCGGAGGCCACCGTTCGGTTGTTGTTGCCAAGTTCGGCAACGGCAAGACCGAAACCGTGAGGGATTTGATCGAAGCAGGGCACCGCGCCGAGGCTATGGTTCATTTTGAGGATGATTTTACGGGGGACGGATTGGGCCATGAACTCTTGTCTTTTGAGGGGCTCACGGTGCTGAACGTGGGGGACCCTGTCCGTGGAACGATCCGCTTGATTCAGCCGCCGGCGGAGAATATCCCATTCACGGAAAAAACATCCCGGATCTTGGCCGATTCTCTGAGCCGAGGCCGCTCGGAACTGCGGGAAAAGGGAACCCCTGGCGATCGAGAGACCCGGATCGTGAGAAGTCTGTGGAAGAACGCTCAACCCGCGATGGCGTTTGTGAATGCGGAGGATTTCGGGAGCTTTTCGGAAGCGCAAAAACGGGAGTATTTCTTTGTCGCGCTTTCGCGGTCTGAAACGCGTATCATTGTTTATAACGAACGAGGGCAAGTGCATGACGGTAAGCTTGAGGCGCTTTTAAAGCTGGAGCGGGTGCAAAGAACGGATAGTGATCTTGATGGGGCGGTTAGGCTTTTTGCGAGGGCCAATGTCCCGGCCGTTCATCTATCCAAAAACATGCTGCCGTCTCCTGCCCAGGTTCGCAGTCTTCGCCGGCGAGTGTCCTTCTTTAAGACTCCCTGGGACAAAAGCGGGACTCTTGCCACTGCTCTCCTTTGGGCTATTTCCGGAGGAGAAGATGTTCGATTTCAAGGTGTTAGAGAAGAAGACGGTTTTTGGACGGTTGATGAAACCCTGCTTGAGGCCATCCAGCGAACCTACGAAAATAACTTTGCCTTTGTGATAGCTGCGTAGCTTTGGAACATAATGCCCCTTTCGGTCCGCCGTCGCGCCCTCCCGAGTGTTACCCGCATAAAGTGCCCCCCTATCGACTCCCTAAACGTTAGGGAGGCCATTGTTAACGCGGTTGCACATCGGGATTACACAAGCAACGGGATTGTGCGTACGATGCCCGGGAAACCAAACAGCCGGCTTCAAAAGTACAAGCTTACAGCCAAGGGCCGCGCACGGCTGAATTGAGGTGGAGGATTCTTCGGCAGTGTCGTTCGTTTTTACTCGGTTCAAAGTTGTGACCAAATTGGGACCAAACGGCTTCAAATCCCATCGAATTCAAAATTTTTTATCGAAACAGTTGAAAGATGTAAGCCTTTGACACGGCAAAAGTACGCGAGTCCTACTTGAGCCTTTAAGTACCCCATGACCACGGTTCAATGAAAACCAGGTGTGATACCGCCAGTGAAGGGATTCGTCCCTTCCTCTCCGATTGACTTTCGAACCTGAAGTGGTTGGCTCAAAGGTTCGAATGGATTGCGGGCATGCCTTTTTTGTATGGAGGCGTTTTCTCCTTGACAAATATTCCGGCGAATATCATGATAATTGCCGGAATTCATGGCGGTGCGAGGAGCGGTGAAAAATGTATGTCGAGCGGTGTTTAAATCTCGCGGAAGTTCTTAAGGAAAAATCGTGTTTTCTGTTTGGGCCCCGCCAGACGGGCAAGTCTTCTTTGATCCGCCACGCCCTTGCGAAGTACCGGGTTTATAACCTTCTTGATTCAGAAACCTACCTAAAGCTAAGCCGTTCACCCTCCCGACTTCGCGAGGAATGCCAGCCTCACGATAAAATTATTATTATTGATGAAATCCAGAAATTACCGATCCTGCTCGATGAAGTCCATTTCTTGATCGAAGAGAGAGGTATCCATTTTCTTCTAACAGGATCGAGTGCGCGTAAACTCAGACGGGGAGGCGTAAATCTTTTGGGGGGCCGGGCCTGGACTCGTCATTTATATCCCTTCGTATCGGTTGAGCTTGGCGACACATTTGATTTAATCAAAGCCATTAACCGCGGTCTTCTGCCGCCCGTGTATGTTTCCAATTATCCTGAAGAGGACCTTAACGCTTATGTGGGAACATACTTGCGTGAGGAAGTCGCCGCCGAAGGATTAACGCGGAACATCCCGGCTTTCAGCCGATTTCTTGAAATCGCGGCACTTTGTAACGGACAGCTGCTCAATTACGCAAAAATTTCAAATGATGCCCAGGTGGCGCGTTCGACAGTCCAAGAATATTTTCAAATCCTCAAAGATACCATGATTGCGTGTGAACTGACCCCCTGGCAGCAAAGCCTTAAGCGAAAACCTCTCAGCACTTCAAAATTCTATTTTTTTGATTGCGGTGTCGTGCGTCATTTACAAAAAAGAGGTCAGATCAGATCCGGCTCGCCAGAGTTTGGGGAATTGCTCGAGACATTTATTTTTCATGAACTTACGGCTTACTGTGATTACGAAGGATCTTTAGTCCTCAATTATTGGAGGTCAAAATCGGGTTTCGAAGTCGATTTTATTTTGGACTCAAAAATCGCCATCGAAATCAAAGCGAGTAAGACTATTGGTGCGCACGACTTGAAAAGTCTGAGGATGCTGAAAGAAGAAGGCCGGCTGAAAAAGTACATCCTCGTTTGCATGGAAAAAGAACAGCGTAACGTAGAGGGGATTCAAATCCTGCCGATCGATTTATTTTTGAAGAAATTATGGCACGGAGAGATGGCCTAACCGTGTTTGTCTTCAAACCATATTTGAACCTTTTTCATTGATCTATTCTGTGCCAAAATTTGGACCGCAGCCATGACCCCAGCCATAGCGATTTCAAATCTTACAAAGTATTACCGCAAATTCAAGGCGATCGACGCTCTGTCGCTTGAAGTGGCCCCCGGGGAGTTCTTTGGCTTTCTCGGGCCCAACGGCGCCGGCAAGACAACGACCATTGCGGCCATGACGGGCCTGGCGAACTTTCAAGCCGGACAGATCCGCGTTTTCGGCCATGACGTCCAGAAGGACTACCGGCAGGCGCGCGCCCTGATCGGGCTTGTCCCGCAGGAATTCAACTTCGATCCCTTCCTCAGCGCCGAGCAGATCCTGACGTTCGAGGGGGGCTATTTCGGCATGACCCGCGGCGAGGCGAAGGAACGGGCGCGGGAGCTTCTCGAATTTTTCAATTTGTGGCCGAAGCGCGACGAGGGGTACAAGCGCCTTTCGGGAGGGATGAAGCGCCGGCTCCTGATCGCCCGGGCGATGGTGCACCGCCCCCAAGTCCTGATCCTCGACGAGCCGACGGCGGGGGTGGACGTCGAACTGCGCTACCAATTGTGGGATTTTCTGAGGCAGCTCAACGGCCGGGGAACGACGATTTTCCTGACGACCCATTACATCGAAGAGGCCGAGCGCCTGTGCGGGCGGGTCGGCGTGATCCATGAGGGAAAGATCGTGGCGCTCGACACGACGGAGGCCTTGATCCGCAAGATGGGACGCACGCATGTGGAACTTTATCTGACGGCGGTGATGCAGGCGCTTCCCCGGGAGCTTGACGCGGCGGGGGCGACGCTCGAGGACGGGGGCCGGCGAATCCATTTTGAGGACAAAAACGGCGGCCTCGCCGAAGTCCTCCGGGTCCTCTACCGCAACGGCCTCGAAATTGAGAAGCTGGACACGCATCAGCCGACGCTCGAGGACGTCTTTCTGAAACTAACGGGCAAAAAGATCGAGGTCAGGGAGTGACGCCATGAGATACCGGATCGGCTTTCAGACGCTCGTGCGCCGCGAGATCGTGCGGTTTCTCTCTGTTTTTTCGCAGACGCTTTTTCCGCCGCTGGTCTCGAGCTTCCTGTTCATTTTCATCTTCGGATATTCTCTGGGTGCCCAGATCGACCGGGTCGGCGGCGTCCCGTATCTGGAGTTCCTCATCCCGGGGCTTGTCATGATGACCGTGATCGAAAGTTCGTACACCAATACGTCGAGCTCGCTTTTCATCTCGCGCTGGGCCAACAACATCGAAGAACTGCTGGTCACGCCCCTTTCCTACGTCGAAATGGTGCTGGCGATCCTCATCGGCGGCCTCGTGCGCAGTTTTGTCATCGCGGCCGGGGTCTACGGCGTTTCCCTTTTCTTCGTGCGCTTCCCGGTGGAGCACTGGCTCCTGGTCTTTTATTTCTACCTGTTCGTTTCGCTGACCTTTTCCTCGGTCGGCATGATCGTCGCGCTTTTTGCGGAGGAATTCGAGCACCTGTCGATCATGACGACCTTTATCATCACGCCGCTCATTTATTTCGGAGGGGTCTTCAATTCCGTCGACATGCTCCCGGGTTTTCTGAGGCAGTGGATTCCCTACAATCCGATTTTTTATATGATCAACGGCATGCGCTACGGTATGCTCGGGACTTCTGACGTCCCTCCGGCTCAGGCGATGGTAGTGGTCTTTCTTCTTTTTTTGTCGTTATTTACAACGACCGTGCTATTATTCAAAGCAGGTTTCAAACTCAGAAAGTAGGGGGGCGAAGGGGATGCTGACGAGCTTTGTGTGGAAAAAGGGTGTGCCGATCCAGTCGAACGTGACGCGCTCGCAGATGCTGGCGGCGCTCGGCGACAAAGATTCGCTTCTGTGGGTGGACCTCGATCAGCCCAACGAGTTCGAAAGCGACGCCCTGGTCGAAATCTTCAATTTCCATCCGCTCGCGGTCGAAGACTGTCTGACCGACCATTCCCAGCCGAAGCTCGACGATTACGAGGAGTATCTTTTCCTCGTGATGCACGCCGTCCGCATCAAGCAGGACGAGGTCAAAAAGACCGAAGAGCTGATCACGATCGAGCTCAACATTTTTTTCGGGCGCAATTACGTCGTGACCTTCCATACGGCCGACCTGAAGTCGATCCAGACCATGCAGGAGAATATCCGCAGGAAGCCCGAGCGTTATATGGGGCAGGGCTGCGATGTTCTCGTCCACGGTGTCCTCGACCAGCTCGTGGACAATTATCAGCCGGTGCTTGACCTCTACGACGACAAGATCGACCGGCTCGAGGACGAGATTTTCAACAACCCTCCCTCGAATTACCTTTCAACCCTCATGCAGGTGAAGCAGGATATCTTCAACCTCAAGCGGATTGTTTCGCCTCAGCGCGATACGGTGGGCCAGCTCGTGCGTAACCCCACGAACTTCATCCGGACCAAGCACCTGATGTATTTCCGCGACGTCTCCGATCACTTGATTCGCATCTACACGGTGGCCGAGGGCTTGCACGAAAACCTGTCGAACATTCTTCAGGTCTACTTCTCCTATTCTTCCGTGAAGCTCAACGAAGTCGTCAAGCATCTGACGGTGCTCGCGACGCTGACCATGCCGCCGCTCATCATCGCGAGCATCTACGGGATGAACTTCAAGCACATGCCGGAGCTGAGCTGGCAGCACGGCTATACCTTTGCGCTCATGCTTTCCCTGGTGACTTCCAGCATCATGCTGCTCTGGATGAAAATGAAGAAATGGCTGTAAGGGCGCAGGCTCTTTACGGGATCGACCGGGACGCTTTGCGGGGAGATCTCGAAAAGGCCGGTTTCCCCGCGTACCGCGCCGATCAAGTCCTCCGGTGGCTCTATGAAAAACATATCGGCTCGCTCGACGAGGCGGCCAATCTCCCGCTGCCGCTGCGCCGGCACCTTTCGGACCATTTTGTTTTATCTTCCCTCAGTCTTCACGAAAAACACGTTTCCGACGGAGAAGAGTCGGCCAAGTTCCTGTTCCTCACGCACGACCGTTTTTTTCTCGAGAGTGTATTGATTGTTCAGGAAAACCGCAGGACGGTTTGCGTGTCGACCCAGCTCGGCTGCAAAATGGGATGCGTCTTTTGCGCGAGCGGCAAGGGCCGGTTCGTCCGCAGTCTCACGGCCGGTGAGATCGTGGAGCAGGCGCTCTGGATCGAGAAGGACTGCGGCGCCAGGCTCACGAACGTCGTTTTCATGGGGATGGGCGAGCCCCTCGACAATTTCGAGCCTGTCATGAAGGCTCTCGAGATTCTCCAGGCCCCGTGGGGTTTCGGTCTCGGGGCGAGGCGCATTACCGTGTCGACCTCCGGCGTGACGCCGAAGATCCTCGAGTTTGTGGAGAGGTCCGAGGGCCGGGTCCGCCTTTCGGTCTCGCTCCACTCGGCCGACGATGCGGTGCGCACCCGGCTTGTCCCCCTCAATAAAAAATACCCCGTCCGGGAACTGGCCAAAGCGCTTCGCGACATCCACGGCCGGCTCAAGCGTGAAATCACCTTTGAAGTCACTTTGCTCGGAGGCGTCAACGATTCCCGCCGGGACGCCGAGGGCGTCGCGTCCCTCGCGAAGCCGTTGTCGGCCAAGGTGAACCTGATTCCCTACAACCCGATCCGGGAAATGGATTTTAAAACGCCGTCCCCGGAATCGATCGACCGCTTCCGCAAGGTCCTCGAAGCCCGGGGGATCCGGGTGACCTTGCGCCAGACGGCCGGCCGCGAAATCCACGCCGCTTGCGGCCAGCTGCGCCTCGAAAAAGAAACTACCGCCGCAGACTCCCGCTGAATTCTCCGCCGCTCATGGCGTCGAGGAGGGCTGTCAGCTCCTCGATCCGGTTCAGGTTGCCGCGGCGCGCTGTGTCGGTCATGGCGTGCCCTTCTTCCATCTGAGCTTCCAAGCGGCGGCGCTCGAAATAAATCCGGGCCGCTTCGGCCAGAAGGTCCCTCCTGAATTCGGCGTCGAGCTTGCTGCGCGAGTCGATCGAGGTCTGGGCTGTGCTCCAGACGAGGTCGCCGAGGTCCCAGCTGATGTTCATATCCACATCCCGGCTGAGGTCGTCGGGGCCCGAGATATACTTGTCGGGGTCGGCAGTGCCTCCGCGGTCGATATCGATCGAGTTGCCGCGGGAAAGGCTTCTCGAGAAATAAAATGTCGGCAGAAGGGCGCGCAGGCGCGATTGCATGTGCCAGCGGCGGATCTTTGCGCCGGAAACGTCGTTGGCGCGGATGATCATTTCCCGCAGCTCCTCAAAGGACGGCTCGCGAGCCGAGAGGCTTTCCGGCCGGAACTCCGGCGACTCCGGGGCGATCGTCATCTCCGGATTCAGGCCGTAGCGGTAGAGGCCGGCCGCGGTCACGGCTGCGAGCGCGGGTGTTTCGCCGCCTGAGGCCGCGAGGCCGAAGACGGCCGTATGGTCGAGGCCTGCGACGATTTCCTCCCAGCGATGTTCGACCGGCTTGTAGACATAGACCCCCTTGTCCGTTCCGGCGAACAAGCGGTAGGCCGTTTCGTCATAAACGACGGAGCGGACTCCTGCCGCGGGGAGCCCCGCGCGTTCGAGCAGATGCCAGGACGAGCCTCCGTCGCGGCTCGCGAAAACGCCCTCTTTCGACGCGAGCCACATCTGCGGCTTAGGGAATGCTGAGAGGACCAGATCGTAAAAGACCGGAACCTTTAAAGCCTCCGGCATTTCGGATCCCAGGAGCTCCTCCGGAGCATTTTCTTCGGACCATTCTTTTTCTTCCGGGATCAGCGAGACGACGGCCCGGAAGGATTGCAGATCCGCGGACATGTAAAGGCAAGTTCGAGTTCCCACCAGCAGGCGTCCTCCGTGGAAGTGAAGGATGGATATCGGCTCCCGCCTAAAAAAGGGAAAGGGCGACCAGGTGTTTCCGGCGTCCCGTGATTCGAACAGCCCTCCTTCGGTTCCCATCCACCAGTGCCGGCCGTCGTCCGGTGAGACGGCAAAGGAGAGCGCCGAATTTTCTGCGGCGTTGTAGCCGCGGTAGATTCGCCGAAGTTGGCCGTCCTTTAAATTTCCAAGAAAAGCCCCGTCCCGGGTGAGTAGGACGACGGCCGCCGGCATGGAGGGAATCCGGACCAATTGATGGATTTGGCCTGAGGAGCCGCCGAGTTTCCATAAGGCCTTCCACGTGCCGCCGTCCCCGCACTCAAAGACCTCGCTGGACGAGGCCGCGAGAATGCCCGCGCTCTTGAGGGGGTGGCGAATCAGCGTTTGCAAAGGTTCTGTGTTCGGCGGCTGCGGCGGTTTTTCCCACGCGGAAAATGCGAGAGCTGCGGGCGCGACGGCGCAAAAAAAGGTGAGCGAGAGGATAATTTTTTTCATAGGGGATGGCTAAAACCTCCGTTTTGGACTATTATTTTTCTGAAATTATTATATGATTTTATATAAATAATGCAACATTCATTTTATTTTTCCCGAAACTTTGCTATATTGGGGCCACCATGCCCATCCGATGCGGAATCGTAGGACTGCCGAACGTCGGCAAATCGACCATTTTTAACGCGCTTGCCAAGGCCCACGCCCAGGCCTCGAACTATCCTTTTTGCACCATTGATCCCAACGTCGGCATTGTCTCGGTCCCCGACACGCGCCTCGACGCCTTGAGCGCGCTTTTCAATCCGCAGAAAACAACTCCGACCACGATCGAGTTTTACGATATCGCCGGGCTGGTGAAGGGGGCTTCGAAGGGGGAGGGGCTCGGCAACCAGTTTCTCGGCCACATCAAGGAAGTCGAAGCGGTTCTCCACGTGGTCCGCTGTTTTGAAAACGCGGACATCGTCCACGTCGAGGGGCGTATCGATCCGCTCGGAGATATTCAGACGATCGATACCGAGCTGTGCCTGAAGGACCTCGAGACCGTCTCCGCGCGCTTCGATAAAACGGACAAGCTCGCGCGCTCGGGTGACAAGGATGCTCGCGAAAAAATGCCGCTTTACGAGAGAATCAAAAAAAGCCTGGAGGATGGAAATCCTCTCAGGCGTCTCGGTTTCACGGAGGAGGAGAAAAAGAGCCTCAAGGAGCTCGCACTCTTGACGGTGAAGCCCGTGCTTTACTGTTGCAACGTAGCAGAGACCGATCTGCCTGAGGGCGGACCGCACGCCAAAAAGGTGCTCGAGTGGGCCGCTCAGGACGGATCGCAGGCGATCGTGATCTCCGGCAAGGTGGAATCCGAGCTGATTGAGCTTTCAGACGAAGAGCAGCGGGAGTTCTTGAAAGAGCTCGGACTCGGGCAGCCCGGGCTTCATGTCCTGATTCGCGCGGGCTACCGCCTCCTCGAACTGATTACCTATTTTACCGCGGGCGAGAAAGAAGTGCGTGCCTGGACCATCCGCAGCGGGACGAAGGCCCCGCAGGCGGCCGGCGAGATTCACTCCGATTTCGAGCGCGGCTTCATCCGCGCCGAAGTCATGCGCTGCGAAGACCTCCTGAGCCTTCGGACCTCGGCGGCTGTGAAGGAGAAAGGCCTCCTCCGTATCGAAGGAAAAGAGTACGTGGTGCAGGACGGCGATGTGATGCTCTTCCGTTTTAACGTCTGACCTACCCCCCCCCCTCCTCATTCCATAGCGTTTAATAGCACGCGGAAGTAAAACCTCATTGCATTAAACACTTTATAATAGTGTATTTGCTAAATTTAAAAAGATCGTGTAAACTTCGGGCAGCTTTTGAGTACCAAAGACTATGCGAGCTAAAACCCATTTCCTATTCTCTAAAACGAGACTATTTAGAAAGCTCGTCGCTTTCTTAATCTCTCTCTCTTTCCTCAGTTCTAGCATTGTTTCTCCCTCACATTCTCTTTATGCCAGTCCGGATGGGGCCGGGTCGAAGATCTCTAGCTCGCATAGCTTAAACGGTGTCAGGAATCCCTCCGACATCTTGGATCATCTCGATCTCCCCTCCGGACTCGGCACTCTCAATGAGGTCTATAAGGGAAAAGACCCCCGTGTGGTTATCCTGGTGCAGGATGCTCATGCCATTCCCGACGCCCAGCGCTCGATTGAGCGGCTGATCGGCCATTTGAACCAACAGACAGGCGTCGACTACGTCGGATTGGAAGGGGCGATGGGACCGCTGGATCCGTTGCTTCTCAAAAATTTTCCGGATACCGAACGGCTGAACAATATTTTCGAAGGCTATCTGGACCGGGGCGAGCTTTCAGGCGCCGCGGCCGCTGCAGTCATGAATCCGCAGGAAATCCTGTATGCCGGCATCGAGGATGCGAAGCTTTATGAAGACGAGATGGAGGCCTTTTTCAGAGCTCTGCCTCAACAGGGGGAATTCTCGGAAATCGCCGGGGAGCTTGCGAAAGAACTGGGCCGGCTGAAGGAGCGGTATTATTCGGCGGACCTTCTTGAACTGGACCGTAAAGCCGTTGCCCTCGACACGGATGCGGAGCCGCTCTTCGCGCTTCTTGCCCACCTTGTCCGTCTTGCGGACACCGGAAAAGCCGTACGCGCGGACGCAGCGGCCTATCCGCGGCTTACGGCGGTCCTCGAGAGCGTGCGCAAGGAAATCCTAGCCGAAGAAAATCCGGAGGCGCACTTCGAGCTCGAAAAAGACCTGCGCACGGAAATCGATCATCTGCTCAAGGTCATCGAGTCGGAAGGCTTGCCCCAGCCTCTGGCCGCGGCCTTCAACCAGAAGCTCCAGGAATTCCGGACCGAGCAGGTCGGACCGGAGGATTTCCTGAAATATCTCCACGAGACAGGGCGTCGTCTCCAATTGTCTAATGCTGTCTCCGGAAAGGTCCGAGAGCTCCTCGAGCGCCAGGAACTTTTGCGGAGCATGAAGGCGGCGAGACTTTTCGAAGAGCTCGGGCGCTACCTGGTTTCCGTCAAGGAGGCCTTTTTTCGCAGCGAAATTGAGCGGCGGCTCGACCGGACAGGACGGCTTATTGCCTTACTTTCGAAGACGGCACTCCTGCGCTTGAGTTTCGAAGAGTGGCAGGAACTCGCGGGCAGGGTGGAAACGGCGCAGGGCGATGACGAAATCGCCGCGATCGAACGGACCGCCGGCGAGTTATGGCGTTTGCTCGATACAGATCTTTCCGGCTTTAAACGTTTTTATGAACTTGCGCTCAAGCGGGATGAAGCGCTTTTGAGGAATCTCCTCAAAGGGATGGACGAGGAAGCCAAGCCGGCGGCCATTGCCGTCACCGGAGGCTTTCATGCCGAGGGCCTTAAAAAGGCGCTGAGGGATCTCGGAATTTCCTACGCCGTGATCGCTCCGACCATTGCGGCTGTTCCCAAGGACCCCAAATACCTCGACTACATGCAGGGCCGTGTTTCCTGGCAGGACTACTATGAAGTGAGAAACGGACGGATCGATTTGTTCCGGGCCTTTCACCGGGCTGTCCTCTCGAAGCTTGATTCCGGAGCCCTTTTGAAGCCTTGGCGCGACCGGGTGCTTGCGGCCCTTGCGGCACGCGGGCGCAGTGCGGAAGCGTCCCGCTACACGGGTTTGATCGACGAGGCCGCTTTGCGCCTCAACGACCCGAAAAAATTTGAAGCGCTGCAAAAGGAATGGCTTGGCAAGGTCAACGCGTTCGTCGAAAACCTTCGCGGGCTCCGTGAAGGCGGACGGCTGGATCCGGGCGGCATGCTTGCGGCCGCCAAAGCGGCCACGGCCGCACAGGTGACCGCAGCCGGCGGTTTTGTTCGCGATTATACAATGCCCGCCGGTTGGTGGCGGTCTTCCGAAGAGAAGCCTGCCATGATGGGTTTACGGGAACGTCTTTTGACGAATCCTCCTGTCGTGGCTCCTCTTGCCCCGGAAGCTGCGGTCGGGCTTGAGAGCGCTCGCAACGAAGTTCGCGTGGCCCGCGCCAGTCCCGGATTTCCCATACGCCGGAACGATTTCGAACCTTATTTGGGAAACCTCCTGCACCGCGTTCGCGAACTGAGCGAGCAGCGGCCCGTATGGAACTGGCACCACCCGCTATTTTCGGCTGAGGCATGGGTCCATTACGGTTTGCGTTTCGCATTTGTCGAGGAAGAGCTGAAGGAGGTCGCCGCCGAAAACCGGAAGGATCTCGCGGCGGAGGCGGAAGCATTTTTGAACGGCCTTTCTCATGATCCGCGAGCGCCGCTTATGATTCAGACGTTTGCCGGTGCGCTCGCCGCTTATCAGAGGGCGACGCGTGAAATGCGGGAGGACAACCTCAAGCGCCTCGAACGTGAAAGGCGCGAGGAAGAAGCGGGTACGAGCCGGCCGGAAGCCAGGGCGCTTTCGGACGAGGAACGAGCGGTGTTCAACCGCTTCGGACAGGGCTTGGTTGATTTTGCCGCGGCCCGCGAAGCGTATGATGTCGTGGGCAATAAAAGGTGGTTGCTCTCCGACGAGCAGGCTTTGATCGATGAAGGCCCCTACGACCTCCTGTTGGTCCTCGGGTCGGCGCAGGACCGTGTCGCTCACGAAGCGGGAGTGCTCGCGCAAAAATTACTTCAGAACAATCCCGATATGAAAATCATGACTTCCGGAAAATGGGGGCTTGTTTCGAGGCCGGAGGTGACAGGCGTTTACCTCAATGAGGCGGGGCAGAGGATTACGGAGGCAGAGCATTTCGCTTCCGTCATGGAAAAGTATGAAGGGGTTCAAGTCGAATGGATGGACACCCGGTCTACCGACAGCGGGAAAAACATTCTTTATTCGCGCCGCATTCTCGATCAAAACGGATTTCGTCCCCGAAAGGTATTGATCCTTCAGACTCCAACGCTTCAAAAACGGGCGGGAGTGACGTTTCTCAGGCAATATCCCAACCCTCTGGAATTCATCGCTCAGTTTGAGCCCGATATGCTGGAGGGGTACGTCCCACGGGACTCGACGCTTGCATCCTTGGGGATCGAAACGGTTGTAAGTTATGCGCCTTATATTCCTCAGGTTGCCGAGCTGCCCGAAGACGAAGCCTTGACCGTGGTCAAGCTGGCTTTTGGGGAGCTCGAGAGGCTTGTGAAATATGCGGGTCAATTTACCGAGCCCGTCGAAATTCCGGAGGCCGTCAAGGCTTCGGCCCAGAAGGTGTGGGAAGTGCTGGCTGCTCCGGAACTGAAAGCGATTTTCGAAACGGCCTTCCAAAAGGCCGAAACGCCAGCCGGTTTGGCCGACGTCTTTACGCAGATTCTTTCGGTGTTTTCGAGGTATGCCGATTTATCGGAGGACCGCAAGAAAGACCGCAAGTATTCGGATCCCGGCGAGCTCGCGCGCATGGCCCGGGAATATCTCGAGCGTTCGGGAACCGACGAATTCGAAGCCGCGTTTATCGAAGCTGTGATCGGGACCTTCCTGCCCGATCAGGCTTTCCGCGACGAATTGCTTCCCCGGCTGAGGGAGCGGCGCTACGGCCGCGAAAACTTCGGCCATGAAGTCCTGGCGGACGCGATCCTGCTGACCGAGCGAGACATTCAGAAATCGATTGCGAGCAGCGAAAATGTTTCTCCCGGCCTTGCCCAAAAGGCGATACAGCTGAGGGATATGGTCGGATTCACGGCGGCGCAAGGGGGAGTCAAATACCGCTGGGCCGCTTCCTGGTTATTGGATCTCTTACACGGCTCGCGAATCATGAGCTTTTCTCAATACCTTCAGACTTCCATTCAGAAGTGTTCCCGGATCGAAGACCTTGCCCGCTTGATGGCCAAGCCTGCGGTCGTCTCCGGCCTGAAAGCGCTCGAATCCGGCACCCCAAGACGGCGCTGGTACGGGGAAATGCCGATTCAAAGAGGTACTCTTTCGATCGAGTTCGACGAGCTTTCGGGCAGCTTTCGATGGGAATTTGCGTTTCCGAAAACAGGCGTTCGTCATATTGTTTTTTATCTGGGTGGCGGGATCGACCGGTTCCAGACCCTTTTCATCCGGGAGGGCGAGGGCGGATTTGACGCGCGGATTCTTCCCGCCTATCTGCACGCCCCCGTTTCCAGGCTTTTCACGCGGGAGTATCTCAAAAATCATGCCGCCGAAATCCCGCCGCAAACTTTGCAAAAAATGCGGGCGGTTCTTGCGGTCCTCAACCCAAAATACAGGTCGTTGGGGCGAACGGAGCGGGCCGAGCTTCGAACGGCGGAGGCCGTTGCCGCTCTCGACGAGGACCCGCGCTGGCAGCTGCTGAAGTCGTCCGGCTTTGAAGTGGTTAAGACGGACGGAGAGCTGACTGCGGAACAGATCGTAGAGGGCCGGTACGGCTCCGATATGAGTCCGACCGGGCCGGGCGAGCAACTTGAACACGATGCTGCGCTGACGAGTTTGAGCCGGCCCGGCGATAGGCCCAAAGTCATCGCGCTGCCTTATGTCAATTTGCGCTCTGATTTGCAATGGGCGGACGACGAAGACGCCAATACAAGTCCTGAAATTACCCCCGAGCTTTTAGAAAGGCTTCGCCTCCAGTTTTCGGGCCGTTTGCTGGTGCGGCAGGCCGGTCTCAACGGAATGAACAGCCTGGCCGAATCAAAGTTCGACTACGAAGTGGTTCCCTATGTGTATGCCGATCCGGCGGTCCTCCAGATTGTAGACAGGTACCGGGAAGTGTGGTCGTCTGCCCCGAATGGTCCCATCCAGCTCGCAAAGGCCAGGCAGGCCCTGCTTGAAAATATTTTAAAACATCAGGGCGCCGAAGTGGCGGCAAAAATACAGTCTGTCGGTCTCCCCGCGATTCTGGCCGACGGTTTTTGGGCCCTGCATTATACGAGCAGCTACGGCAACGACAGGGCCTTCAAGATTTTCATGAAGGCGCTTTTCAAATCCAGAGGCCAAGTCGGGCATACGTCGAACCGCGCCAACGTCGTCTTTACGTTTTTGAATTCCAAGGTGGTTTATAAAAAGAAGTTCAAGCACCATGGCAAGCTTTTGGACATGCTCCGGAAAGGTTCCGCGGCTGATTTCGGCGGGCGCTTCTATTTTTACGATCTGAACCCGGCGAACGGGCTTGTGATCCCCGAGGGGGTGCCGGACCGCGACTCGGTTCTCGTCATCAACCTGCAAAGCATCAACAACGAGGCCTTTGAGCTGTTGCATTACCTGAGCGACGCGGGCGTCATCGCCGGCGACATCGGCCTTAACAATGCCCTGACCTTTGCCGCAGAGGGTGTCGCGGGAACCAATTTTTTTGCGCCGCATCCGGGTTCCCAGGTAGCCCTCCTGAATCAGATGCGCCTGAGCCTTGAAACCAATTTGCGCGCGAAACTGCGCTTAAACCGCGACATGGAGAGATTGGTGGCGGACAAGCTGAGATTATTCGACGAAACACTCGGCGCTTACTTGACGGTCCAGCAGCCCGGCGCATTTACGACCCAAGACGCCGATCAGGCGCTTGTCGATACGATGGCCGGCATGTTTTCCGACGTCAACCGGGGAATCGGATATCGCGAGATGTTCCGAGATATCGTGAGCCCCGAAGGGAACATGTACAACTACATTCTGAGTTTGATTGCCCAACTTTCGAACCCGGCCTCCGACCGCCGCCTGAGCGTCCCTCACGATTTTGGTCCGATGAAGATCTCCCTTGAGGGGACCCGCGTTCTGCTGGTCCTTCAGCAGGCCATTACGGGCTTTGGAGACGCCCGCCGCATAGCGGCCCTTTACGAAACGCTCAAGGGGTCGATCAAAAATCCCAATGACGTTTTGATTTTTCTGGCGGACAGGGACAACCACGATCTCGAGGAGGGGCTCAAGCGCCTTGAAAAGGTGATTGATATGAAGGCGCCCCGTTTTCTCCTTCTTCTCCGGGACGGCGAAGGCCGGCTGCGCAACGGTTCGGACAGCAAACCGCTCTACGTGATTTTGGAAAATACGAAGGGGCGCAGCGAGATGCGCGCCCTCTCCGCCGTCGAAGCGCGTCAGCGCTACCTGAAAGACATTGAAACCGGCCGGGCGACTTTCGTCATGCTCAAGCCCGATGCCGTCGAGAGGGGGATGCAGCGGCAGATCCTCGACGAATTGACCAAAATCGAAGGCGCTGAACTGATCGAGCTCGATCCCATCGCGTTTAGTCAGGAAGCGGCGGAGCAGTTTTATCAAGTCCACCGGCTGAAGGGCTTCTACGGCGGATTGGTCAAATACCTGTCGCGGGGCAAGGCGGTTCCTTATCTGATCCGCCTGCCGGAAGGCCATACGGACGCCGTTGCGCAGGCGCGTTCAGCGATCGACCGGGTCCGGGCCTTGCCCGGCGCTGTCGTCAAAAACAGCGACGGCATCGACGAGAACCTTATTCACGGGTCTGATTCTCCGGAAAACGCGGCATACGAACTGACGGTTGTTGCCGAAGCGCAGTCGCAGAGGATTCCTTCCGTGGCGGTGATCGGCCTGGACAATATGGGTTATCAAATGGCAAGACACTACGCTAGTCTTGGCGCCAATGTGAGGGCCGTTGATTCTGAACCGAGGAAAATCAGACATTATACAAGGTTACTGCAAAGGGATGCCCCCGCCGCGGCCCTGAACGGAACACCGGGATCCATCCGGATCAGCGCGGGCGGCGAGAGCCTGCTGGATACGATTCGCGACTCGGACGTCATCGTGTTGAATGTCGCACTGAGGAACGGGGACGATCCGAAGCAATACCGGGAACGTCTTTTCCGCTCCGTGGAGGAGGTCAATAAGAGCTTGGCTCAATTGAGGGCATCCGGGAATAAAAGCTTCAAGCTGTTCGTCGTGCGCAGTGTCGTGCCGTTTCCGTTTAAAGAGGGCGAGCAGCCCGAAACTCAGTACCTCGAGAATTTAATGGGACACAACGGGGTCGGCAATTTTGAAATGATCTATCAGCCGGTTTTCGTGCCGCAGGACCCGTCCCCCGAGGATTTGCGAAACGAACAGTTTATTCTCGGCACCAAGGACGGGGCTGAAACGGTGGGAACCAGGCTGATGAGCCGTCTTTTTGCGCGGGCCGAGGGCGCTGCCCGTCTGACGACTGTGCGGAGCGCCGAGCTTGCGCATTATTTTATCGCGATTTACCTGGCCAAAAAGCTTTCCCACTTCAATCAGATTCCGAGCATCACGCATGCCCTCGGATTTGGCGATCCCAACGCGGTGGCTCTGGTGGCGGGTCTCGATAAGCGGGTCGGGATCCCGTACGCAAAGATCGGGCCGGGCTTCGGCGCTTGGCTGCGGCGTATCGTGACCAGCGTCCGGGATTGGCTTGAAGACGATCTGCAGGCAGAGTCGGCTTTGCGTCCGTATAAGGAAAAACTTTTGGAGCTGTTGAACGCGATTCTGGATGTCAACGCCGGCCAGATGCGGCTGTTCGAAGAGATCATCGATTCTGAACTGGGCCGGTTCGGGCTGACGGATTTGAGAGGGAAGACCGTGGGGTTTTTGGGGATTGCCAATCGCGCGAAGAGTAGCCGCGTCCGTGATTCCGTGATTCTCGAGCTGGTTCCGTGGCTCAAGAAGAACGCCGTCAAAAAAGTCGTCATTTACGATCCTTATGTTAGCCAGTCGGACTTCGTCAAGTGGCTCGCGAGCGAACGCCGCCGGGATCCGCTTCTGAGAACGATCGAGTTCAGGCTTTACCGGGACAAAAGAGAAGCCGAAGGGGAGTTGAAAACCGCCGACCTTGCCATTGTCGGAACTCCGCATCCGGAGATCGCGCAGCTGAGTCCCTCGGAAGTCGTGGGGATCCTCGGGGAGAAACCTCTTTTTGACAGTTGGAATATTTATGGGCTCCAAACGGACGGCTCGCAGACCCACTCGCTCCGCGAAGTCCAGGAAGCGGGTTTGAATTACGTCAGTTTGGGCAGAAAGCCGGTCGGCCCCGTTTTTGGCGACGCTCCGATTTTCGAAAGCCGTATGATTCGGAGTGCGGCGGAGATTGCGGCGCCGAAACGCCCGTCCAAACGCGTGGCGGTCATCGGGACCGGGTATGTCGGGCTTGTGACGCTTGCCGAGTTTGCCGAGTTAGGTCACCGGGTCACGGGTCTTGATACGGATGCCGCCAAGATCGATATCCTCCAGCAGGGGGGGAGGGTCATTTACGAGCCGGGCCTGGATGAACTGCTTGCCAAACACCGCGAGGAGACGAAGCGTCTGACTTTTACGACCGATTACGCGAGCACCGTCCGCGAGAACGATATTTTCTATATCGCCGTCGGGACCCCTTCGGCGGAAGACGGCTCCAATGACCTTCGGTACGTCGCGGGGGTGGCCCAGAGTATCGGAAAGGTGATTCGGGAAAGAAAGGCCGCCGGAGAGACGTTTGAACGTCCGATTCTCGTGATCAAGTCGACCGTGACGCCGGAGGCCTTTGATTTGGTGATTCAGACCATGAGGGCGCGGGAAGAAGCGATCGTTCAAGAGATGACGGCTCAGGGCCTCGAACTGAACGTCGATTATGCCCTGGCCAGTAATCCAGAATTTTTGCGCGAAGGGACAGCGCTCGTGGATGTTCAGAGGCCGGACCGGATTGCCCTTGGAGTCGATTCCAGGATGAGTCCGGAGGCGATTGAAGAAACACAGCGGGAGCTCCTGGAACTTTTTCGCCCGCGGCTTTTGGCGAACGAAGCAGCGATCACCGCCGGGGACAAGACGATCCCCGCGCCGACGGTCGTCTTGACCGATGCCGTGTCCGCGCCGCTTGGGAAATATTTTGCGAACGGCTTCCTTGCCTCCGACATTACCTTTTCGGACGTGTGCGCGAGAATCGCAAAAGCCCTTGGGGGCAATTGGTCCGAGATTGCGGAAATGATGCGGCGTGATCCCCGGATCTCCTTCTACTGGTTCCGGGAGGTCGGGGCCGGTTATGGCGGCTCTTGTTTCCCGAAGGACGTTAAGGCCCTTGTTTATTACATGGGGCTGCTGGGGCTTCCGGCCGCGATGCTTAACGTGGTCATTCAGATTAACGACTGGATCAAGAAAGTCGCTTTCGTCAACGAGATCGTCCGGTTTGTTGCAGGGGCCGGCTGGGACAGCGAAGGGCAGCCGGAACCGCTCAAGGGCAAAAAAATCGCGATTTGGGGAGTCGCTTTCAAGGCCGATACCGACGATACGCGCGAGGCCCCGTCCCTCGACGTCATTCCCGCCATGATCCGGCTCGGCGCCACGGTGGTCGCGCACGATCCGGAGGCGCAGAAAAAATTCGAAGAAGAAATTCTGAAAACCGTAAGTCCGGAAGAGTACCGGCAATGGGTCCGGGAAGGAAAATTCCGTTTTGTTTCAGACCCCTACGAGGCGGCTCAGGACAGCGATGCGATTGTTTTACTCACGAACTGGCAGGAGTACGCGCCTCAAAAAGCCTCCGGTCTAAAGGGTATCGATTTAGAACGGCTGCGCCAAACGGTCAAAGTGCCGCGCGTGATCGCCGGGAGGCCTCTTTATAAGCCGGAGGAAATGCAATTAGCGGGATTTGGATATTCCTACATCGGTGGCCGTGACGTCGAAATGGCGCGCGCCGAATTGAGGACGGATGGAGAAAGCCGAAGCGGGTTGTGGAATCGGTTTCAGGATTGGCGGTTTGGCCGGCAGCTTGGCCGCGCGGCGCGCTTGGACCTGCGCTTGGAAAGCGACCTGCAGCGCCTCGGAGAAATGAAGAGAAGGGATAAGCCTCTGACTTACGACCGAGTCAACGACCCCATGGAGGTCCTTGGGGCCGGATTTCGAATGAATCAGCAAAAAAATCTCGAGAAAAAAATCGAAGCTGACCGGAAGCGCTTGCCGAAGCAATTTCAGCAGGGGGTCGACGCGGTCGTGCGCAGGCTCGGAGACTTGCGGGCGAAGGGACTTTCGGCCTTGCTTGGCGAAATCAATAAGGTGACCGGGAAAGACGGCGGCTTTGCGCCGGATCCGGGCGAGAAAGAGGGAATGACCGCTCCACGAATCCGGATGGCTCAGGAAATGATCACGGACCTGCTTGATTTGGCCGGTCTTCCGGCGGGATTGCGCAACGCCGCGTTGACCGTTCTTTATCAGGGGTTCGGCATGGACGAGACCGCCGTCAAGAACCTCCGCCGCCAGGTCGTCCAAAACGCCCTGAATCCGGCATTTACCAAGCCCCGCGCGGAGAGTCGTTCCAATGCTTTGGAGGGGGACTTGCATGAGATGGCGGAGGCCAGTTTTGGAACGCGTTTTGAACAAAGAACCGGCGTACCGGTTGCAAGGATGCTCGAAGGCGTGATCCGGACATTTGAGATATCGCCCCGTGAAAAGGAGCATTTGGAACTGGCTTTACAGAGAATCCTCCAATTATTTTTATTTGAAAAGCGCCGCCAGAGCGGAGATCTTTCGGGGGAAGGGGTTGTCGAGGAAGCTTCCCGACTGGCCTTGTCGTACCTTTCCGGTGCGCCCGTGGAAGGCCCTCAAGACTTTGCCCATCAGATTGTCATGGCCCTGCTGGATGTTCCGGAATTCGTCGCCGCCTTGCTGCCGGCGATCAGAACGGCGCGCCGCCCAAACGAACTCAACCGCTTCGATGTCGTGGAAGATGCATTCGTTCTCGGCTGGCTTGCCGAAGCCCTGGGAAGCGTTCAGCCGGAGTCACGCCGAAGAATCGAGAATCTCTATTTGCTTTTGTCTCTCGGCGCGCTGGAACCGGGAACGGTCGGCCGTGAGATCGCGTCCTGCGCAACTGTTCAGGATGTGGACAAGCTCCTTGTCAATTACCAAAGCCGGCTGACGCAGCTTCGGGCGGAGGATATGACGCTTGCCCTATGGCGGTTTGAAAGAACCCTTCCGGGGGGGGTATCGAGGCCCGACAAACCGGATTCTCCCGACATCAAGGTTACCGCGTCGTTTGAGCCGGTCTCGAAGCGTTTGGAAATCGTTTTCGAGCGTTCCGATCGAAAAGAAAGCACGGTTCTTACATTCGTCGGAGAAGGACTCGACCGCTTTTATAACATTTCGCCGATCGCCGGACTCGGCCGCGTCGAGTTGGCCAGTGCCACTTGGGCGGCGACCTTTGTCAACACCATGAAAGTCATGCTCCTGCCGGCCCTGCGCGACGATCCGCGCTTGGGACGCCTCGAGGAAGTCTATCAGCGCGCTTCCGCCGCCGCGGGGGCTTTCGCGCAAATTCCCGCTACCGGGTTGCCGGATGCCGGTTCAAAACCGAAAATGACATTGGCGCAATCGGAGGTCGACGCTTTTGAGAGGCTTTACGCGTATCTGGCCGAACGCGATTCAAAGATTCCCCGGGATCACGTGGCCGTCGTATTGGGCAATCTGGCTGAAGATTATCCCGACTATGCTTTCAAAGCATTGCAAGCGCTTCATTCCCAAAAAATCGTCATTGTCGGTTTGGGAGGTGGAGACAGACCCGAATGGCAGAAGATCCGTGACCGCATCCTTCGGCTGGATCCGGCTTTGGGATCGAAGATCCTGGTCGACGAAAATGACCAGTCGCTCAATACCTTGATGAATATGGACACCCTTGTGCGGATTTTGAAGCGCGAGGGATTGACTCCGGCCGATTTGGTTCTGATTCAGATGCCGACCTCTCTGAGGGTGGCGCGCCTGCTTTTCGAAAAGCAATGGCAAGGTGTGTGGGGGGGAAGCGAAGGCCAGACCCCGCGGCCCGTATTTCATTCTTATGCGGTGGATCGCCCCTTCACTTTGAAGGCCGATGAGCCGCTTGAGCCCGCCGCTCTGTATTATTTGGAACATATGCTGGGGCAATTCCCCATCGCTCAAACGCTCGCAGACAAGGATATTGACGCGGCATTGCTCGAGGCGGAACGGGTGCTGAACGCGGCCGTGCAGCGAATCGACAAGGACCGGACGGGGTCGGTTCAGGCGCCGGAGCGCACGGAAATGCGCAGTGTCTCTGAGGAGCGGCTTTGGCCCGAGGACGAACCCCTCCTCGACGGCGTAGGCGAGCACGATACGAGATGGCATCAGGTCAATTTGATCGGGCAAATCATGCTCGAAAAACTCACGGACAGGCAAAATCCGTGGCTCTGGGTCGATCTGAACGCGGCCGAGTTCCGGCAGACGCTGGTCGCGCGGCTTACCGCGGCCGGGATTGATCCGAAGTCCGTGGATTACGCGAAGCTCGCGCAAAAATTGTACGACAAAAAATTGCTCGCTACGGAACGGCGTGACGGCCACGACGTCTATAAAATGGGCTCTTCGGTCGATCCGGCGACGTTTGCCGTGAAGGTCAATCACATTCGCTATATCCAGAACGATTTTCTAACGGCCCTTGCGGATCTCCGGACCGGACGAAAGGAGCATCTTGAGAGTTTGCTCAAAAGTTACGCCGCTGCTTCGGCGCACTGGCCCCTTTATCCGGTGGAGAGCCGCTACCCGGTTTTGAAGGCCATTCATCTCATGGACCGCGATTCCAGAAGCGCTCTGGTGAAATTTATTCTGGAGTCCGAGAGTGCTTTTGCGGGCAATCCGCTCGTGGATGCGATTGCCCTAAGTTTTGCCGAAGACCTGCCCGAGGCGTGGTTTGACGGCTGGCTTGACCGGAATGCGGCGAACCTCAAGGGAAGGGTGATTTATTACATTTCGCCTGAAACCTGGCTGGCCGAGGGCGGCCTTGGGCGCGTTAGCCAAAATCACACGATTGCGGTCAAAAAGCTGATCGCAAAGGGCGCACGGATCGTCACGATCGAGCCAAAATATCCCGTCAAAATCGGGATCCGCGACAAAACCGAAACGGCGATCGATTACGCCAAGGCTCCGGTGCCGGTGAGGGGCCTTACCCGCGTTCCCGAAATGGATTTCAAAATCCGGGTTTGGCTGGGCGACCGCCGCGACTGGGTGACCGTCAAGGTTTACAAGGGCACGAACGATCACGGCATCGAAGTCTATATGTTCGAAGACGAGAACAACTGGTTTGTGAAAGCGCTTTACAAATACGGAAGCGAATACGGCTCGGGCAGGCTCGAGCACTTTGCCCATTTCATGTCGAAGTGCGCGATCAAGATCCAAAAGCAAATCGAAAAACAAGCGGCAGATCAGTCTGCGGGAACTTACCGCCCGGGAATTGGCTGGGCCAATGACGGCCAGAGCGCGTTTTACCCGCTCTTGAAGCGCATTTCCGACGATTTGGACGCCCTGCCTGAGGAAGAAAAACAAATCATCCGCAGCGAAAAGTCTTTTTCCGATATTTTGAAGGACCCGGCTTCCAGAGCGGCCCTTTACAGCCTCCTTTTGAAATATGTGACCGACGAATATAGTCATCAGGACGCAAAACTTCTCGAATCGGTTTTCAAAGGGGATGCCTCGCAGGAGCAGCTTGAATCCTGGCTGGCTCCTGACAACAGGCACAACGAGGCGCGGGTCCTGCGTATCGCGAGAAGTATTTTTGAAGGTCAAATCCTCGAAAACGCGGATCTTTTGACGGACCCCGAGCGGGAAGCGTCTTTGGCGGATAATGGAACGCTCATGGTGACGCACACCTTCAAGAACCGTGGTTTCAATAACGTCAACATGATCCCGGATTTCCGAATCCCAAAAAAATATGCGCAGTACCTGCAGGTCCGTATCGATTATACCGAACCCAAGCAGGCAAAAATCGACCTCACCCAGGCGGGGATTGCGGCCGCGGACATCGGGGCCGGGGTCGCGGCGATGCACGTTCAGTCGGGCGATCAGATCGGTCTGGTCGGAGTGCCGGATAAAGACCCCAAGGACCGTTACGACAATTCGAAACACAAGGTGGCGATCACAAACGGCGGCTCGAGTGCGCTCTACGCGGTGTGGAAAGGTATTTTTTCGGATGAGGCGTCGGTCTATGGGGTTTCACTGAATCCGATGGTCGGCGCCAAGCCGCTCTTTGACAAGACCTTTCAATCCATGTTTCCCGGCGCGGATCCTCTGGATCCCACAGTTGAGCAGTACAGTGAAGCCCGGAGGAGGGCCAAGCTGATTTTAAAGCATCACCCGCGCTTCGTGAAGGGGACCGATAAAGAACCGCCCCTTGCGCCCGTCCTTGCAGAAATCGACGAGGAGGCGCCGGTTGTCGGTTTCTTCGGGCGAAACGTGGTCGAGAAGGCCGGATGGAACCGGGCCTTTACGGAAGCCAATTTGAAATGGCTGGCCGAAAAAGGCTCGACCGTTTTATGGTTTGCAAACGTCCAGACTCAAAAGGAGTCCGGCGCGCATTTTACCAAAATGGTAGACCTCGCCGAAGAGATCAACGCATCGGCGCGCAAAAACGGATGGAAGGGAAGAATTGTCGTTGTGGATGGATGGAACATCCCCGAGCAGGCCTTTGGTCTCGCTGCGACCGATATTCAGGTCAACGATTCCGACCCTTTGACCGAAGCCGCGGGCGCGACCGAGACCCCCGCGCTCGGAATCGAAATCACCCTCCCCGCTCCGGAAGGCATTTACCAGCAACAAGGCGAAATTTGGTCCGAAAAAGTGGGGAACGTTCTCATCGTCCGGGAAGAAACCGCCCAGGCTTACCAGGATACCTATCAAATTGCTTTAAGCGAATTTCAAAATGACCGGGAAACTTTTGTCAAACGTCAGATCATCGCCCTGCGATTCAAAGGTGTGGCGGATGCCCTGCCCACTGCGGCGGAGTACCTGCGCCAAATGAGCCTGATCATGAAAACGGTGGATGACCCCCTCGCGGTGTTTGCGGCCGTCAAAGACGGACAAATGCCCCGCTATCTCCTCGAGAACCCTTGGTTTTGGTACCGGTTGATGGACCGCTTGCGTCAGCACGGCATCGTGAATGAATTTCCGGGGACCTATTCGGACGACGTCCAGAGCTGGTTCTATGCGGGTCCGGCTTTCGGCGGCGAGCCCGTGATTATCAATGTCGAGCTCGGGCGGATGCGGGGATATTGGGAGGCCGCCTATTCCACTCTTTTTATGAATCGGCCCGACAACATGAAACCGCTTTTGAGTGTCTTTGGTTTGGACGAGGTCCCGGACGATCAGAGGATTCACGTCGTCGATGTTTTGACGGGTGAGCGCCTGAACGCAGCCGCCCCCACCGAGATTTCTTCGAAAGCCGGCATGATTCAAAACGGGATCGGGATCGGCATTCGACCGCGCGACCGGGTGTTCCAGATTGTGACGCTGCGAAAAGTGGAGGAAGCCGTGCCCGCGATTCGCGCCGAGCTTCGAACCTTTGAATATGACGACGAGGTCCTTCGCTACCGGGCAGCGCAAAAAGATATTCCGAGAGGGCAGACGGTTGCCATTCGGTTTCCGAAAGAAGTCCGGGTTGACCGCGTTTTTCTCGCTGGAGATTTCAACGGCTGGAATAGCCACGCCGACCCCTTGCGTCCGCTCGGAGACGGTTTGTGGGCGGTCGTTGTTCCCGAAACCAGAATGGGGCTTGGTGAACACAAAGTTAAATTCGTGGTGAACTATTCCGGCGGCGAAGTGAAATGGGTCACCGGCGGATACCCCACGCAGGGAGAGGGGGAAAATCCGAACGCTGTGATTGCTGTCGATGAAGAAAGCGAACTGTTTCAACAGGCCATGGCCCGCAGAATCGTGGAAGGCGTCAAACTCCCGCCTTCGCCCCTGCCCCGTATCCTGAACGACATTCCCATTTCCGCGCTTCGCAGTCGGGATCAAGCAAGAGAGCCGGGGATCGGAAAAGTCGGTGATCTGACTTCCGAGTTTTTGGATCAGGAGAGCACCGATGTTGCTCATATTTTGCCTCACCACGCGTTGGCTCCCGGGGGACAAAGTCCGTACGGGTGCATTGACTGGTATTCGGTCAATGAAGCCAATATCAATTTGGCCGATGCCGAGGAGCTCAAGGATCATCCCCGCAGCGCGGCTTTGTTGCCTCAACTGATTGCGGCCCCCGCCAAGCGGGCGCGCACCGATTATGAGGATGTTCGACGCCGTGAAGAGCCCGTGAAATTTGAAATGTCCCGGCAAGTCAACGGCGCCAGACGCGCCCTCATGGAAGCCTTTATCCGGAAATGGGACAAGCTTTGGTTGAATGATTACGCGGAGTTTATCTCCCTGCGTGAAATCATCGGGAAACCCTTTACGGCATGGCAAAACGGCGATGAAGCCCAGGCCAGACGGAGCCCCGGCTTCGCAGAGCGCGTCGCGATGCATAAATATATGCAGTGGCTTGGGACCGAGCAGGGGCTCACCCCTGTGATTGTCACGCTGGAAGAGGCGGGAAAGATCGTGATGCTCGATCATCCCATGTTTGCTTCCGTCGACAGCGTTTTAGCATGGAAACATCCGGAATATTTCAAGCCGGGGTATCCCGGCGTTGTCCGAAAAAATAAAAATTGGGACGGCTCTGACGCCGCCACCTATGAAGTGCAGGAAGAGTGGAAAGACCTGCTTTTGTGGAATTGGACCAAGCTTCGCGAGGTCAATTATGAGCCCATTTTTTCCGCTCTCCGTTACGCGCTCACCTTAGGCAACCCTTCAGAAGGGACAAGAATGATTCGTCTTGATGCCCAGCATTTTGCCTGGAATTTCGGCCGGGGCCAGTTGGCGAGCGGGGACGAAGACGGTCAGCACTATACGAGAGCTGTCGCACGCCATATTCGTAAATACGGGGGCGTTGCGGCTTCGGAGGCTTATGAAGAGAAAGAGCCTGATATCCGCAGAGAAGGCATCATCCCCATTCCCAGCAAGGATTGGTGGAGGACCAGCGACCACGACAATGAAAGAGCCGACACGCCGCGCCTTTTCTGGCCGTTCGGTGTTTTGCGAGATGATATGAATACCGCTCTTTTTTCGGCCCATCCGCTCATCATCGCCATGTCAGGCGGGCATTTGCTGGGCCCGGTTTATCCCAGGGGAGCCATCAAACAGATGGTCCAGGATGAAAACGGCAATCGATTTTCAGTATGGGACTGGCGATTTCCGGTGGAGACGGATGAGAATTATTGGGATGGCATTCGCTTTAATTTAAGACCGTATTTCCAGCACAGGACCCGGCTGGCCCGGGCGGCGAAAGTCGGCAAGGTTTGGACCGAGCCGGATTCTCTCATGGCTTTGCTTGCGTATGATGCGGGCCGCTTTGTTCGTTTTCAGCCGGACGGCACCCCGAGCATTACGGAGATCCATGAAGATGTTTTTAGGGGCGAATCCAATCCAGCAAATTTGACGCCTTCCTTCGGACTCCTCCTCTCCCGGGGAGACAAGGAAAGCATGCGGGCCTATTTGGCCCAATTTGAGCGCTCGATCGCGCATATTTTTGGGATTTTTGATGAGCGCAACGAACTGCTTGTGCAATTGCGCAATTTAACCGGCGGCGCCGACCAGGATGAACAAAGGCGCTCCTTGAGGGGAAAGATCGAACAGCACGAAAAAGATTTGACCGCAGCGCATTTCGAACGTTTTTCGTTTAGTCAGCAAATGATTTTCATGCGTGTGCTCGAGCGTTACGTTGAAGCGAGCGGGGACTGGAGCCTTGCGGAGACGATGATGCCTGTGCTCAAGGAAATGATGAGTCACGCGCGCCTCCCCAAGGAACTGGCTGACCTTTCGTACGAAGGTTACGGTTTGGCCCTGAAAGCCGTGACGGACGAGAATGGTTTGGTCGCAACGCCCCGTACCGTTTATACCGAGCGCGCCGGAAAGCTTGTGGAAAATAACGCGCGATGGTATGCCAACTTGAGATTCATGGAAAAGCTCGAAGACAGATTCGCCGGCCCGGGCGCGCCATCCGGAGCCGCGGATTACCGTGCCTTGGCCGATCGGATGCTCCCGGTTTTTAACCAGAGATTTTGGAATGCCTCTGAACATTGTTTGTATGACGTGATCGATGCTGAGTCCTACGCCCACGGCGACGCGGTAGCGCCTTATCAGATTTATGCGATTAGCGACGGCGCGGACCTTCTCGATGCTGACCGGCAGGCGCTCATTTTTGCAAGAATAGAAGCGGACCTTTGGACGCCGCTCGGATTACGCGGCCTGCCGCCCCGCGACGGTCGCTACGACGAAAGTTCGCCGGTCAACGGCGCGGCACATCCGGTCTTCCTCGAACCGTATATGGAAGCCCTCGCCCGCGTGCGAGAAGGGCAGCATTGGACCGAGCTGATGATTCGCGGGGAAATTGAGCGGAAGATGACGCCCATGGCCGAGTATGTTGCTTTGAGTCCATCGGGCGCGGTGGCGCAAATTTTTAACGGCGGTACGCCGCAGCAAATGCTGCAAGCTCTTGCCGGTCAGGCCGCGCTGAATTTTTCAGCTTCAGCGATGCTGGGATTAGTTGCTGGGGTGGATCATGCCCAAGACTTAGCGTTGTCCCTGTTGAATGGGGCCGTGTCGAAGCAGCAAAATCCGGGGGCAGGTCTGCCGCAACACCCCCTCGGCGAACCGGCTTGGGCCGAAAGCACGGCGGCCGTTCTTTCGGTCTTTGAAAGGCACGGCCTTGTGGACCGCCAAGCGCTTCACGAGTGGGCCCGGAAAACCACTCAGCCTGACCGCGTTGAAATTTTATCGGTCACGCCCGTCAACGACGGTTCGCGGCATGTCGTTCGCGCCCGGGTTCATGTCTCGCCCCTTCTGAGGCCCGAAGATTTAACCGTTCAGATCTGGACGAACGGGGAACCTCTGCAAAGCGGCGATACGGTTTGGACGAATCCCTTTGCGCTTGACATGAGCCTGGTCCCGGAAGGAGCCAGCCAAACCTCCCAGCCGGGCGGGGCCGGATCCTTTTTCCTGTACGAAGGGGTTGTCCCTGACCGGCCCGGCCAGAACGAATTGAACGTTCGTGCCGCGGCGCATGCCGAAAGCGAAACAGCGGATGACCGGCGGGGGGATAACGTGTGGTGGGAGTTCCGTTGGGCCGGTGGCAACCACCGGCTTCAAAGCGCAAACGTGCGTTGGAATCGCGATTCGTCCGAGGCCTATCTCGCCCGGGCCGTTGGTTGGTCGGTGCGATATGATCTCAAGCTCTTTGATACGTGGGAGCGACGGTGGACCGATCAGCCCGGTTTTGTTCCGAGGACCCGCTTCAGTGGTACGCCTGAACTGTGGGCAGGTTCGTTTAATTTGGGGCAGTCCCCCGAATGGTTCCACGAGCAGTGGATGCGAGACGTGTTTGAATCGATCACCGGCGCTCTTGTTGTGTTTGGCCGGGATGAAGAAGCCAAGCAGGTTTTCCGGTTTGCCGCACAATTTGAATCGGGAGGCATTCTTCCTAACAGAATTTGGGACCCGGCCAAAGCCCTGAGCGAATATGCCCAGAATTTATTGCAGCGTAAGAAGACTCTTCTGGCGCGCAATGAGGAAATCATGCGATATCATGCCTACGTGAGGAGACACGCCGGGCCTCCGATTGGGGCTTTGGAGCATGCCTTGAGGGCGGAGGCTGACAGGTTTGACCGGGAGATTGAAAGTAACCGGAATGAAATTTTGAAAATCGATGAAGAATTGCCTCCCAATGGTTTGAATTACAACACCGCCGATGCCTCGCTTTGGTTCATTCATGCCCTTCAGAAGTATTCGCTGTTTAACCCCGATGACCATGCGTTTATCCTGGAGATGCTCCCGGTGGTGCAACGCATTTTGGACGGTTATCTCAAACCCAAAGACAGGTTGACCGCCAGCTTTTATCACGATAAGAAATATCAGGTCATTTACACCGATGACGACGGACTCCTGGTGACACCCGAGCAGGCGACGTGGATGGATGCCCAACCCCACGATCAGCCTCCCGTAACGCGGCGCAACGGCAAAGTCGGCGCACTCAATGCCCTCTTGCAGGGGGCTTTAGCACTTGCGGAGAAATGGACCAGACTTGCGGGGAATGAGGAACAGGCGGCGAGATACCGCCGGGCTGCCCAAAAAAACAAAACAGCGTTCAATCAAAAAATGCGGAATCCTAAGTACGCTACCGGCGAGGAAATCGCGCCTTTTTATGATGTCATCGAAGGCGATCCCCATGAGGGCGCTCTGCGTTCGGATATCGTGCTTTTGGCAGGCCGCGGCGGTGACCTTCTTTCGGATCAAGACAAGGTGGATGTGGTCATGGCTGCGACGAAATATTTGCTGGCACCGCACGGCGGTTTGAGGACGCTTGCGGCCGAAGACGACCATTATGTAGGCAATTACAGGGCTTTGCAGGATACCGGTAATTCTGCGCTCAAAGACGCGGCCTATCACCAGGGTACGGTTTGGCCCAAGACGATAAAAGATTATCTTGAGGCCGTCAAGGTGGTTTGGGATCTTCCGGCTTTTCTCCCTCATCGCCAGAAATTTATTGCGCTCATCCGCAAGATCTTCGGCGGTCTTGAAAAAGACGATGCCGCGGTCTCTTTCGAGGATGTGGCAGCGCGAGTGCTTTCTCCCGAGCTCGAGTTTTTGAGAACCAGTCCGACGCATTCTCTTCCCGAGGTTTGGGACGGCGGCGATAAAGCGGCCGTTATCGCCGGGAGGCCTTATGAACAGAGGCCGGGCGGCCATCCCTCGCAGACATGGAGCAATGCGTCGGTGGCTGAAGCCGCTGTGCTTTACGGTGTGCTGGATCCCACGCTTCTGAAATGGTGGGCCGAAGCCGATGCTAAACCTTACGCTGTTGTTCTCGAACCTTTTTCGGAAACGGAGCCGTTCAAGCCCGTTCCTCCCATCCGGATTCAAGCCGGGGAAACGTACAAAGGACGCGTGAGGGTTTACATCCGCCCGGGCATTGAGACGACCTCCCTTGAAGTGAGTCTTCTCACGCCGCGTTTTCCGATGAAAGAGGGTTCCACGGACTGGGGGGAAACCATTCGACCGGTTCCCTTAAAACCTTTGGGCCCGAGAGATCATCAACCGTTCATTTCCTATGAATTCGAAATTTCCGCCGAGGAGTTGGGGCTGGCTCCGGGCAGCTATCAACTGCAAATTCGAGCCCGCCATCGGGAAAATCTCGAAGAACAATGGCTCTTAAATGGAAACGTGTCCGTGGAAATCTTATCGCCCGCGCGTCAAGAGACGCGCCAGGTTCCGTTCGAACCTGGCACAACTCGTTTACTCGGGATCGACCCTCGTGCCGAGATGCGCACAGAAACAACGGACCTCCAGAAGAATTTTCTGACTCATCTCAAGGCTTACCGTCAGGAGAAAGACGCCCGGCGGGCGGACCGGCTGGAAAAGGCCGTGGTCGGACATCCCGCGGCGCTCATCTATCCGATTCCCTTAAAGAATTATGAAGGGGAGCAAAGAAAGAAGCTTGTCACGAAGGTCGTCTTTCGGGAGGACGTGTTGGGACCGCGGCTTTGGGTCATTACGAGCGTCGAAGGAGACCAGGTCAGTCTGGAGCCGTATAACAAAGCGTGGTTTAAAAATCACAGCGAGAGCGACACCCCGAACGGAGAGCTCGAGTGGGAAGCGTTTTCACGGCTGGCCGGACGGCATGAAATCCAGTGGGTCAGCCCTGCCAAGCTGACGACGGATACGGATCTGAAAAAGGCTATGGAGGAGCAGCTGATGCCGAGGGTGATTTCGGAATTTCCCTTCGAAGCTGAAGATGAGGACGAGGGACAAAGGCAGCCGATTTTTAGCCCCGATCAACCGATCAGCCGGCACGTTGCGCTATTCGGGAATCGTTTTGGAATCACGTTTTTGAAGAGTGCCATGCCACATACTTTTCTCGTCAAGTTAGAGCTTGATCCAATCAATACCGACGAGTTTGCGGGGGCTCAAGCCGCGGCGACGATCGAGGTCTCCAAAGCCGCCGCTCCCGAACTTTATGAAGCCTTGAAAATGGCGCATGCCTTGGCAGAAGCAAAACGTTCTGCCGGACAAAACGCCGGTTCCGTCAACGAGGCCTCCATTCTTGCCGGACTTTACCGCATAACGGCGAATGGACAACCCCGCAAAGAAATGAGAGAGACGGAGCCCCGGGCGGAAGTTGCGGCGCAGGCAAGCATCTCGCCGTCTGTCCGAAAGTTCTCCGGCCGGGTCTTGCAGGCGCTCGCCGAAGGAAAACGGCAGACACTTGCCGGGCTTGCCGATACCTTCGGGCAGCTGAGTCCCGCGGGTTTTGAGCGGATCGCGTTTGCCATGGAAACGGAAGCGGTGGCCTATGCTCCCACGTACGCTGCTCGTAAGATGCACCAGGTTCCGTCCGAACCTGGCATAACTCGTGTACTCGGGATCGCCCCTCGTATTGAGATGGGGACGGATGGCGCGGCGATCGATTGGATTCGTGACTCGGAGACGGTCGAGGCTTTGCGTCAGCGCCTCACTGATTTCGACACCCGCTCAGAGACTTTTATGCAAGAGCTCATGAGCCAAGTGCGGCCGATGCTTCGCGACTATTTCGCCCGCAATCCCAGGGGCACGGTCTTCCTCGGCTTCCCGATCGCTTACGACGCGAAAAGCGAAGCTTGGTTGATGCAATACCAAAAAACCATTGCCGAGGCCCAGCGCGAGTTTGGCCAGGCGCGTGTGCGCGGTCATGTTGCGGTGATGGTGACTCCGGCCAATGAAGAGGCTGCGCGCAATTTTCTGGCTCAGCCCGGGGCGAAGGGGATCAAATTGATCGAAATTCCGGACGAGGCGGGCGGCGTCGTCCGCATCCAGCAGCACCTCCTCAGAAATCCGAACTCGCTCGTCTACGGGCTTTCCGAAGTCGGCATTGCGCCCGAGAAGCTGACGGAAGCCGATGCCCGCGCTCGCGTGGTCGAATCGCAGGCTTCGATCCACGAAACGGTCCCGGCCGCGGTGTTTCTGGATATCTTGCTTGCTGCATCAGGAACGAAAGTGACTCCCGATCTTTTGAAGAACCTCTTCGAGCGCTTGCCGGGCTTTGCCTTCACCGATCGTCCTCGGATCACCGCCGAGGCGGCCCTCCAGCTCGTCTACGAGCGTTATCAGATCAGCCAGTTCATCGCCACCAACGCGTAACGTAACCACACACGCGTAGCTTTTTCCTTTCCACTTTCTCCTTGTTTATGAAATAATGATTCCCGCCATGAATCTCTTTTATAAAATCTACCGCGATTTCAAAGCTTGTTTCGAAAAGGACCCGGCGGCGCGAACGCCGCTCGGGTTTCTGGAAGTCCTTTTCCTCTATTCCGGGTTTCATGCCATTCTGGTCCACCGCCTGACCCACGTGCTTTACCGGCTCCGGATTCCGTTCATTCCGAGGCTTTTGTCCCAGCTTGCCCGCTTCTTTACGGGGGTCGAGATCCACCCGGGCGCGAAAATCGGCCCTGCCTTTTTTATCGACCACGGGATGGGGGTCGTGATCGGCGAGACGACCGAGATTGGCGAAAGCGTAATCCTGTATCAGGGCGTGACGCTCGGGGGCACCGGGATCGAGCGCGGGAAACGCCATCCGACGCTCGGCTCTCATGTCGTGGTCGGGGCCGGGGCCAAGGTGCTCGGCAATATCCGGATCGGCAGTCACGTCAAGATCGGAGCGGGGTCGGTTGTGGTGCACCCGGTTCCCGACAACTGCACGGTCGTGGGGGTTCCTGCAGAAATTGTCCGTAAAGACGGCAAGCGCCTCGATGATCTCAATCACGGGGACCTTCCGGACCCGATCCGATCGCTCAAAAATAATGTCCGAGGCCTGCAGCGGGAGCTTCAGCGCGTCGAGCGCCAGATGCGCCGGCACTTGGCGGAGGGTGACCGGCCTCCCAATCCTCCGGCGGCGCCGTGACCTCCGAAAAACTTTTTGTCTATTCCGACGGCGGAGCGCGGGGCAATCCGGGCCCTTCGGCGATCGGCGTGATCGTTTGCGACGAGGACGGAAAGACCCTCGAAGAGTACGGGGAAGTGATCGGGGACGGCACGAACAACGTCGCCGAATACCGCGCGGTGATGAAGGGCCTCGACCTTGCCCGCAAGCTTGGCGCGAAGGAAATCGAATATTTCGTCGACAGCGAGCTGGTGGCCAAGCAGCTTTTGGGCCACTACCGCATCAAGACCCCGCATATCCGGGTGCTTTTTGACGAGGTCCTTGCGCGTCTCAAACATTTCAAGCACGTGCAGTTCAAGCATGTCCCGAGGACCCACGAGGTCATCAGCCGTGCCGACAAACTCGTGAATATTGCCCTCAATCGGGCGGGGCATTAACCAAGGAGAACGGAATGAACTTCGAAATTCTGACGGCAGAAAAGAAAAGAGACAAGGCGGACCTTCTGATCGCGGGGGTGTTCGAGAAGGAGCCTCTTTTGAAGGATCTCGGAGCGCTCGAGCCTGCCTTTGCGGGACTCGTCAAGGCCGCTTCGGAGAAAAAACGTTTTGACGCCAAATTTGCCAAGGCCTTTTCATCTTTTCAGCCCGAATACCGGGAAGCCCCGGAGGCTCTCGTCCTGGGCCTAGGCGAGCGGAAAAATTATAAAAAAATTTGTTTCCGTAAGGCGGCAGGAGAAATCGTAAAGCATGCGCGTGCGAGAAAGGCCGCCCGTGTGCGGGTCATCATGGACACTTTTCTCGGCGCTGATGTGGACGCGGCCTGCGCGGCGGAGCTTCTCTCGGCAATCGGCCTTCTGGCCTCCTATGCTTTCGATAAATACAAGGCTCCCAAAAAAGAGGGGGAAGAGCCGATCTTCAAGATTGAGACCGTCGAGATGCTCTTTGTCAAGAAACAGCGCTCGGAGCTGCTCAAAGAGCGGATTCAGAAATCTTCCGCGGTTGCGGCCGGTGTAGAAATGGCCCGCAATCTCATTAATGAGCCGGCCAATGTGATGACGCCTCCGGCGATGGCCGAAGCCGCGCGCGCGATGGCGGCCTCGAAAAAAATTTCCTGCACTTTGCTCGGCGAGCGAGAGCTCAAAGAACTCAAGATGGGCGGCGTTTTGGCGGTCAATCAGGGCAGCGTCCATGCGCCGCGTTTTGTGGTTCTCGAATACGGAACGCGCTTTAAAAAGAAGGGAACGGTTTGTCTCGTCGGAAAGGGCGTCACGTTCGACACGGGCGGGATCAGCATCAAGCCTGCTAAAGACATGGAAAAGATGAAGTATGACATGTCCGGCGCGGCTGCCGTGATCGCGGCCGTCGGAGTCGCGGCCGATCTCAAACTGCCGGTCCACGTGGTCGGCCTCACGCCGCTTGTCGAAAACAATGTCGCGGCCAATCCCCAGCGGCCCGGCGACATCATTCGGATGGCCAACGGCAAGACCGTCGAAGTCATCAATACCGACGCCGAAGGGCGGCTCATCTTGGGCGATGCGCTCCACTACGCCGGCAAGTTCAATCCCAAAGTCATTGTCGATCTTGCGACCCTGACCGGGATGTGCGCCTATACTTTCGGCGACAAGGCCATCGGCCTTCTCGGAAGTGACGCGCGGCTCATCGAGCGGATCAAGAAAGCCGGGGAAGCCTCCGGGGAGCGCTGCTGGCAGCTTCCGCTTTGGGAGGATTATGCCGAGCAGATCAAGGGTCACCAGGCGGACCTTCTGAATACCGGCGGGCCTTACGGCGGGACGATTACGGCGGCCATGTTCCTCAAGCAGTTCGTTCCCGAAAAGACCCCGTGGGCGCATCTCGATATCGCCGGGACAGCCTGGGCCGAGAAGGACCGCTTCGACTGCCCCCGCGGCGCCGCCGGCGTCGGCGTTCGCCTCCTGACCGAATTCCTCATTGCCTGGAAATAATTGCCGGAGAAGGCGTGGGAACGGGCTTCGCCAACGTTCGCCGTGCCCCACCAGGGCACGGCTTCAAGTAGCGTCCTCGCTCCTACAGATTTCCTCCAAAATGCCGTTAGATACCTAATAGAAGAAATGGTGTCTGGATGAGTGTCTTTATTTACCCCTATGAAACGGAGGGATTCCATGGATAAAAAAACTTTTTTACTGATAAGCATCTTATTTCTCGCCTTCACCTGTGCCGTACAGCCGGCTTATGCCACCGGGAAGAAAGAAGGCGCGGCCTCTTTGATCCTTCCCACCTACGGCCAGGCCATGAATAACGAGACCTACAAGACGAAAACCAAGTTCATGGCCGGGATCGAAATCGCCGCCATCACCACGAGCGTTGTTCTCGGGACCACCGTCGGAGGCCCCGTGGTTTGGGCCGGCCTCGGTCCGCTCATCGCGAACCACCTATGGAGTTCCATCGACGCCTACAAGGGCGCGCAGGTCAAAAAAGATCCGGGCATTGAGGAACAGCTTCGCAGCGCCCAGCGTTCGCTGGAGCTTTCACGTCAGCGCCGCTACAACACCCAAGCGGCCTATCAATCCGACCTGCGCGACCGGATCCGGCTCGCTGGCGAGCAGGCAAGATAATTTGGATATTTTCCATCCCCAGCTAAAACTTGCCGCTGAAATTTGGGACCTGATCCGAAACGCCGCCGATCCCGCGGACCGCTGGCTCGGGGATTACTTCCGCAGGAACCGCAAGCGAATCGGATCCCAGGACCGCCGCTATCTGACCGAAGCCATCTACGCGTGTTTCCGCCACAAACTTTTCCTCGAGGCCTGGCTCAAGGCTTCGGGCCAAACCGCCAACACTTGCGTTTTCGTCTTGTGCGCCTCGGCGGCCGAAAGCCTTTTGAGCGAAAATAACTTCCAGGAACTGGCCGCCGGAATTCAGGGATGGAAATTCTCCGATCAGATTTCTTACCAGCACCTTAAAACCCGGGTGCTTCCGCCCGGCTTGAGTACCCTCTCCGGTGAAGAGGAGCTTTCGCTTCGCTACTCTTTTCCGAACTGGATCGTGCGTCGTTGGACCGCCCGGTATGGTTTGGAAGGCTGCCGGGAACTGCTCGAGACTTGTCAGGCAAGGCCGCCGCTTGTGGTCCGGACGAACCTACTCAAAATATCCCGAGAAGCTCTTGTCGAGCGGTTGATCAAGAGCGGGTTTTCGGCGCGGCCGGCCGCGCGTTCCCGGACCGGGGTAATTTTTGACGAAAGGATCCATCTGTTCGATTCCGAGGAATTCCGGGAAGGGCTCGCCGAAGTGCAGGACGAAGGCAGCCAAATCCTATGCGAAACGATCGCTCCGAAACCCACCGATGTTGTTTGGGATATGTGCGCGGGAGGCGGAGGCAAGAGCCTCGCCCTCGCGGCCTTGATGGAGAATAAAGGAAGGATCATCGCCACCGACGTACGGCTCTGGAAACTCGAGGATCTGCGAAAGCGGGCCCGGAGAGCGGGGGCCTTCAATATTTTCCCGGCGGATATCGGCCGCATGAACGAAATCAAAAAGATGAAGGAAGGCGCTGACGTGATTTTGGTTGATGCCCCGTGCTCGGGGACGGGGACGTTGCGGCGCAACCCGGATGCCAAGTGGAAGCTGACCGAGGCCCGGGTGCTCGAATGCCGGAAAGACCAACTCGAGATCCTCGAAAAGGCGTTGCCCTATCTAAAAAAATGTGGGAAACTCTATTATGCTACCTGTTCCCTTGAGCCGGAGGAGAACGAGGAGGCCGTGCGCGAGTGGGCGGCAAGGCACCCGGAGCTTTCGGCGGTTGCGATCGGGCCCGAAGACGGGTATTTGAAACTCCTGCCTTCGCGGGGCGGTACGGACGGTTTTTTTATGGCGGCGTTTCAGCTTCAATAGAACGCCTGTCATTTCGAGCCACAGCCCAAACGGGCGAGAAATCTCTGTCTGAAATGGCATAACTTTTCGGGGTTGATCATGAGAAAATGTTTTCTTTTTATTTTTCTGTTTGCGTCCGCATGCTTACTGAATGCGAGTGTTTCATGTGCCCAGCCAGCCTCTTCGATGTCAACTGCCGAGAAAATTCAAACGGTCGAGGCGCGCGGCTGGAAAAATATGCTCGCTCTTCCTGCCGAAGTGACCTCGACCTTTCAGCGAGAAACGAAACTGCACAGGCGTCTCTGGCCCGTCACGTTTATTCCGAGGGCGGTCACGAATGCTTCCTTCCGGATGGCTTCGGCCGCAAGCGACATTCTCATCCATCCGATGGTCGTGCCCTTCACAAACAATCTTGCCCCCTGGACCGACTCCTTGGGGCTGCCCGAATATCCCTGGCAGGTCGAATACGCCTAGACGGATGATGCCTTCCGTATCCATCGTTCTCGTTGATCCCGAAAATCCAGACAATATCGGCGCGGTCGTTCGCGCCATGAAGAATACCGGTCTCGACGACTTGAGACTCGTTAGGCCTCCCGCGAACTGGCGTGAAAAATCCGTGAAGATGGCCATGGGGGGCGTCGATCTTCTCGACCGGGCGAATGTTTTTTCTGCCTTCGCGGATGCTGTCAGCGACCGGCACCTTGTGATCGGCACGACACGGCGAGGCGGCCCTCGCCGCGGATTTTTCATGCCTTTTCGTCAAGCCGTCGAAACCCTCGTTGAGCGCCAGGCGAAGGGCGGCAAGTGTGCCGTTGTGTTCGGCCGGGAGTCTAAGGGCCTCGACAACGCATCGCTGTCGCTTTGTCATTGGGTGACCACGATCCCCGTGCATCCCGACTGCCCGTCGATCAACCTTGCACAGGCGGTGATGATCATGGCCTTCAAACTGTTCGAAGCGACGGCCCCGGAAGACGCCGATATCCGGCAATATCGGGCGACGGCTTCCATTCCGAAACGCGGGCGGATGCGGGCGCTGAAGCCGAAAGAAGGAATGCCGAAAATCGGCGAGTACCGGTATCTGTCGCAGGCCGAGATCGAAACGGTTCTGGATTCTTTCGAGGGCGCGCTCAAGGCCCTCGATTACGAAAAGAAGGGCAATCACATGCTGGCCCGCATCCGGAGCACTTTCCACAGCCTCCTCAAGCGGGGAGGCCTTCTTCAAAGCGAAGCGCAGATGTTCAAGGGCCTCTCCCGCCGCATCATCGAGCAATCCGAGTTATCTTGAGACTCTGTAGAATTGTTTTTTGCAAGAACTCCGATATAAGGATATAATAGTTTCCACTATGGACGAAGCCGAGCTCAAGGGAGCACTCCTCAATCTGATCAAGGAAAAAGCCTTCAAAAAGGGCGACTTCACGCTCGCCTCGGGGAAGAAGGCCACCTTCTATATTGACGGAAAACAGGCCACCCTCGACCCGCAGGGACTCTTTCTAACGGGTAAACTCATCCTTATGATGCTGCACGGAGTCAATGCCGATGCCATCGGCGGGCCGACCATGGGGGCTGATCCGATTGCAGCGGCGGTTTCGGTCCTCAGCAGCCAAACCGGTCATCCCCTGAAAGCCTTTATCGTCCGCAAAGCGGCCAAAGACCACGGAACCCAGAAGCTGATCGAAGGGCCGGAGCTTAAGGAAGGGGACCGGGTCGTGATGGTCGAGGATGTGATTACGACCGGGGGGTCGGTTCTTGAAGCGATCCGTCAGGTCGAGGCCGCGAAAGCCAAGGTCGTGAAAGTCATTTGCCTTGTGGACCGCAACCAGGGCGCCCGTGAACTTCTTTCCGCTTACCCATACACCCCGATTTTCGAACTCAGTGACTTAGGCGTATAAAATAAAAAATAGGGGACAGGTCTGACTTGCTAACCTGTCCCCTATTTTTGCTTTTCTTTCTATTCCCGCATGCTCTCTGCGAGAGTCATCTATTCTTACTTCTTCACATACTTCGCCGCGACCGGCTTCGGTTCCACCGGCTCTTGCGGTTCCGGCGCCACATAAGTGATTGTTTGAGGCGCGGGCGTAACCGTAGGAACCTGTACGAATTGCACCGGCTCCGGTTCGGCTTTCACGCCGCATTCATCCGCCATGCACAAACAGTTGTTGTAGGATTTTGAAACCGGGAAGCCGTTGAATCCGGGGACCCAGAACGTTCCCACGTCGAGTACTCCAGAAACCGCGCGCAATGCAGTGCAGCCGATGCCGCCGCCAAGTCCTGCGAGCGTTCCAAGAAGGGGCGGGCCCTGTTTCGTGCCGTCGACGGTCTGAACCAGAATGTCGACAAAACAAGTTGCCGCGTTGACGAGACCCCGTCCGAACATTCCACCCGCCTTTTCACCGTACTTCTCGGATTGAGCCATGGTCCAAACATCGGAGGCATTGGCAAAACCGGCCGGCATCAACAGCAAGGTGAGCATGATCATAATCGCTAGTACGCGCTCTTTCATTGCTTACTCCTTTTGGTAATCTTTGAGGTTATCTGAAATGGGTTGATTTTAGAAATTCGCTTTTTAAGAAAAGCGGCTTATTAAAATCCTCTTTCTTGCTTGCATCGGAAAAAGGAAGTATGTAACCAATTGCGACTAATAACGTTAAGGATATGACATTTACTGTCCGGAATCAATCATAATTTTTAGAAACGAGTATTTTTTATTATAGGACGCACTTGATGAATTAAGGATCAATGATATAGGAATCTATATCAACTATTGACAATAAATAGTACCATGTGTATTATTACGATTAGGAACGATCATTAAATAACAACAGCATTACAAAAAAGAACAGGGGAATGAGCGATGGAACCGATTAAAGATCCCAATGGATTCAAACGGCCGGAGAGAACGCAGATCATGACTCCGAAGGAAGCAGCGAAGTACCTTGGCTTTCATCTGGTCACGATCTACCGGCTTCTCAAGAAACAGGAAATTCCTGCCACAAAAATCGGGGGACAATGGCGCTTCAAGAAGGATGTGCTGGATGCCTGGCTTCTTGAGCGTATGAATCATAAATAACCCGGACCTCATTGGCATGATTGATGGTTATCTCCTGAGATGGGCTTGGGTTCCGGCCCATTAATGCCGTTCATTAGGAGAAGGTGAGGTGTCTATGATTCAAGCAATTGACCCTGTCCTCGCGTGTGCCGACAGCCGGATCGAGCGGTGGCGTCTTCCAAGGTGGTATGCGCTCTATACGAGGAGTCGCCACGAGAAGTTTCTGGACCGTGAGCTACAGCGTAAGCATCTTGAAACTTTCCTCCCTATCCGTAAAGTGGTCCGAAGGTGGTCCGACCGCAGACAGACCGTAGAAGAGCCTCTTTTTCAAAGTTATCTTTTTGTCCGTATACCGTGGATGACCCGTTTTAATATTTTGAATACCAAGGGGGCCGTGTGCTTTGTCACGACCGGTATTTCCCATGAACCGGTGGAAGTTCCCGAACGAGATCTCCTCTCGGTGAAGCGTTTTGCCGACGAAGATATGCCCCTGGACCCCTTTCCCTATTTGAAAATGGGGCAGAGGGTTTATATCAAAAACGGCCCCTTCAAAGGGGTCGAAGGCTTTATTGTCCGAAAAGATAAGCATTGCCGCCTCGTCATCTCGCTGGATCTTCTGAACCAGTCGGTCTCCGTTCAGATTGATGAGGCGTGTGTGGAAAATTGCGGGTGATCGTCGAATTGTTGTAGGTGACTGTCACTTTTGGCGCAGTCATAGTAAAAGTGGCTGTCACCTCAACGTAAACGTAGGCCCTCTGTGACCGAGAGGGCGAAGCTGTGTAAAAGGAGAGCATCCATGAAACACGCACTTGTCACCGGCGCTGGCGGATTCATTGCCCATCATTTGGTTAAAAGACTCAAAAAGGAAGGCTACTGGGTCCGCGGAGTCGATCTCAAGCACCCTGAGTTTTCAACCTCCCAAGCTGATGAATTCAAAATTCTGGATCTTCGTGAAAAGGCGAACTGCATTGTCGCATTGTCCGGTGCCCAGCCTTTTGACGAAGTCTATCACCTTGCAGCCGACATGGGCGGTATGGGCTTCATCCACTCGGCCGAGTGCGAGATCATGCGCAACAGTGCCTTGATCAATATTCACATGAGCTCTTCAGCTGCTGAAATGAAGATCAAGAATTACTTTTTCTCCTCCTCGGTTTGTATCTACCGCGACATGAAACACGGTGAGCCTGAAATGACCGAGGAGCAGGCTTATCCGGCCATGCCCGATAATGAATACGGCTGGGAAAAGCTCTATGCTGAACGCATGGCCATGGTTTATGGCAAACACAATGGAATGAGGATCCGGATCGCCCGCTTTCAGAATTGCTATGGCCCGGAGGGAACCTGGCGCGGCGGCCGTGAGAAGGCTCCTGCTGCTATCTGCCGCAAAGTGGCTGAAGCCCCTGACGGCGGAACGATTGAAGTTTGGGGTGACGGAACAGCCGTTCGTTCTTACACCTATATTGATGACATGGTTGACGGGATTTACCGGCTGATGCATTCGGATATCGAGGGCCCGGCGAATATCGGAAACCCCGAGTATGTCTCTGTCGACGATCTCGTACGGATTGTGACCGAGGTGTCCGGAAAGAAAGTCACCATTAAGCACATCAAAGGACCCGTTGGCGTCGAATCCCGCAACTTTAGCAACGCCAAGATTTACACAACCGGCTGGACCGCTCGCTTCAAGACTGTTGACGGCATCCGCCAAACCTATCCTTGGATTCTGGAGCAGGTTAAGAATGCAAAATAACCTTGTCATCTCCGAATGTTTTAATCGTATAGGGGACTGTCACTTTTGGTGCCAGACGTAAAAGTGACCGCCACCTTATTTCATGCTTAATGCCTATGCGTAAATTCCTCACTCGTTTTAAGCTTTTCCGCGACACCCTTCGCGTCATCCGTTTTCTGCGCAGAGTCAAAATCCGTCCAATTCATTTATCAGTTCCTGTCATTTGCTCTCTTGCGGCTTCTCTTTTTGAAGGCATTAGCGTGGGGTTGCTCGTCCCTTTTCTTAAGGGGGCCATCGAAATGAACTTTTCATTCGCACGAGAATTACCCGTTCTCAAAAATATTGCTTTGATGTTTCCACATACCTTTGAGAAGCGTAATGTGACGATGTTTATCATTCTGCTGCTGGTCGTTTTTTCCGCCTCGGTTTTGAAGAGCATTTGTGCTTACTTGAGCAGCATAACGATCGCATGGCAGATCCGGAAGTTCTCCCATGAGCTACGCTGTGCCATATTCGACAGGTACTTGAGCTTCGGAAAACTTTTTTTTGACCGGCAAAATGTCGGCTATCTCGCTCAGATTCTTGTCGGATACACCAATCAGATTGCCGCCAGCTTCGGCCAGATGAACGGCATCCTTAATTCGTTGTTCATGCTCATCGTTTATCTCGGGATGATGTTTTGGATTTCCTGGCAGATGTCCCTTTTAATTTTTCTGGCGTTTCCCCTGTTCAATTTAGGGGTCGGTTGGATAATTGCCAGAATCCGAAAAACATCCGTTGATTCAGCAATATCCGACCAGGAATTGAGTAAGAAAATGTATGGAATTCTTTCCTGCATGCTTCTTGTTAAATCCTACAGCCTGGAGAAAAAAGAAAGTAATCATTATGGCCAGCTAAGCGATGACGTCCGAGTTTTCCAATTCAGTATGGACAAGAAGACGAATTTTATCGGGCCCATCCATGAAATGATGACGCTTGTAACGCTTTTGATCCTGATCTCTTTCATGACCTTTTTAATCGTCAGGCTTCAATCCGGGACCATCGCAGGGTTTCTGGTTTATTTTTACATGATCCGGCGCACGCTCGGTATGGCAGGTGTTTTCAACCAGGCCAAAACACTCGTTGCTACGATCCGGGGGCCTATGCGGGCAATCCGGGAGATTTTTGACGAGCGGGATAAGTTTTTCGTGTCCGAAGGCAGCAGGGCATTCGAAGGTCTGCGAAAAGAAATTCATTTTGACCGTCTGCAATTCTCATATGTCAATGCCAAGGCAGTGTTAAAAGACCTAACCTTGAAAATCGAAAAAGGTAGGATGACGGCCCTTGTGGGACCGAGCGGCGCCGGAAAGACGACTGTGGCCAATCTCATCCTCAGGTTCTATGATTGTCTGCCGGGGAAACTCTTTGCGGATGATACGGATATCCGGGATTATTCGTTGAGCTCTTTACACAAGCATATGGCTCTGGTCAGTCAGGAGACGCTTCTCTTTAACGACACGCTCAGAAACAATATCGTTTTCGGGCTTGATGAAAACATTTCCGACGAGCAAATATGGGATGCCGTAGAAAAAGCTCAGCTGGGTGAATATGTCCGACATCTTCCCGATAAGCTCGATACGCTTGTCGGGGACCGTGGGGTAAAGCTCTCAGGCGGTGAGAAGCAGCGCGTTTCCATTGCCCGAGCGATATTGAAAAACGCCGGCATTTTGATTCTTGACGAAGCGACAAGCGCCCTGGATACGCACACCGAAAAATTGATACAAACAGCGATTGACGAAGCGGTCAAGGGACGCACCTGTATTGTCATTGCCCACCGGCTGTCGACTATTCGCCATGCCGACAAAATCGTCGTCATCGAAAACGGCCGTCTCATCGAGGAAGGCCCTCTCGATCAACTTCTTGCCCTCAAGGGCCGTTTTTACCAATACTGGGAAGAGCAGAAGTTCTTTTAAAATCATGAGCTCAAGTAAACATAAGATCTACGGTTGGCTCCCCGACGTTCCCGACCAACGGGACTATTACTTCCGGGCAATTCGCCCGCGCCTACGTTTGCCCAAATCGATAGATTTGCGGGCCCAGTGTTCAGCCATTGAAGACCAGGGCGCTCTTGGTAGCTGCACCGCCCAAGCCCTTGCCGGCAACCTAGAGTTTCTTGATAACCGGATCGACCGCGTCTATGAGGACGTCAGCCGGCTATTTATTTACTACAATGAACGCTACATCATTAATACGATCAACGAAGATTCCGGAGCCATGCTCCGTGATGGCATCAAGAGTTTGAAGAAATACGGTGTATGCAATGAGCAATCATGGCCCTATTTGATCAAGCGGTTTACGCGAAAACCGCCTGCAAAATGTTACACCGATGCCAAAAACCATCTGATTTCTTCTTATTACCGCATCGAAACGCTTACGGAAATGCTCGATTGTCTTGCTGACGGCTACCCCTTTGTTTTCGGCTTTGCCGTCTATGAAAGTTTTGAATCGGACAAAGTTGCCAAGACCGGAGTTGCACACATGCCCAAACCCGGTGAACGCCAGCTCGGCGGCCATGCTGTCATGGCCGTCGGCTATGAACAGAAAACTCAACGCTTTCTTGTTCGTAATTCCTGGGGCGGGAAGTGGGGCAAGAAGGGCTACTTCACCATGCCCTTCGAGTACCTCGAAACCCTTTCGGATGATTTCTGGACGATCCGGAAATGAAGGCTATTTTCTTAGATTTTGACGGCGTACTTTTTGATACGGTCGCCGAAGCCTACGTTATTGCGATGTGTGCTTGGGGGAAGCCTGTTGATATAAAGTCCGCAAAGTGGGACAGAAGACATTACGAAATGTTTTGTAACTTTCGTTGCAAGGTCACATGCGCGCGCAGTTACTATTATCTGCTGAGGGCCTTAGATACAGAGTTCGAAGATCGGTCAAAAATAGCGGCCATATATAATGAACTCAAACACGCAACGCCGCTTGATTCTGTTCTTCAGTTTGAAAAGCAATTTGCGTTAGAGCGCCGGAAATTGAGAGAATCATCCTTTTCGGATTGGATTTGCCTTCATCGACCCTATGAATTTTCATCCATGATCCTACCGGACCTAGAGCGCTCGCGCCAATCATTTTTTATTATAAGCACAAAGGAAGAGGACGTCATTTCTCAAATACTCAAATATTATCATGTCCCTTTCGAGGAGGATCAGATTCTTGGAAGAAGATCTTTCATCGCGACTCGCTCAAAAGCCATCGTCATAAAAAACGTTCAAAATATTTACGGAGTGGAAAAATATATTTATATCGACGACTCTCAAGAACATTTAGACATGTGCCGTCGAATTGCCGGAGGCACGTTCATTTTAGCAGGTTGGGGATACACGGAATCTGGAAACGGAAGCAGCGCCCAGGAAGTAGTAGAATTGATGAAGGAATTTTTAATTCGAAAGGGACCAAAATGAGCCAATTTGAAAAAGCGTTATTTCGGCAGCTGCTTAAATTAAAGAATGAATTCGGAGTCGTTGGCGTTAAAGCCGAATTTGAGGCGGAGGGGGCTTCGCTGATGGACCTTGTTCGCCTTCGACGCTTGACGGCACGAGCGGATGTCAAGTTAATGCTGAAAATCGGCGGGGTGGAAGCCATGAGGGACATCAAGGATGCGTTGGAGATCGGCGTTGATGGTTTGATCGCGCCAATGGTCGAGAGCCCATTTGGCGTTGCTAAATTTTATGAAGGTTGCAAGAAAATATATAAAGGGGGAGTAGTCCACAAAGCCATCAATATTGAAACCAAAAATGCCGTGCGGTCTATCGATCAAATTTTAGATTACGCGGCGGGTAAGATCAACAGCATCACGATCGGCAGGACAGATTTGAGCGCGTCGTATTTCGACGTCAACATTATTCCGGATTGTGACGCCATCTTGGATATTGTGGGCCGTCTTAGTCATGCGGCTAAGGCGCATGCCCTGAAAGCGACTGTTGGCGGAAGTATCAGCCGACGGACGATCGAAGCCTTTAACAGGCAACCTCAGCTCGCAGGAAACCTTGATTGCATTGAAACACGAAAAGTTATATTGCCTGCGGAAGTCGCTCTGCATAATCCATTGGCGCTTAAGGAAGCATTGCTTTTTGAAAAACTACACATTTTATATAAAAAAGAATTGACGGATCTCTTCATCGAGGAAGATATCCAACGATTGACCCAACTGGAAGGGAGAATTTGACATGAATTATGCCGTTGTAATACCTGCGCAGAATGAAAGCCGCTATCATGTGAAGGGGGATCTCGCTCCTTTGGGGCACCTATCCCTGCTGGAGTGGAAGATCATACAGCTTAAACAGGTTTTTAACCCATCGATTTTGTTTGTTGCTTCGTCTGCGCGTGAGATCGAATCCATCTGCGTGCGGGCGGGAGTGGGTTTTATTTTACGCAAAAACGGACTGCCATTTTGTGAAGTGATAACGGAGGTTGTTCAGCAAATCAAAGAAGAAATCGTGATTTGGGCCAATGTCACTGCTCCGTTCATATACCCTCAAACCTATGCGGACATGGTACATGCGTTCCTTCATCTGGGGGCTGAGCATGACAGCCTCATTTCTGTAAAGTGCCTCAATGAATATCTTGCCTTTGATGATCACCCGATCAATTTCAACTTCGATCATCACACCGAAAGGTCTGCGCTTGCCGCTGTTCATTGCTTTAGCAATGGTTGCTATATCCAGAAGCGCAAGAGTATGTTGGAGCGTAACACTCTATTCGGTGCTCGCCCATTCTACTATGAACTGGATTCATTTCAGGCGCTTGAAGTGAAAGATCTTCGAGATTTAACCGTGATGAATCACTTAATTGCCCATTATTTTTCGACTCAGACATCCGTTTCCGATGACTGAAACGATTTCTGATATTGCTGCAGTTATCCCGGTGCGAGAAGGCAGTACTCGCCTTAAGGAAAAGGTGATGCTACCGTTTGGTCCGGGCCAAGTGACCTTGCTTGAGTGGAAAATATCACAAGTGCGGGACGTATTGCCTCCGGAGCGCATCTATGTGAGCACTGACTCCGGACGGCTTAAAGATATAGCAAATTCATGCGGTGTTAGTATTCATCATCGCGATCCCTATCTCGCGGACGGCCATCGGGCCACGTTCGCAGAAGTGATTACCGGCATCGTCAAGGATATCCCCTATTCTCAAATTGCCTGGATTACAGTGACTTCACCATTGCATACAGCGGATATCTATCGAGCTGCTTTTGGCGCATATCAAAATGAAGTATTGGACCACAAACGGTACGACTCCCTCATCACGGTCAATCTTTTAAAAGAGTATTTCTGGAATCAAAACGGTCCTCTGAACTATACTGCAGACGCTCATCATCCGCCCAGCCAATTGTTGCCAGCCGTTTATCGAGTGACTAATGGCCTATACATGCGGGATCGTGACTCTATACTAAAATCGGGATATTTCATTGGAACAAATCCTTTAAAATTTGAGGTCGACAAGATCGGTGGTGTTGATATTGATACAGAAGAAGATTATCGCATTGCAAAGGCTTTATTCCCGATTCAAGTGGGGGCAGGCCAATGAAGATGGGAAAAAGTTTTAGCTGTAGTCCTTGGGATCAAAACAAATTATGGTTAGTCGTTTCAGGTGGCGATGAAGAAGAGCTGCGTCAGATTTTTGCTATGCGGGGTATTGAGGCATTATTTGACTGCGGAATCTTTGGCAGTCCTAATGCAAAAGAGCAAATCCTTCTTAGAGAAAAAAATTGCGGCAACATCATTGGCCCGGCTGTATTTTTAGGGGATAGCCAATATGATTATAAGGTTGCCACACAAATGGGACTGGAATTCATTTTTGTCTCAGATTGGACTGAGATGCGAGATTGGCTGGAATTTTGTACCCAATCGAATGTGCCATACATTCAGTCTATTAGTGAATTAATCGTCAAACATAACCGATTTTATGTCTAAAACGACATTTGATGCTCAAAATTGGTCAAGGCTTGGGGGGGCCAAAGTGCGATTAAAGAAGATTTATAGTAAGGCGGTTCGTTCATCCAAATTCGTATTCAGATTTGAATTGGAGCGTTTAATCAGACGTGAAATCGCTAATGTCGAGACTATGACAAAGGCTACGAGTTGGGCGAAAATAAATTTTATCGGGTTGCGTCAGCTTTTATTGACACACAATTGCGATTCGAACCGGAGGGCAACGTGTCATATCATATGTTCCGGATATTCGGCTTTAAACTCAACGCATAAGGTAAAAATCGGATCCGATTACGTAATAGGGTTTGGATTCGGCGGGTTAATAGACTTGCCGTTCAACTTATACATGGTCGAGTTTGGCACATTTGAAAAAAAGTATGCAGGCCAGTCTGTCTTATATGCGGAATTGATTCAACGTTTCGCTGCCGGTAGAATAAAAAAAATATATTTTAAAAATATTTGGGAAGGAAAAATCGACCCCAATTTTTTGAGCAAGACATATGGGCCTGACGTTTGTGTTTTAAAGGATTTTTTGATGCCTGAATGGCAAATGCATGTTAGCAAAGGATTTGAAAGTCTGGTCGCGCGGGCTTTTTTTATCGAAAGAGGGGAGTATATTGCGCAATGGGGTTCGACGGCTTTGACGGCAGTCAATATAGCTTTTCGATTGGGTTTCCCACGAATTGTCTTACATGGCTTTGATGGGGTAGGCCCTCATTTTTTTTCAATTAACGATATAGGCGCACCTAATGATTGGTTGATCCGTCTGCGACAGTTTTATCCATCAGTGCCGCAGTGGCAGAAACATATAAGCGCATCGCTGATTTGGCCTTATATGAAAACGATTCAAAAGGAATTAAATGATCATAATGTTTCGCTCCTATGCGCTTCGAACGATTCACCGCTGGCAAATATATTACCCATTTACTCTTAGTTGCTATCTGCATTGGGTTGGCAACTAATAAGAAAATCGAACAAAACTAAACCTTGCCCAAATCTTGACCGCACCATTTATTGAGATTTCTCAAATGATTAAAAATTTAATTTAGGTTCCGTTTGCAAAAGGCCTCAGGAATAATTTTGAGTTTTTCCCGGGTGGACCGTTGACGATATTTCATGGCGCCAACTCCTTTCGGGTGAAATTGTCAATGGTAACTTCAAAGCCCTTAACTCGTTAATGAAGAGCAGAATGCGAAGCTGAAGGTTCCGCTTTTGACATGACGGCTAGTAAGAATCCAAAACTCTCAATTGTGACGCCTGTTCTTAACGGCATTCGGTATATTGAATTCTGTATCCAGAACGTCATTGATCAAAAATGTCCGGAGGCGGAGCACATCATTATCGATGGCGGTTCAACGGACGGAACGCTTGATATCATTAAACGATATGTGCGTGCCTATTCGCATATTCGTTGGGTTTCGGAGAGAGACCGTGGTCAGTCGGATGCAATGAATAAGGGGATTCAAATGGCAAGGGGTGCTATCATCAGTTTCCTCAATGTGGATGATTTTTACGAACCTAATCTTTTTACGCGTGTTTTAAAGTTATTCGAAGCATTACCTTCGCCAAGTTTTGTAACCGGGAATTGCAGAGTTTGGGATAATGAGGGGAAAATAGCTTATGTTTCCTGCCCCTCAAAATTAAGATTATTTCACTTAATGATGGGTTCTGAAATTCACCCTTTTCCTTTGAATCCGAGTTCCTATTTTTACCATAAAGTTCTGCATGATTTTGTGGGCAAATATAATGTGAATAGCCACTATAACCTAGACCAGGAGTTCATATTCAAAGTCGCGAGAAAGATTAAAATGATATACATTAACGAAGTCTGGGGTAATTTTCGCTTGATCGAAGGAACAAAAACGTATAAAGATTTGCACGGGGGAACACTTTTTGAACGGCAAAAATTTTTTTTATCTACCTTTTGGAAACAACTGCCACTTCAAGACAAGATGCAATTCTATTTCTACAAACTGTATCGCTCATTATTTTTCAGGTTCCGTCGCATTTTATCTTACTATATACCTTTGTTATGCAAAATTTCTAAAACAAAGACAAAAAACCGTCTAGGCAACTAAGGCCACTATACTGTATGACCAATCCGACCATATCTGCTGTTATCTGCACGTATAACAGAGCCAAGTTTTTAAAGGATGCCATCCGAAGTCTTTGTATCCAAAAGAATTGCTCTTTTTTTGAAATACTCATAATTGACAATAATTCAACAGATGAAACGCCTGACATTATTAAATCATTTTCATCAAGAGTTTCTGGATTCAGAGAAATAAGACAAGGGCTATCCTATGCGCGTAATCGTGCTATTAAAGAATCCCGAGGCGCTTACATAGCTTTTTTTGATGATGATGTTATTGTGCCTACACAATGGTTAAGTCGGGCAAATGAAATTATTCGGTTAGTCGCACCAGGAGTTTTTGGCGGGCCTAATCACGTTTGTTTTGAAGAAACACCGCCAGTCTGGTACAGGTCTAGTTACGCTTACATACCAAAGCTTGGCGATGAAGCGCGATATCTGAATCAAAAAAAAGAGTTTTTGTTTGGTGCTAACATATGTTTCCGTCGAAACTTATTGATCAAATTGGGTGGATTTGATCCGCAGCTTGGTGTAAAAGGGGCGGCAATAGGCTGTGGAGAAGAAACGCAACTACAAATCAGGATATGTAATGAAATGCCGGAAGAAAAAATTTATTACGATCCCGAGCTTTATGTGGATCATTTTACGAGAAAGGAGGAAATGTCACTTGGGTGGATTGCTAGAAAAGAATTTGCCTATGGTCGCGACAATTATTTTATTTGTTCTTTTCCTGCAGCGATTTCTTTTTTTCATTTGATGGTTCGATTCGTTCGCATAGGAATGTGCCTGTTTTTAGATTTATACATTGGTGTCCTTTGTCGTGATAAGACATTGTACCCTCATTTTCAAAATTATTACATTGAACATTCCTTTGTGCAGCTTAACCGTTTAGGACAGCTTTACCGTCAGTTATGCGATACATTCGTCGCTAGGTGAATAAATGGAGTTCAGCAGGTGGACTACAAACATTTGCATGAAATGGGTCAGAGAACGAGTTCGTCCCCACTGTCAACCTTTCAGCAAAACTTAACATTCAGCTAGTTCTGACCGCTACAGAGCATCATTATGTCGAAAAAGAGATCTTGCATAATTACTATGGTTCAGGATGAAAATGTTTTCTTACCAATTTGGTTAAAATATTATTCGAAATGTTTCAGCCGTGAAGATATTTATATTATTAATCATAATAGCCGTGATGAAAATATGCGAATCTGTTCAAGCTATCAGGGTGTTAACATCATCCGTGCGCATCATGATTCTTTTGATGATATATGGAAAATATGCATGGTTAAGGAACAGCAGACAAAGTTACTGCAATGCTATGAATATGTTCTCTATACCGATGCGGATGAAATTATCATTCCGAATCCCGGAAAATATAAAGATTTGAAAGAATACGTTAGTCGGTTCGACAAGCGAAGCGTTTGCTGTACAGGATATGAGTTGATACATTTAAGAGAAGAGGAGCCGCGAATCGATTTAAAGGCGTCTATATTGGAACAAAGAAAGTATTGGTTTTTAAACGCCTTATACAATAAACCGCTTTTATCCAACATTCCCATGGATTGGACGCCCGGGTTTCATTCTGCCAATAATCGATGTCTTGTCGATGCCGATTTGTGGTTGCTTCATTTGCATAAATTTGATTTTGATTTGTGCTGGCAAAAGCATAAAAAAATAGCGGCTGCAAAGCACAACCCGCTGTGCATAAAAAAAGGATATGCTTATCAGTATCAAATTAGTACTTTGGAAGAATTTACGAAACTTTTCCATACGCGGTGTTTTGATCATGTAAAGTTAGAGAGGAGCAGATGGCGCAGATTCATGTCGTATTTGAGGATTTTTGCGACGGCTAAAATTTTTAAACATCAACCGATTCAATCCTATCATGAATATGCAGCCAATCATCCCCTCATAGCGAGAATACCGAAAATTTTAAGAGGCACGAAAATAATCTAAGGATGTGCCGTATTTAAAAGCAGGTTTAGCTGGCATGGAAAAACGGTTAGATCGAAATCGCTCCGGAGTTCTCAAATGAAATTCTTTTTCAATAAAATCATCAAACCATATATTTCGAAAAATAAGTGCGTCGACGTTTGCGAAATTGGAGCCTCATGTGGCAATCATTCAGATTGCTTGATTGGCATTGATGCGATTCGATTAACTATCGTGGATCCGTGTCTTGACGCTGATCTTGGTGGAAAGTATAAGGATAACCAAAAGGTGGATGTCTGGCAGGGACTTAGCCTGAATGTTTTGCGGAAAATGTCAGGAAAATTCGATTGTATCCTTATCGATGGCGATCACAACTGGTATACGGTTTTTAATGAATTAAAAAGCATTCGCGAACGAGATATGCTGAGGAAGGGGGGGGTAATTTTTTTACATGATGTCTGTTGGCCTTACGGGCGGAGAGACATGTATTACATTCCTTCATCCATCCCCGATGAATTTCGACACCCCCATGCTAAAAAGGGTATAGTACGCATTCAGCCACAGCTTTCAGAATTTTCTGGAATGAATGCAAGTGTTGATAATGCCATTTATGAGGGCGGGGAAAGGAATGGTGTCTTAACAGCCATCGAAGATTTCTTGAAGGTATATGGGAGAGAATATTTTTTCATTGTACTTCGTCAACAATACGGTTTAGGCATATTAATTAAAAAGAAAAATATTGGGATATCCATCCAATATTTGAAATGGCTGCTGATATTCAAGTGCGATCTGCTTTGGTCGAAGTTGCGTGTTTGGTTGTCATTACTTCGAAGATGGATAAACCTGCATCGCAATTCAAATTGAGTCATCCTTGGCGACTCCATATTTTGCCCATCGGTAAAATGATAGACAGAAAAAATTGAGGCGGCATCAGGACTGTGCCACGGATTTTTGGGTTCGGAATGACTAACCAGAAAACTAACTCTTAGTCGGTACGCTTACCGGGGCACGTCCGAAATGGAACCAAAAATAATTATTATTATGCTCAATTGGAACGGCAAGATGGATACGATCGAATGCATTCAATCGCTGCAAAAAATTGATTATACCAATTACGAAATAATTTGCGTTGATAACGGATCTTCCGATGGTTCCGTAGAATGTATCAGGGATCGGTTTCCAACTGTGCGAATTGTTGCCAACAAACAAAACCTTGGATGGTCGGGCGGAAACAACGTCGGAATCCGTCATGCCTTGACGATGGGCGCCGAATACATATTATTGCTGAATAACGATGCCATAGTTGATGCTCAAATTATCCGCGCTTTTTTGGATGCAAGCAAACAAATGCGAGGCAACACAATTTTAGGTGCCAAAATATATTATTATTCTGAACCAAAAAAAATCCAATATGCCGGTGCGGAGTTTGTATTCGGAGAATATTTTTTCCGACACAAGGGGCAGGGTTTTATCGATGATGGTAAACAGTGGAACCAGCTCGAAGAAACAGAGTACGCTAACGGGGCCGCGATGTTTTTTTCAAAGTATGTTGTTCGTGTAGTAGGTTTTTTTGATGAACGTTTTTTTCTTAACTGGGAAGAAGCGGATTGGTGTGCAAGAGCTCGCCGTATGGGCATTAAATGTTATTTTGTGCCCGAAGCCATGGTGTGGCACAAAATTTCAGCGAGTTTCGAAGGGGGCGCTAAAGGCGGGGCCTATAAATATTATGGTCGTAGAAATCGTTTTTTGTGGATTGAGAAGAATTTGAGCTTATTTGCTAAAATGCATTTTTTCTTACATCAAGGGATAGATGTTTTGCGCAAAATCAAAATTTTGCTACAAACGTCTTCGAATGAAAAATCTTATATGGATGCAAAGATTGAATTACAATGTTTCTTTGATTATTTATTAAGAAAATTTGGTAAAGGCTGCCCGACTTGGGTATCTGATTTGCGCCTTTAGGAATTGTTCTTAAGGTTTGCTTTTTTCAGGCGAGTCGCAATGTTTGAAATTGCAATAAGTGCTTCAATAATAATGGCTTACGGCCGAAATCTCCTATGTCGATCAAGACTAGGAGGGCGCGTCAGCCATGAGCAAAATATGCCCAAAACATATTTCGACCTAGCTACATTCTTGAAGGTTTTGAGCAAGCCTCAAAATGTGCGAAAGGCCAGTTGATTCTATGGTGAAAGGTGAAATTTTCTTAACGGTGTTTCATGGCTCTGATTCCTTAGGATTCAAGAGCTAATGACAATTCAGATTTTTTGCATCTGTTAATCGGGAGCGAGATAAAGATGAAAAAGGTTCCATTGTTTGCTGGAACGCGACATTTTTTGAAAACACTGTTGACATGGTTGACAATCATCCCTTTGAGCTGTCTTATCCCGAAACAGCGTAATTTGATTCTCGTCATAGGACGTCGCGACGGATCATTTACGGAAAATTCGAAATACTTTTATTTGTATCTGCAGCAAATCAAAGAAATCAGTTTAGAAACCTGGTTTGTAACCGGAGTGATATCTGTTTATGAGGGGCTTCAGTCGCATCATCTACCGGTCCTTTACCGCTTCACCTGGAGAACAAAATGGAAAATGCTGAGAGCACATATCGTTATTGTCGATAGCTTAGAATGGATTAGGGATTATTGTTTTTTGCACAGAGCATTCAAGGTGCTGTTACCGCATGGTGCCGCGCCGTTAAAATTTGCAGAATTGGAAAATCCCGCTGAAATAAGAAGAAGAAATCATTGGTTTGTAAAGTTTTTGGATTTTATACAAGGTCGATTTCCAAAATATGATTTGGTAGCCATTAATCACATCCGTCATCGGGATCAGGTAATAAGAGAGTACAACTCAAAGAATGTTTTTGTTTTGGGTAGCCCACGCAACGATATGTTGATTTGCCCAGGTTTTTTTGGTTGCGAAGATCTTCAGACAGATACAAAGGTGCTTCAAAGTATGAAGTATCATAAGGGCCAAGGAATAAAGGTTATTTTTTATGCGCCGACTTTTCGCGATAGCGGACGTAACATTCTAGATTCTCCTTTTTTTGATTTTGATCGTTTTAATGATTTTTTGAAAAAATATGGATTAGTATTAATTATTGCCCCTCATCCTTATTCTGCCAGCAGCCCATCCTTCGAAAGGTTTTCGAATATTATGATCCATAATCCCCTATATGATATCTATCCTCTGCTAAAATATACGGACGTGCTTATTACCGATTATTCGTCTCTTTGTCTCGATTATCTTTTTGCAGATAAACCAATTATTTTTTACCACGCAGATTATGACATTTACCTGAAAAAAGACCGGCCTCTTCGTCCTGGTTTCTTTGAAAGCCCTCCCGGCTATAAATGTATGTCCCAGAAAGAACTTGAAATCGCGTTGGTTACGATATTGATCGAAGGGGAAGATGTATTTCGGCAAAACAGGTTAAAAGCATCGAATGATATTTTCTTCTATAAAGATTCGCGATCCTGCCAAAGAGTTTTTGAAAAGATTAGAGAGAATGCAAGTTTATGAAGAATGCCTATAACGTTTAACTGCTGAAAACTAAACAAACATCACATTATTTAGACCAAAAGCAACGAGAATGGAGAAAGTGCGTTTGATAAGTTTTAGTTTGTGGGGGGGTAATCCAAAATATACTATAGGAGCCATACGGAATGCTGATCTGGCAGACGAAATATATCCCGGGTGGATTTGCAAATTTTTTATTGGGGCTTCAACTCCTCGGGACATAATAGACGAATTATGCCATAGAAACAATACGGAAGTAGTTGTCATGGACTCGCCCTGCGATTGGCGATCTACGTTCTGGAGGTTTTACCCGGCAAGCGATCCCAAAGTTGATGTCATGATATCCAGAGATACCGATTCGAGACTGAGCCTTCGAGAAAAACGCGCGGTAGAGGAATGGCTAAAGAGCGGTAAGGGATTCCATATTATGAGAGACTACCCGTATCATGATTTTAAGATACTGGCTGGAATGTTCGGTGCTAGAAAAGGGAGTGTCCCAGAAATGGCCGGTCTAGCAGACAATTATCTTTTACGGCACAACAATAACGTAAAGGAGGCTGACCAAAATTTTCTTAAAGATTGCGTTTATCCCATCATAAAAAATAATTGTATGGTCCACGATGAATTTTTTGAGCATAAACCTTTCCCAACAAAACGAAAAGGATATGAATTCGTTGGCCAGATATTTGATGAGAATGATATCCCTGCGCAGTTTGGCATCGGGGTTCTTAGGCGAGAATTTTCTCTTAAATCTAAGATCAGAAAATTTTTAAACGGACTCATCCCTAAGAATTGGACAAAAACCAGAAAAGTAATTAAGGGAATGAAGACATTTGCGCGGCATGTTATAAAGCCCATATGAAACGAATTGCTATTATTTTCTCCAGAGTCGAGATTCTTAATAATCCTAGCGATTCGATAAAGAATAAAAAAACGTGACAATATCTAAGACTTTCATTTTAGGGGGGGGGGTTACGGGCCTTGCTGCGAGTTTGGCAACAGGGTTTCTAATTTATGAAGCAGAGGAACAGCCGGGTGGGATATGTTCTTCCTATTATATCCGGCCGGGCTCATCAGATCGGCTCGCGCACCTTCCAAAAGATGGCGAAACTTATCGTTTCGAATCGGGCGGCGGGCATTGGATCTTTGGCGGTGACGACATAGTATTGAAATTCCTTGAGAAATTGACACCTGTAAAACAATATGTTCGGAAATCGTCCGTTTATTTCTGTACAAAAAATCTCTACGTGCCGTATCCCATTCAAAATAATCTTCGCTTTCTGGATCAGACGACCCGTGAACGCGTGCTCAACGAGATATTCTATGGCAATCTACGGTTCAAGACGATGAAAGAATGGCTTCATGCCAGTTTCGGACAAACGCTAAGCGAGCTTTTTTTTTATCCCTTTCACCAATTATATACTGCAAATTTATATGAGTGCATTGCGCCACAAGATGCCCAGAAATCTCCGATTAATGTTGCTACGGTCATTCAGGGCTCTCAAGCGGAGGTTCCTGCGGCGGGATACAATGTGACTTTTGTTTATCCGGAAAAGGGCTTGGATGTTTTGACCCGCAAAATGGCCGAACAGTGCGATATTCGCTACGGTAAACGAGTGGTCAAGATTGATGTTCATAAGAAGGAAGCGTTTTTCTCAGATGGGGATACTGCAAAATATGAGAAATTAATTTCAACGCTACCGCTTAATCGTATGATGGAACTAACAGGTTTGGCGGCTGGTGAAGAATCGTTTCCTTATACGTCCGTTTTGGTCCTTAATATTGGTGCAGTCCGGGGCGGCAAATGCCCCGATGACCACTGGCTGTATAACCCCGACGCAAAAGCAGGCTTTCATCGTGTGGGCTTTTACAGCAATGTAGATTCATCCTTTCTGCCGAAGTCCTCGAGGAATACGAATGATCGTGTAGGCATTTATGTTGAAAGGTCTTTTGTCGGTGGCGAGAAGCCGTCCGAAGAAGAGGTGGCTGATTATTCTAAAAGCGTTATTCGAGAACTTCAAGATTTGGAGTTTATCGGTGAGGCGGAAGTGGTTGATCCGACCTGGATTGATGTTGCTTATACTTGGTCTTGGCCAGGGTCTCACTGGAAGGAATCAGCGCTGAAAAAACTTCAAGAACATGATATCCATTCTATCGGACGATACGGACACTGGACTTTTCAAGGTATCGCAGATTCGATTCAAGAGGGGTTAGGAATAAATGTGCTTCTTTAAATCCCGTCAAAATTTGACAATTGGCTAGCACTCAATATGATCGGAGTTCACCATGATGATATTATGGAACATATACGAAAAACTACTTCGGTGTTTTCGCGAGAGAAGACTTCCGGATCGCCTCGATCGCCCCGTTTACTTTTGTAAATTAAAGATGGAAAGCTGGTATTATAAGAATAGAAAGATCTCAACGTTACAACCCAAAACCGGGAAAAATCTCTATGCCTCTCCGGTAAATAATGCAGGTAAGCAAAACTTAGCAAACATAATCAAAAAATTTGGGAATGAGGACTTTGATTACCTGATTTTTGTCTATGACCAGACAAGGTTTGACGAAGAAATATTTAATCAATGCCAATTTGTCTATGAAAAAGGATTTAAATGGTATTTCATGAAAAAATATTTACCTCCAACTTTCTGTGAAAAATACGACTACATATTCCCCTGGGACGATGATATCGATGTGGCGGATTTTTCTTACAAAAAGTTTATTTCTATCATGGAAAGAAATGACTTGGAGCTTGCTCAGCCGGCTTTATTGCCTGGGTCCCACTATTGGCATGAAATTACACTTAAACAAAACAACTCGATTGGCAGAATTACGGACTGTGTAGAAAATATGGTACAGGTGTTCACCCGGGATGCGTGGACTAAGTATTGGGCCATGGTGGAAGCGGATAAAAATTTTTGGGGATGGGGTTACACTTTTATGGCTAAGGCCATTTGTAAATATAAAAAAATCGGCATCATTGATTGTGAAAATGTGATTCACACACGTCCTTATGTTCGAGCTGGGGCGACACATCTTTTGCAGGCCAAAGAAGAATGCGATGACTATATGTCTAGGAATGCTCGCCGGTTCCATCGATCCCTGATGATCACCTACGGAAGGCTTGCTTGATTCAAGATCAAAATATTCTTATGATTGCATACTGTTTGACTGCGAAGGTTGCGTGAAGTAAGGACAACCATGAAGCCGCCGATTCAAGTGAAAAGTCCGTTTTAAAAAAGCGACAAATCCAATTTCCGAAAAAAAAGCAAATTTAAAGGTAATTTTTATAAACGATTTTCCTCCGCTGATGCTTTCCGGAGGGGAATTGCTCATGGCGCGACTTTTGAGTAACTGTGAAGCTAATACTGTCCATACGGTATTTGGTCGTGATTATTTGCGAAGGATATCGAGTGATGCTCAATTCACACACCCATACTTTACCGTTTACGAACTTAATCCTACCGGGAGATTCGGTTGGGGGCGGGTTAAAAAACTTTTAAATGATTTACTCATTCCCTTTCTCACCTGCGGTCTCGGCTTATACGTTCAAGAAAAAAAAATAGACGTGATTGTTACTGTTGCGCACGGGCGGTTATGCATTTGCGCATGTTTGATCGCATCTATTCTTCGGAAACCATTAGTCATGTTTGTCCACGATGATTGGGCATTACTTAGCCATCGTGGTTCAATCATGCCGTCGTATCGGTTGCATCAGAAAATATTTGCATGGATGCTCCGTCGAAGTGAGCAGATTTTTGCGGTAAGTCCCGCGATGGTTGAACTGGTTATGAAGCTATCGGGTCGGAATGCCATTTTGCACATGCCTGCAATAAATATTGAGTCCACAACAATCCGGGTTCGGAAAGAATTTAATTCGGTGAATCCAAAGTTTGCGTACTTCGGTAGCTATGCGGCCGGCGAATGTTTGGACTTACTTGTTAGGACATTGCAAAACATTAAAAGAGATGACACTCCGCTAATCTTTAACTGGGAGTTCCATCTATTTGTCAATATTCGCTCAGATACCGAAGCATTGCTAACTCAAGAATGGAATGACAGACGAATTTATTTTCATCCCTGGGTGCCGCAAGAAAAATTGGCGGAGGTTATTGCTCAAATGGATGTTCTGGTCCTCCCGCATCCCTTTTATGAAAGGGACCGCTATTTTGCATTAACTTCTTTTCCTGCTAAAACGTCCGATTATCTTAAGTCGGGGAAATTGATACTTGTCATCGCGCCTCATTACTCAATTTTGAACCGCTATGCAAAACAATACGATTTTGCAGAAATCGTTGAGGGATTGTCAGAAAACGACATGATGAAAGGTCTGCGAAATCTTTGGAGCTGTTCCGAGTATCGAAATCGGAAATTGACGAATGCTGCGCAAACGCTTGTATTGAATCACAATATTGAACGACAACGCGGGGAATTTGGGGATGTCCTTAGGGAATTAATAGCTAAAAAATAGCCATAGTGGCCATGTGAAAAAATTCTTATTGAAAATTTTGCAATCAATTTTTTGTGGATTAATTCACAAGTATCCACAACTCCTCAAATTAAACGACCCGCCGGGGCACTATTATTCGCCGATTCCATGCCTCAATGACATTCAAAAACGGGAACATGTCCTTTGGCCCGATCACCTTTCGTATGATTTGCCAGCTTTGGACTTGAACATCGAAGAGCAGATAAAAGTATTGATTGAGTTTGAGGACTGCTATCGCCAGGCGCCATTTTCCAACAGCAAACAAGTGAACTACCGCTATTATTATGATAATCCCATGTTCTTATATTCGGATGCTATTTTTCTTTATTGCATGCTCAAAAAAAGAACTCCAAAGAAAATTATTGAAATTGGCTCAGGTTTTTCATCTTGTGTTATGATGGACGTTAATGAATATTGTTGTGATAATCGGCTAGAGATCACATTCATTGACCCTTTCCCGGAACGACTTCGATCTTTGATGATGCCGAGGGATGTGTGCCGATATCCGATCATTGAACGTGAGGTGCAAGAATGCGATGCGAGCCTCTTTGCCTCACTTCAAAGCGGTGATTACTTGTTTATCGACTCGTCGCATGTATCCAAAACTGCTAGTGATGTAAATTTTATCTTATTCGAAATTTTACCTGCTTTACGGCCCGGTGTATTCATTCATTTTCACGATATCTTTTACCCTTTTGAATATCCCAAGGAATGGATTTTTGCGGGAAGGGCTTGGAACGAAAGCTATGTCGTACGTGCTTTCTTGCAATACAATGAAATTTTCAAAATCTATTTCTTTGCTTCGTTTCTGAATTTTTATTGTGAGGAAAGAATTAGAAAAAATATGCCACTATGTCTAAAGAATACGGGAGCCAGCTTATGGCTGAAAAAATGTTGAAGGCCTTCAAATGAAAATACTCGTCACGGGATCTGCGGGGCTCATCGGTAGTGAAGTTGTATCCTATTTTGCGATGCAGGGTCATACTTTATTTGGAATCGATAATAACATGCGTGCTGATTTTTTTGGGCCCTTAGGGGATACCCGATGGAATCTGACAAGGTTGAAGCAAATGCATCCACACTATACGCATTTTGATCTTGATATTCGCGATCGCCACAAGATCCTAACATGCATTGACAGCATTCGTCCTGATCTGATAGTCCATGCAGCTTCACAACCAAGCCATGATTTGGCTGCGACGCGTCCTTTTGACGATTTTGACGTAAATGCGGTTGGCACGTTAAACTTATTGGAAGCTGCAAGACAATTTGTGCCGGATTCCGTCTTTGTCCATATGTCCACGAACAAGGTCTATGGCGATGCACCAAACGAAATTAAAATGAAAGAATTGCCGCTTCGGTGGGATTATGATAATCCGGCCTTTGCCGGAGGAATCAACGAACATTTTAGGATTGATCAGTCGAAACATTCCCTGTTTGGGGCATCTAAAATTGCGTCAGACGTCATGGTTCAGGAGTATGGTCGCTATTTCGGGTTAAAGTGCTGTTGTTTGCGCGGTGGGTGCTTAACTGGCCCTGGTCATTCCGGAGTAGAGCTGCATGGATTTTTAAGTTATTTGATTAAAGTAAACCTGACGGGAGGAATCTACAAAGTCTATGGGTACAAAGGCAAACAGGTTCGCGACAACATTCATTCCCTGGATGTTGCGAGATTTATCGATGCATTCAGCAGGAACCCGCGATGTGGCGAGGTTTACAACCTTGGCGGTGGCCGATCAAATTCCTGCTCAATCCTGGAGGCGTTTCAGGCAGTTGAAGGGCTAACGGGAAAAAAAATGAATTACGCATACATCGATAAAAACAGGGAAGGCGATCACATTTGCTATATTTCCGATCTTACCAAAATGCAGTCCCATTATCCGTCATGGGATATTACCGTTTCTCTTCCTCAGATTTATGAAGAAATCGTCCGCGGTTGGCAGGATCGTGCATAGTAGCCAATTGTGGATGCCTCGATCTGCTGCCAACGGTTTTTGTGAGTCGAAAAATAGGCATTGAGTTGTGAATGATGTCAAAAATATTCACCGCAGAATGAAGATACTTGTGCTTTTAACTGACGGCTTCGGCTGTGGTGGCGGTATTGCTAAATACAACCGCGACTTACTGAATGCTTTATGTGCCTATCCGGCCTGTAAGGAAGTGGTGGCGATTCCAAGATTGATGACGGGAGAGCCAGGGCGTTTACCTTCAAAGTTGACATATCTTACGACCGGCATCGGCAATAAACTTAAATATATTAAAACTGTCTTGTTTGCGATATCTAAAAAGGGACCGTTTGATTTAATTATTAGCGGGCATATTCATCTCGTTCCACTAGCCATTGTTTTGAAATGGCTATTGTGCCGCCCGGTTATTTTGATTATTTATGGGGTTGATGCGTGGCAACCCACGAAGAGACATATTGTTGATTTTCTTGTTGCGCAAACAAATATATTTATCACCATTAGTGAGTTTTCAAAGCAAAAATTTTTGCAATGGACTCATTTGAAACAAGCGGAATGGTATTTGGTGCCGCCCTGTATTGAGCAGTCTCTGTATGGCGAGGGTCCCAAAAATTTATTATTGGTTAACCAATATGATTTGAACGGCAAATCATTGCTGTTCACGCTTGCGCGATTGTCATCTCTAGATCGATATAAGGGCATTGATGAAGTCATCGAAGTCATGCCGGCCTTGCTGAAAGAAGTCCCAAGTCTTGTTTACCTTATCGGTGGCGATGGCAGTGACCGTGGCCGATTAGAAGATAAAGTCAAAAAATTAGGATTGACGAAGAATGTTTTTTTTGCCGGTTATATTCCGGAAACTCAGAAACCGGACTATTATCGCTTGGCTGATGCGTTTGTGATGCCGGGATGGGGAGAGGGCTTCGGAATTACCTATTTAGAGGCCCTTGCGTGTGGAATTCCGGTTGTTGGAAGCCGGTTGGATGCGAGTTATGAAGCAATTTCGCATTGCGACATTGGAATTGCTGTTGATCCGACGGATCCGGAAGATCTTAAAAAGGGGATCCGAACCGCACTTAAGTGCCGACAACGATCCGTTCCTGTAAGCCTCAACGATTTCTCATATCAAACTTTTCAGGCCAGAATCCATCAAGTTCTCGATGATATTTTCAAAAGTCATTCATTTCATAGATGAATTCCCCGACGAATAGAATTCTCTATGTCCAATATACTAATCCGGCGTGCTATCCGCCGTTGGGGCATAGTTCGAGAATTTTAGCTGACTCTGGTTGGAAAGTGCTTTTCCTTGGAACCGGAGCGTTCAACAAAGCAGACGATCTGGCATTTCAAAAACATCCACTGATCTTCGTTAAGAAGATGCCTTATTGCTCAAACAGACTATTTCTAAAACTACATTATCTTATTTATTGTTTATGGGTGTTGTCCCGGTTGTTTTTGTTTCGCCCGCAGTGGATTTATGTTTCCGACCCTATTTCATGTCCAGTGGCTTTCATGTCATCATTGTTCTCGAATTGTAGAATTATCTACCACGAACACGATAGCCCAAATCCAGAAAAGCATGATATGAAATTGTTGGACCGATTGGTTTTGGCCTGTCGTTATAAGCTTCTCGAAGCGGCCGCTCTGTGTATTTTCCCGAATGAAGATCGTATGAAGCTGGCGCCAATGTATGACAAAAGACCGGAGAAGTTCTTTTGCGTATGGAATTGCCCATCTCATGAAGAGGTTTCTTTGCCTGAAAAATTGCAGGCCAAAGGCGATTTTTGGCTACTTTATCATGGTTCCATTGTGCCGGATCGTCTGCCATTTACAGTTATTCAGGCGCTGAAACTATTACCTGAGTATGTAAAGCTGAGAATCATTGGTTATGTGACGATCGGACAGGAGCGCTATCTGGATCAGCTAAGGGCGTTTTCCGAACAAGCTGGGTTGAGCAGGAGAATCGAATATTTGGGTATTTTGCAACGAAATGCACTTTTAAAGTATTCGCAAAATTGTAGTGTAGGAATTGCCTTAATGCCAAAGGTTGGGAACAATGTGAACATGCGTCACATGGTTGGTGCCTCTTGCAAGGCTTTCGATTATATGGCCTGCGAGTTACCTTTGTTGGTTTCCGATTTATCTGATTGGAAAAGTCTATATGTAGCTGCTGGATACGCATTGGCCTGCAACCCAGATGATCCACAAAGCATTGCTACTGCAATCATGTGGTATTTGGATAATCCAGTTACAATGAAAAAAATGGGTACATCAGGTATGAAACAAATCTTGGCGAGTTGGAATTATGAGAAACAATTTCAACCTGTCATGGATCATATCCACTTGCCTATGGGTGCCCAATGATATATTGCTACCCGATTTTGCCCCGCGCCGGCCTTGGAAACAGATTTTTCCCATGGGCGAGATGCGCGATATTTTCCTATACGCATGGTGTTCCAATGCTTTCCCCGGCATGGGGCCAACTTAAGTTGGGGCCTCTGATAAGAGGGGAAAGTGATTTGCGCATTTATCATGATCTATTCAAAAAGCGCACCAACGAGATTGGTGGGAATAAGAAGCTTTGGATCAGGCTAAGTTATAAAAAAGAAAAGGAACCTCAAGATATACGGGGTCTTAATGTTAATGAGGCTCTTCAAAAGCGTCTCATTATATTCGAAGGGTATGAAAAGTTCTTTTTCCCACTCAATGAATGGAACGTCTTCTTGCATGAGGCAATCCTCGATATGACGGTGAAAAAATGGCGAGATAGAGTCGCTAATATATGCGATATTCCGCCAATTGGTATTCATGTCCGGATGGGCGATCAGGTTGGACATCGTGCAAATCCGATCTCATGGTACGTCGGTATCCTAAATGCAATACGGAAGGCAGTCGGCTACTCTGTCAGTGCCTTTTTGGTTTCGGATGGGGCAGAGATAGAATTGAAAGAATTGCTGCATCAAAGAAATGTTTGCCTTATTAGGACAGGATCGTCAATCAGCGATTTGCTCACTTTAACAAAAGCAAAAACACTTATCGGTACGGGCTGTAGTACGTTTACAGCTTGGGCATCATTTTTGGGGCGTATCCCGACGATTACGATTCCCGGGCAAGACTTGGCTTGGTATGGCATTAAACAAACAGCCAACTATCTCTATGGTCAGTTTGACGCATCATCATTATCGTCATCGCACAATTTTCTTGAAGTGATAAAAAGCCGTCTGATGTAATCGAGGTTATCTCCCGTGAGTTTTGGACATGTTTTTGATGGTTATTGTGTCATTCATTCACCTCATGTAACAGGAAACCGAAGGCGGCACTTTGAAGCCGAGCTCAGCCGTGTCGATGTCAGAAATTATGCGGTGATGGAAGCGCCTACAATCGATGATCAGGACAGCCGACTGCTTCAGTATCATCGCAAAAAAAAATTGCATGCAAAACGAATGTTGAGCTTATCTGAAGCGCATATAAAATGCGTTGAGCTTGCAGAAATAAACGGTTTTGAAAATGTTGTCATCATGGAAGATGATATCGTATTTCGTAACGAGTTTTATGCATGGTGGCAAGAAGTTGAAGGAGAAATAACTCAAATTGACTGGGACGTTTTATTCTTATATCGCTGGGGAACGAAGCTTTTGACGGAGCCAACGGGTCGCGTTACTTTAATTCCCATTACGCATAATATTTGTATGCACTGTTTTGTCGTTCGGGAAAATATTTACTTGGTTTATAAAGCTGCTATCCATAATACGATCCAGAAAGGGCACGCGGTCGACTCCGTTACGACGTTAGACTTTTTACGCCAAAATAATGTACGTTTTTTTGCAACGACTAGAAATCTGGCAGGCCAAGCCGGCGGATTCAGCAGTTCTGTATTTGAAATATCCCGTGTATCTTCTATGGAAGACATGTTTAGAATCAAAGATCCGCGCATAATATATCGATGGCTCGGATGGATCAATAAAGTGATCCGTAAAGTTATTCGATGTGTGGCCGCATTAGGAGGAAAGGCCGATTAATGCGAATCTTATCAGGCGCGGGCTCTGTCAAATATATCAGTTCAAACGCGGTTAGTTTACGAAAGAGGGCGGAATGGAAGCTTCATTTATGAACTCAATAAAGCAGTATTTACCCGAACCTTTTGTGGCATTTTTGCGATGGTTACGGATTTTGTACATTATTTTTAATCTCAACCTAAGCGGCCTTTTGAATTATCCGTTTAATTGGATAAAGTCATTTTTAATTCGAAAAAAATATTTAGAGCGGCCATTGCAAGCAGATACCAGCAGAAGAATATTTAATTATCGATATGAAGTGCTGCCTAATTATTTATTAATGGACCAAGATAGATTAGTTTCGAGCTCTAATTTCTGGAAGACAGGATTAAGCATCTGATATCCGGCTTGGAATCTTTTATATTACTCATTGATATGCAGTCTATCGGCCTCTCATGGTGAAGCGGTTATCGTAGAGACTGGAACAAACGCGGGTTGGTCCACAATTGTTATGGCGCAAGCTTTAAAAGATGCAAATGTTTCAGGTTTTGTGCATACCGTAGACATAGATGAGAGCAATATCGCGTCGGCAAAGAAAAATGTTGAAAAAGCCGGCTTAATTGAAATTGTCAAATTTTACAATGAGAATTCCATAACGTTCTTGGAAAAGCTGATTTCAGGGTGGTCGCACATAGATTTTTGTTTTTTAGATGATTTGCATGAGTATTGGCACGTAAAAAAAGAATTTTCAATGGTTTATCCCAAAATCGTTGCTTGTAATGGAAAGGTAATGTTTGATAATGCTTCTTATGGTGATGTCTATTTTGCTGTACGATATATAAAAAAAGCATATCCAGGAAATGTGATAGAGTTTAAAAATTGCTCTTGGGGGCCTCCTGGTATGATGATTTGGCAGCCGCCAATGTTCTCGAATCCGCACACCTTATGCAAAGTCTGGCTAACAACTGCGCGCCAAAACTTCATAATGAGCGATTCTGAAAATGACCGGTGACTGTAATTGCTCAAATGCAGAGTAATTTGGGATCCAATATGATTTCAGAAAAAAAGTTTTTATTGTTTATAAAAATGCTTCGACTGATCAGACGATTTGCACTTATTTGTCTTAAATGGTTGCCCCACGAAAAACCGCCGAAACGGATACCTCAAGCTCTTGAAGAGAGGTTTACGATGGGGCAACAAATGATCGTTCGGTACTTATACTTTGATGAGACATATCCTTATAGTTTACCCCGGGTATACATGAAGCGAATGGTGGATATTTGCTTAGAGCGGGTAAAAAGGAAGGAATCGATTGCCTATGGTCAGACGTGTTTGTGGTTGTACGATGCGTTAGACAAATATTCTATTGTGAATAAAAATGTAGCGATTATAGGTTCAAACAGCCCTTGGCTTGAGAGTATATGTCTTTATTATGGAGGGAAGCCTACTACCATTGAATATAATAGGATTATTTCGCTGGATAAGCGTCTGAATATTATGACGGTTCATGAGTATCATGACAGGCCTCAACTGTTTGACGCGGCATTTTCCATCTCATCGTTCGAACATGACGGGTTGGGGCGCTATGGTGATCCTATTAATCCTGACGGAGATTTGGCAGCGATGTCCCAAACGAAGAAAATGCTGAAAGAGTCTGGACTCTTGTTTCTATCAGTCCCAGTCGGGCGAGATACTTTAGTTTGGAATGCCCATCGAATATACGGTCGATGTCGATTACCTTTACTTCTCAACGGATGGAAAATATTGGACACATATGGGTTGACCGACGCTTCTTTTGAGAAGAGCGAGATATACCCCACTGAACCAGTTTTTGTTTTGCAAAATCAAAATTAAATAACGGAACAGAAACCATCGATCAAAGCATGCTTGCAGTCATCGAAACCCATCCTATTCAATATCACGCGCCGGTTTACCGTGTTCTTCACCAAAAGTTCAATATTCCATTAGTGGCAATTTATGGTTCTGACTGCAGCGTTACCGGCTACTTTGATGAGGAGTTTAATGAAAAATTTGCTTGGGATACAGATCTCCTGTCCGGCTATGATTCGATTTTTATATCTCAAAAGTCTGGTTATACTGAGGGAAAAGTCGACATGAAGTCGTTACGAAAGTTCCGTGAGGTTTTTAAGAAAGTATGTCCCGCAGCTGCATTAATCAGCGGGTATTGGCCGCACTTTAATCGGCGGGCAATTTTCGAATCATGGCAATTGGGGGTCCCGATTTTTTTTCGCGGAGACGTAACGGATCATGCCCTGAAAAGAAACCTTGTAAAGAGCATTGCGCGCGATGCCGTTTTGAGGTTTTTTTATCAACACTGTCAGAAGTTGCTGTACGTGGGGGAAAATGCCTATAAACATTACCGTCGTCTAGGAGTTAGACCGGAGAATCTGGTGTTTTCTCCGCATTGCGTTGACACGACGTCGTTTCAAATTGACGAAACTAACCGGTATTTATTGCGCTCTCAAATACGTTTAGGGTTGGGCGTGTCGGACGAAGATTTAGTTTTGATTTTTTCCGGAAAGCTAAGCCAAAGGAAAGGGCCGGACTTGATCTTGAAAGCGGTCAAATTATTGCCAACATCACTCAACAAAAGAATTACAGTTATCTTTTTGGGCAATGGTGATATGAAAGGTCAGCTCGAACAGCTTGCTGCTTCCGAGCGCTCCGTGAAAGCTGTCTTTGTCGGCTTTCAAAACCAATCCCAATTAAGCAAGTATTATCATGCGGCAGATCTGTTGATTCTGCCGAGCCGATACGGAGAGACGTGGGGATTAGTGGTCAATGAGGCCTTGCGCCACGGCGTTCCGTGTGTCGTGTCAGATGCGGTTGGCTGTGTTCCTGATCTCATTGCCGTCGGTAGGACAGGGGAAATTTTCAAATTGAACAGTGAGGCCGACTTAGCTCGGAAAATTGAGAGGGCCGTTCATTTAACACATCATGAGGAAATTCGCGAAGTGTGTCGGATGAAGGTCGAAAACTATACGGTTGAAAAAGCAGCCGAAGGCATTGCGACAGCCTATTTTTCTGTAAAGCGCCCATCGTAAAATGTCGGCAGACAAACTGATCATTGTTGGCAGTCCTGAAATTAATCATATCAGCGGATATTTTCGCAACGCCGCTCTCGAACTTGGTGTTTTGGCTGGTTTTTCGGATATTCGCCACGCCTTGTCAAAAAAATGGTTGCTTAATAAGATTTATTGGCATTGCTTAGATCACCGACCGGTACGGTTGGACCAATTTGGTAGGGAAGTATTTGATTTGTGTAAAAGAGTGAAGCCAAATGGACTTCTATGCACGGGGTTTGCGCCTTTGAGCGCGAATATCTTAAAAAAAATAGGTGAGTCGAACATTGTCCGTATAAATTATCTAACTGATGATCCGTGGAATCCGGTTCATCAAGCACTATGGTTTATGCGGGGACTTCCATTGTATGATCACGTTTTTTCCGTTCGTCGTGCTAATATTCCGAATTTAGAATTATTGGATGGGCCCAAAATTCATTACCTCCCTTTTGGATATGCGCCGGAAACACATTACTTGGAAAAACCTGCGACGGAGGAGGAAGAGAAGATATATGATTGTGATGTTGTTTTTGTTGGAGGGGCAGACAGGGATCGGCTTCCTTATATTCGTGCCATTATCAAGGAGGCCATGATCCTCCATCTTTATGGGGGCTATTGGAATCGCTTTAAAGACACAAAACGATATTGGAAAGGTCATGCTAATCCGGGGCAGGTGCGAAAGGCGGTGAGCGGTGCAAAAATCAATCTCTGTCTCGTGCGCAGGGCTAACCGCGACGGAAATTCTATGAGATCCTTTGAGGCACCCGCAATGGGTGGCTGTATGCTTCTAGAAGAAACCGAAGAACATCGGGCAATTTTTGGCGAAGACGGAAGGAATGTTGCTTATTTTTCTTCTATTTCAGAAATGATAGACAAAATAAAATGGCTACTCGGTCATTACGAGACAAGAAAAAGAATTTCTCAAAATGCTCATAACCTCATTATTCAAGGTAAACATACCTATAAAGATCGCCTAGTGACCATTCTCGAACATGTCCGTCTCGCTAATGGTACGAATCCGAATGTTCTGAAATAATTGTTAAGAAACTTTATGATAGCCGATACGAAAAGTGATTACATTTGCCCGATGTGTGGAGGTGCGAGCTTCCGTAGGTTTATTCCTAGAAAAATAGGAGGGGCCGTAGCGGAATGTGATTCCTGCGGGCATTATACTTTGTGGCCACGGCCCAATAAGCAAGAAATAATCAAATGGTATCACAATCACGAATTAGAAAGCGATGATGGACCCAAAGGGGTCGCTCTGTTTGATCATTTCGAAATAAAACTACTAGAAAAATACGATTGTCGGAAAAACCTTTCTATTATAGACATTGGTTGCGGCAAGGGAGAGTCGCTGAAATATTTAAGCAAGAAAGGTCACGAGGTTAGTGGGATAGACACTTCAAAAAGTGTTATTGATCTTTTAGTCCGCCAAGGTTTTAAGGTTTATTGCAAAACATTAGAAGAAATGGACGATTCGAAAGTTCAATATGATTGGGTAATCTGTAAGGATGTTCTGGAGCATATTTGGGAACCAATTCAAGCAATAAAAATATTAAGTCAATTAGTTAAACCACATGGTTTGCTGGAAATATGCGTGCCTAACGGCGATGCTATAAAGACTTATGCAGAGAATACGTATGCATTATCCGTCGATAAGGAACACTTGCATTACTTTCGTCCAATGCAATTAACAAAATTGCTAGAAAGTCTAGGATTTGCCTTAGTGAGTAAGAAATTTTATCCTAAATCGGTAGGATTAGGCAGAGCGGATAGGCCCCAAAAAACTGACGGTCCTAATGACGTGCGAATAAAACACAATCCGACAACTTTTCCCATTCCAAAAGAGAAGCGGAATGACAATATCAGGAGTTTACTCCATAAGTTGCCCGACAGGTTTTCGATCATGTGCGCAATTTTTCGATCATGTGCGCAAATTGTCCGAAGGTGTGCGTCTTTTGACCAAATAGCGAATGGCGTGGCGCATGAATTTCTTATCATAATGAAAAAAATATAGCGATTGTCTCAAGATAATGTTTGTGAAAAAGAGCAGAGTTTCGATCACTAAATGAAACTTAAAATTGCGATTGTTGTGCACGGCCGCTTTGATGCATTTGATTTGGCGCGTGCCTTTATTAACAGAGGTCATGATTTAACTCTTTTTACAAATTATCCAAAATGGGCCGTGGCCAAGTTTGGGATACCCAAAAGATGTGTGCGAAGCTTTTGGTTTAACGGTATTCTATTTCGCATGAATCAGCAGCTCAGGGCTTGGATTGGATGTCCTTACTTTGATGAATTTTTACATTCGATGTTTGGGCGATGGGCGGCTCAGGAGCTTGCGAAATCAACTTGGGATATCATTGATACGTGGAGCGGTGTTTCGGCTGAAATTTTAAATAAGATTGTCAATCCGAAAACCCTGAAATTTCTTGTTCGAGGCTCATCTCACATTGAATTTCAATATCAAATTCTTCGCGAAGAAGAGGAACGGACCGGAGGCACTCTGGATATTCCAAGCCCATGGATGAGACAGCGTGAAAAATGGGAGTACAAATCGGCTGATGCGATCCGAGTTTTAAGCAGTTTCGCCTATCGATCTTTTTTGCAGTTTGGAGTTGCGAAGGAGAAAATTGCCTGTATCCCTTCTGCCGTACCGGTTCCGTTCTTTCGTCCAGACTCGACCATCGTATCTGAACGAATTAGGCGTATCAAGGTTGGTTTGCCTTTGCGAATTCTTTATGTTGGAACAGTTTGTTATCGCAAGGGACTGAAGGACTTGATTACGATTATCAAGAACCTTGATAAGGAACAATTCCAAATTCGTTTGGTCGGCCCGGTTGCAGGCGAGGCGATTAAGCCTTTGAGGCTTTTTCAAAATGATGTAATAATTGAAGGTAAAAAAAAACAGTCCGAACTACCCCAATTTTACGCGTGGGGCGACGTGTTTCTTTTTCCGACAATTGAAGATGGTTATCCAGCGGTTCTTGCTCAGGCCTACGCGAGTGCATTACCTATACTGATGACAACAAATTGTAGCGGGCCTGATTTGATTAAGGAGGGCGAGTCAGGTTGGGTTTTGCCAATTCGATCGCCAGAGGCTTTTGTGGATCGCTTGAAGTGGTGTGATAATCATCGGAACAAACTTGCGGTAATGGTTGAGCGCATTTATTCCGATTTTCATCCGCGGGAATGGAACGATGTTGTTTATGATGTTGAGCGGTTTTATGCGTGCTGGCGAGGTCGCAAAAATCCCGCTAGCCCCCTGATATAATTGGACCGGCGATAGTAAAGAAAACCGTGGGCGCGATAGGGGTCGGGAAATGCTGAAATTGAAATGGAGCAAAGAGGAGAAAAAAAAGCTTGTGGTTCTGGAGCTTTTAAAACATGGGAAGAGTGTTGGGCAGATTGGCAAAGAGCGCGGAATGCGCGAAGCTCTGATTTATCGGTATTAAAGGAGATAAAAATTACTCATGGCTTGGCGATGCATCAAGAACATGCGGACGACACAGGTAATATAAAATGAAAAAAGGAGGTTTAGTGATCGTTTTCAACCTTTTTTCTTTAGTGCTCGTATTTTATTTGTTCAAAAACCAAGCCGATCAAGCTAGTGCGCCCGATTTTATCAGGGGAGCTATCTGCGGTGTTATGGTATTCAGTATTAATTTTTTTCTTGATTGGCGGTTTCGAAAAAAGTTTCATCCAATTTGGGGTTTTTTTATTGGCAATATAATATTGCTTGGAATGGGCGGACGATATATTGCTCGAGTGCTTGGGACTGAGGCTGAACAGAATCTAAGTATATCTGGTCACTTGCCATTGCATGAATTGTACGACGGTTTTTTATTATTATTCTCATCGGCATTATTTTTTCTCATCGGCTTTTATTTAAATCAGAAGCCTTCTAAATTTTTGATTCTCACAAGGGAATCGAAGAACTATATTTTCCCCAAAGATGCACTTATCTGGTTGATAACTTTTGGCTCATGGGGATGTAAATTTGCTCGATTTCTTCCCGGTGTTCTTGGGACAACAGTTGGCTTGCTCCCTTTGGGAGTGCTTTATGTTTTCGGATTAAAATATTACACAACGATCGGTCTGCGGAAAAGGGTGTATGTGTTATATGTGCTAATTATTATTATTGTGGAATTGGCTTTTGCTTCACGAAGTGCTATGCGCGAAGGCTATGTGACCGTGTTTATTCCCTTACTGCTTGCTACGGGTTGGGCCAGCGCACAGGGGCCTAGCGTCCTTGCTCAGAAAAAGCCAGGTTATGGAAAGAAGAAAAGATTTGCGGCGGTGGCAGCGCTTATTTTTGTTTTTTGGTTTCTTATGGCAGTTATTTTTCCGGCAGCCAATGCAGTCAAAAGTCGGCAAGTCCATGATTTTAAGACAGCTTTTGTGATGATTGTGACGAAAAAGCAAACATCCGATGATCCCGGCGCTCTCAAAAAAAATATGACGAATGAAACATTGGAGATGCGGCGTGCCATTATCATTACATCGGCTGCGATTTGCATTCGTTTATCCAAAATGAATTTACGTATGGAACACGACCCACTACAGCTTTTTGCGGCTGGATTTATCCCCAGGGCGCTTTGGCCGAACAAGCCGGTCATTGAAAAAGGGGGATGGTTTAATAAATTTCTTTTGCGCTTACTTGGATTGTCTGAAACGGAAGGGGACACTTCGATGGCTTTATCGGCAGCAGGTGAGCTATTTTGGGCTTATGGTGTTGCAGGAGTGATGATTATTATGCTGCTTACGGGGTTGCTCTTTTCGTTTTTCCACAACATCGGTTATACAAATGACTTGAGAAATATTTTTAATTCAACGCTTCTTATTGCGCTGGCGTCATTTTATTTAAAAGCTTTTGATGGTAACTGGTCTGCAACCGTAAGTTTACTATCGTTGATAGCGGCCCTCTCAATTTTCACAAGCAAGTTTCTCGTTCGGAATCGGCAACGGCCGTAGTTTGTCTGTGTCAATTCAAAGCATCGTTTACTCATGTTGTCTCGCACAAATGAAGACGCCAAGCTCAAGGGCTCGCGTATATGTTCAATTCACATCAACCAATTAATAAACTTTGGATTAATCTGTGTATTTCGGGTTTGAGCATTTTTTTCTTTTTGGTGATTTTAGAGACATGTGTCCGAATATTCGTTCCGAAATATCTTTGGGAATTGCGAAATCCATCGGCAGATTGGCAGCTGGATTTAGCACTAGGTTGGGTTAATAAACCAAATTTAGATATTGCATTTCTGACGGATAAAGGCGCTATTTCTAGATTCCAAACAAACAAAGATGGCCTAATGCCAGGAACCACAAGGCGGGAGCGAGAAGCTGATATTGTAAGAATTATGTTTTTTGGTGACAGTACAGTTGTGGGACGTGCGATAGACCAAAACAAGACCGTACATGCTGATTTGCAAAAGATTTTACGTTCCAAGGGCCTTAATGTTGAAGTTATTAATGCCGGTGTACAAGGTTATTCGACAGATCAGGTTCTGTTGCGAATGAGGCAATTAATACCTATATACAAACCTGATATTGCAATATATGGCTTATGTGCCAATGATTTTGATGGTAATCTCGCTGACATTGCGCATGGGTTAGTCAAACCCAAGTTTGTTTTAGATGAAAAAAATGGAGTAGTTCTAAAACCTTTAGTGAAAATAAGTCCGCAAATTGATGATGGTAGTCAGAACGATTGGCGAAAGTGGATTCAGTGCTCAGCCTCGTACAGATATTTTCAACCCAACATATGGGTATTAAGAGTGAAATTTGAGCAATGGTTGGAGCGACACGACACCGATGAATATTCTTTAAGCGCAGAATCAATAAACGGTGTGAATTGGCAACTCGTTATCGCATTAATTAATGAGATGAAGCTGTGTGCCGAATCCAACAATGCTAGTTTTGCCTTCTTTAAACATCCTTCGATTGGGGAAGTATGGGATTCTCATGTTAAGTCTGATCATAAACTAAACCAATCGCATCACGCTCGGCATGCGTTGGAACAACGTTTGGTAATGATCGCGGAGGAAAACTCTATTTCATTTTGTTGTCTCGTAGACTATTTTATTCGAAATAGTCATAGAGGACCTTTCCATCTTTTGCCGAGGGACCCTCATTGTAACGCTGCGGGCTATGAATTAATCGCTGAAAAATTGGCCGATTTTCTGATAAATTCAGAGAGCCTCTTACCTGAAATATCGTCTCCATCATCAAAAGATTTGAGCAAAAAAAACGCAATCAATGAAATATCTCTTTTGAATAAAGATATTTAAAATTCAACATTTGGAACTGCACGCCCTCTTGAAACCTATAGAAATTAATATTTGGGCTCATGAGCTCGGAATTTCTCAGTGGATTTCCTGCGAGACTTAGAATGACGAGACGTTGCTCTGAAAATGTTGTCGGCTATTGGCTAAAGATGAGTTTTGGATGTAGACAATGCAATTGATTCGATGCTTGTCAATACTCCACATCATTCCCGATCTTTCACGTTCCTCCGGAGGTCCCGTGGAAGTGGTGATGAATCTAGTTAAGGCCATGGGTTCTTTTGGCCATCAAATGGTCATTGGTGCGACCGATTACAATTTTTTCCAAAGCGGTATTCCCATTGATGTCAGACATTTGATTCTGGGACGGTGTGATATTGTCCGGTGGAGATGGTCTTGGAATTTAAAGAGGAAATTAGTTCCTGCGATCCGGCAAGCAGATATTGTCCATATTCATGGTTTGTGGGAATATCCTGTGTGGATGGGCGCAAAAATCTGCGTCCAATTAAGAAGGCCCTATGTCTTAAGCCCTTGCGGTATGCTTGACCCATGGTCTATGACTCAAAAGAAATGGCGAAAAAAGATTTATATGATACTTGCGGGTCAGCAAATTATTAGTCGAGCTGCGTCCATTCATTTTACTTCAAAACAGGAAAAAGCGAGGTCCTTGCCGGCCATGGGGCATGTTATGAAGAGTTTTATTTGTCCGCTTGGCGTTGACAATGCTTTGTTTGAGCATGTTCCGGAGACGCAGGTTTTCCGAGAACGATTCCCCTCAATAGGTGATGATAAGGTTATCCTTTTTCTCGGGAGGATTCATTATAAGAAACAACCCGAGCTGTTGATTCGTGCTTTTAAATTGGTTTTGAGTAAATATCCCAATTCGCACCTTATAATTGCAGGTCCAGGCAATGCGACATATGTAGATTCCCTTAAGAGATTATCATTTGAGCTTCAAATTGGTTCAAAGGTTCTTTTTACGGGTATGCTGACAGGGGATTCCAAAAAGGAAACACTGTCCGCAGCGGATATTTATGTTCTTCCAAGTCTTCAGGAAAACTTTGGAATTGCCGTTGCTGAGGCAATGTCCGTTGGTTGTCCTGTAGTCATTAGTGATGCCGTGAATTTGGCGGAGGATGTTATGGCTTTTCACACGGGGATTGTTTGTCAGAATACCAGCGAAGCTTTCGCAGATGCGATATTAAAACTTCTTATGAATGAACGCTTGCGGCGAGAAATGGGTGAGAATGGAAGAAAAATGGCAAAAGAGAAATATGATTGGTCAAAAACAGCTCAAACTTTGATCAGTAAATACAGAGAAATGCTTACATGCCTGAATCATTGCTGGCCAAATTACTGAACTTTCATTCGTTCATGGATATATATTACGGCCATGGTGCGCCGTGAAAGCTGCATCTCTCTAGCGGGTTCAAGTCCCGTCCGAGCAAGTTCCGGAACACTCGGTAGTAGGCTCCGGAGATAAGAAGAGATTCTTTTTTCTGAGCGGAGCGTCAAAAGCCTTGAAAAGAGGGAGCAACGAAGCGGGCCGCAACGCAAGTGAACGTGAGCGCAATGCTGGGCAAAAATCAGTGGATTGGCAATTTACTACTGACAAAGCCCGCATCAAACTCAAGCGCCGCTACCCACAAATTCAAGTGTCATGAGGTACTAGCACCAAGGATCTAAAATATAACATCATCCAACAATTTGTTGGATCAATTAATGACGGCAAAGGGAGGGTTATGCTCGATAATTATTGCGATCAAATCGTTTTACCGTGTCTTGTCAAAATGGACATTGATGGAGCTGAAATGGATGCGCTTCGAGGAGCTACAAAGATCCTGGGATTTCACGCAGTTCGTTGGCTTATAGAGACACATTCGCTTCAATTGGAACAATGCCCTGAGGTTTTCGCTGAAACTGGTTTTCAAGCGAAAGTGATCAAAAATGCTTGGTGGCGATGCCTCATCCCTGAACAGCGACCGATTCCGCATAACCGCTGGTTAGTGGCAGTGGCGCGAAAGATATCTCTTTGTAATTCATCCATTGTCGATTCAACACAAATGAATCACTATATTTATGATTATCTTAGGGCTTAACGCCTATCATCCGGATTCATCCGTTGCTCTTGTTAAAGACGGCGTATTGTTATGGGGGGCGGAGGAGGAGAGGTATAGCCGGGTGAAGCACGCTTCGGGGTTCCCGAAGCTGGCGCTGCAGGCTTGTTTAAGAGATACGGGAGTCCTACTTGAGCAAATAGATGTGGTGGCGATCGGGAAGAATCCGCGCGCTAATCTTCTTCGAAAGGTGCTTTTTAGTTTGAAGAATTGGCCGTCCCTTGATTTCTTGATGAACCGCGTAAGGGCGTTTCGGGCGGCGGCAAGATTTGAAGAGGATTTTAAGGCGGTTATGGCGGAGATTGGATTCCCGCTTAAAGCATGCGGGGATGACAAGACGTCATCCCTCACTTTGCCTCCCCCCCAAGGGGGGAGGAAGTGTTTGCCTGCAAAATTCATTCATGTGGAGCATCATTTAGCGCATGCGGCAAGCGCCTTCTATGCTTCCGGTTTTGAAGGGGCGGCTTTTCTTTCGCTTGATGGGTTGGGGGATTTTTCGGCCGCCATGTGGGGATATGGCGATAGAAATGATCTTCATGTTTTGAATCGTGTTTATTTTCCACATTCTGTGGGTTTTTTTTATACCGCCGGGACACAGTTTCTAGGATTCTTGAGTTTTGGTGATGAATACAAGGTGATGGGGCTTGCGGCCTATGGTAAGCCGGTTTACACGAAACAGTTTGAAAAGATGGTTATCCTGAAACCGGATGGCCGATTTGAACTCAACCTTGATTATTTTATGCAGCACAAAGGCCAGTCCAAAATTCGCTGGGAGGGAGGGCGGCCTGAGCAAGACATACTCTATTCGTCCGAGTGGATGGAGCTTTTTGGGGTGCCGCGGAGTCCGGATGGACCATTGACGCAAAAAGAACGAGACATGGCTTCCTCTATGCAGGTTGTGGTGGAGGAGATTTATTTCCACGTGCTCAATCATTTGTACCAAACAACGAAGATGGACAATCTGTGCATGGCCGGCGGGGTTGCTTACAATAGTGTCGCGAACGGCAAGATTCGAAAAAATACCCCCTTCAAAAATATTTATATTCCACCTGCGGCAGGGGATGCTGGAACGGCTATTGGTGCGGCGCTGTATGCATATCATCAAGCCCTTGGTTCGGTTAAAACAGGGGACAGGCAAAAAAAACAAAATGTGTCTGTCCCCTGTTTGAAGACCGAAGTTGGACCTGCTACCTTTGTCATGTCGCATGCGTTGTATGGATCTGAGTTTTCGGATGATGCAATCGAAGCGATCTTGAAAGAACGCGGAATGAAGTATAAAAAGCTACCCGAAGAAGACATGATTATTCAAACTGCCAAAGCCTTGAAGGAGAAAAAAGTTGTGGGATGGTTCCAGGGGCGGATGGAGTTTGGCCCGCGGTCTCTGGGTAACCGCAGTATCCTGGCAGATCCCCGGCAGCCGGACATGAAGGATATCCTCAACCATCGCATTAAACACCGTGAAGGGTTTAGGCCGTTTGCGCCAGCAGTGCCTGAAGAACATGTAAATGACTATTTTGAAATGGACTGCGCCAGTTCGCCATTTATGTTAAAGGTATTTCCCGTAAAACCCGAAAAAAGGTCTATTTTACCCGCCATTACTCATGTGGACGGATCCGCTCGCGTCCAGACGGTGTCCCAAAAGGAACATCCACTTTTTTGGAAGCTTATTACCGAATTCGGCAATTTGACCGGTGTTTATGTTCTTCTGAATACTTCTTTCAATGAAAATGAACCCGTTGTTTGTAGACCCGAAGAAGCCATTGATTGTTTTCTCAAAACGAAAATGGATGTGCTTGTGTTGGGACATTGCTTTATCGCCAGATAGATCCGTACCCTTCGTGAAAATTCTTCTTATTAATCAGACCTTTTATCCTGATCCGGCCGCGACCGCACAGCAACTCACGGATTTCTCAGAGGATCTTGTGCGGAAAGGGCATGACGTTACTGTCCTGACCTGCAGAAGGGGGTATGCCGATCCCAGCGTGCTTTATGCCAAGTCCGAAAAAAGGGAGGGGATTCATATTGAAAGAGTTTGGAGATTCAGTTTTGGGCGGAAGAGTAAAGTGGGCAGAACTTTGGACGCGTTGTTGATCAATTTTGCGTTTGCGTGGAAGCTTTTCTGGTTTTCACGATTCGACGTGATCGTTGCCCTGACTTCGCCGCCGCTTGTAGGCTGGGTGGCGGCCATTTTCGCGAAGCTCCGTAGAAGCCGATTAGTTTACTGGATGATGGATATCAATCCGGATGAAGCGATTCTGGCTGGGTGGCTGGCGATAGACTCGATCGCTGTACGAGTTCTTGATGCGTCTCTCAAATTTGTTCTCCTCAACAGCGAGACAATCGTTGTTTTAGATAAGTTTATGAAAGACAGAATTGTTGCGAAAGAGGTTAATCCCAATAGGGTGCAAGTCATCCCGCCATGGTCGCATGATGAGAATTGGGATACGGTGGAGCGTGAAAAGAATCTCTTTAGGGTGGAGAATGGATTAACCAAGAAATTTGTGGTGATGTACTCGGGAAATCACAGTGTTTGTCATCCGTTAGATACGTTATTGGAAGCGGCGTTGTTGCTTAAGGAAGACACCAACGTGATTTTTGTGTTTATCGGTGGCGGTGAGCGTGTCCGTGATGTTCTTGATTTTAAAACTCGACATAAGCTTCAAAATATTTTGCAGCTACCTTATCAAAAGAGATCCGATTTAAAGTACTCACTGTCGGCGGCAGATTTGCATATCGTGGTGATGGGGGAGCCGTTTGTTGGGGTGGTTCACCCTTGTAAGATCTATGGCATTCTCTCAATTGGGAAGCCCTTTATTTATATCGGTCCTGAAAAAAGTCATATTGGAGATTTGATTCAGTCTGGAGGAGCCGGATTCCGGGTGGCTCATGGACAAGGGACTCAATTGGCGTCTCTGATCCAGGAGATTCAAAAAAAAAGCCCCACATGGGTTGAAGAAATTCGCAATCAGGAACAGACACTGGCTATTCAGTACTCCAGAAAGCATTTGGGATCCGCCATGGTAAGCTTGGTGAGCATAAAATGATGAGGGGAATGCATGGTTAGGGAGTTTTCCAGACGAAGCGTTTTTTTATTGATCTGTGACGCGGCGGCGGTGATTGCTTCGTTTACGTTGGCGCATTATTTGCGCGCGGGCTCATGGGAGTGGGTTTTCGTCAGGGTTCCGCACGCGAATTTTGTGCTCATTATGTTCATGATGCTTTTTTATATTGTTGATTTATATTTCCCTTTTAAGTATTTCTACCCTGCCCAAACTATGGTCGATATTTGCGTCGGGGTATCTTCGGGGATGTTGATCGCATTTTCCATTTCTTTTCTCAACCGCTCATTTGCGATGCAGAGAGTCTCCTTTTTTTATGCGGCGATTTTTCTCATTGTCCTTATTTGGGTGATCCGGATGATTTATGACCTTCTTTTCCGTTCCAGACTGATGAGCAAAAAAGTTTTGATTCTTGGGACAAGCCTCATGGCCTCGGAATTGATCAAATGCATTCGCCAGACTCCACACACTTGCATGAACATTGCCGGGATTTTGACGGAGCAGGAGGATGCGAAGCGAAGCAAATATGACGTGACCGTGGTCGGCAAGGTGGCAGATGCGGTGAGTCTGATCCGAAAATTAGGGGTTCAAACGGCGATTTGGGCCTGTGAAGATTTGGATCCTGATCTTGAAGACCAACTGACTGAAGAATTGTTGAGAGCTAAGGTGATGGTCATTCACGCTACCTATCTTTATGAAAAAATTACGGGAGAAGTCCCCCACCGTCGCTTAGGCACTGCTCAGCTTATTTCAATGGTAGTTCAGGTAAAGGCACGGTCCTATCTGAAGGTTAAGCGGCTGGTGGACATCGTGGCAGCGACGGTTCTCCTCGCCGTTCTTATGCCCGTATTTCTCTTTGCTGTTATCTATCTTGGAATTCGTGAAGGGTTCCCAAAAGTTTTCTTTTTTCAGGACAGGATCGGAAAGGATGGTGTACCATTTCGCTTGATCAAGCTTCGTACGATGACCGAAGTGCGCCGGGGACGTCAAGTGGTTACGGAAGTCGGAAAATGGCTGCGCCGTTACCGGATCGACGAGATCCCTCAATTGTTTAATGTTCTAAAAGGAGATATGAGCCTGATTGGGCCAAGGCCGGAAATCCCCTACTTCGTCGAGCGTTGCCGCAGGAAAATACCCCTGTTTGATCTAGTTTTTACGGTAAAGCCAGGGATTACGGGCTGGGCGCAGGTCAAGTTTCGCTATACGAAATCGGTCAAAGATTACGAACGTAAATTCCGGTTCAATCTCTACTATATCAAGAACATTTCTCTGACGATTGATCTTCTAATTCTGCTCAAGACCGTGCGCGTAGTGCTGCTTGGGAAGGGGGAGTAACGAGCCGATGAATGGCACCTTTAGTCGCATAAACGCGCTTCAGGATTTGAATGGCAACAAGTAAAACGGTACTTATCATTAATAATGATTTTCCGCCGAGCCCTATCCGGCAGTAAGTCCAAGGGTACCAAATTCTCGAAAAAAACCACCGGGTTCTGATCGGAGAAATCGACGCCGTCTGCAAGAAAGCGGGCTGGATTATTTTTGTCGAGGTTAAAACCCGCTCGGGCGAGCGCTTCGGCGCGCCCGAAGAGTCGGTGCATCGCTTCAAACAAAGGAAGCTGCTGCGCCTTGCCGAATGGTATTTGAAAGACAAACGCCTCTGCGATGCTTCCGTATCTTTTGCCGTGGTCGCTGTTGTGATGCGTCCCGGGCCGCAGGCTCACCGGATTCGCCTTATCGAAAATGCTTTCGGGGCGTAACGCAGATATCCTCCGGCAGGAGCACAAAGATCTATTTGATGCCAAAGGATGCTTGTGTCCAAAAGGCAGGAATAGCCGATATACACAGCATGGGCTATATAGCTAGTACGAGTATTGGCGCAGTAAATAAACGCTGCGGTAGAATGGATTTTTTGCCTCTGCAGTTGGCAGAGCCTTCAATGGAATGCCTAACAGCCGAACTTGCGAATCACGCACCATATTCGTTGCTTGACCGCATGAGTCATAAATTATACTTTTAGCCATGAATAATTTTTTTGGGCGTCTCTAAATGAAATTTGCTCCGAAAGTTTCAATCATCATTCCCGTTTATAACGGGAAGGATTATTTAAAAGAAGCCATCGACAGCGCCTTGGCCCAAACATATGAAAATTGTGAGGTTATTGTCGTCAACGATGGCTCTGCGGACGCAGGTGAGACGGAGGCCATCGCTCTTTCCTACGGAGAAAAACTGCGTTATTTGCGCAAAACAAACGGCGGGGTTTCAACCGCGTTAAATTTGGCTATAAAAGAGATGAAGGGGGAATATTTTTCATGGTTAAGTCATGACGATGTTTATTTGCCTGAAAAATTAGAAGTGCAGATAAACTATCTGCGAGAAAGCGTTGATGAGGTCGAGAACTCTATCCTGTATACTGATTTTTATGTGATCAATGAGCAATCAAAAATTGCAGGGGAGAAAAAAGCGGGCTTGGTTTCACCCGATGCTTTTGCCTACATGTTAATCACAAAATCTTTTCTTTATGCATGTACCTTGCTAATACCCAAACGCTGCCTTGAAAAAGTAGGCGGTTTTGACGAGCGCTTGCGACTGGTTCAGGATTATAAAATGATTTATGAGTTATTCAAACTTTATCCTTTCCGATATATTCCAATGAAGCTCGTAAAATTCAGAATACACAAATGTTCACAAGGGGCTCGTCAAATTCAAAGGCGCGTGCGGGAGGAGAACGAATTATTTATTTGGGCATTTGACAATTATTTGAAAGGCATGTCTGAATCCGTCAAAGGAATAATCGGATTCTCCTATTTAGAATTGGCCAAAAGTTTAAAAAATAGAAGATGTATGAAAGCGGCTTTTCATGTGATGAAATACACACCCCTTAAATTATGGCGAGATAAATTGAGGGGTTACGGTTATTGCTGCTTCAAAAATGAAAAAATGATTCGACGGGTCATTCAGTTTTTAATGAGGTTGTATCCATGGCATTCAAATTCTTTGGCGAAGCGAGTTTGAAATAATGGGATGGGTGGCTGAAAATGAATATTTATTATTTATCTCCTGACCAGAATTGGCCAAGCGGAGGAGTCGCGAAAATTTACCGTCATGTGGACATCCTTAACAAATATGGATACTCGGCATATGTTCTTCATGAAAAAAAAGGTTTCCGATGCACGTGGTTTGAGAATAAGACAAAGGTAGCTTACCGGGTAAAACCTCTATGGCGAAAATGTAAAGATAAATTGTTTCACGCAAAGGTCAATCCCATAAAAAGAAAAGTGTGTTTCCCGTGCAACCATTCCTCGCAATATATTCGAAACGTCGATTATCTGGTTGTCCCCGAAATTTACGGGCTCCAAATTTTAAATATGGAGCCGGGCGTAAAAAAAATTATATTTAATCAGGGGCCCGTATTTACGTTCAGTGGATATTCCTGCGATCCGCTTGATTTGCGGTCGCCTTATAATGATCCTCATGGCGATGTCGTGGGCGTTATGACGAATTCCCATTACACCGAAGAATATATGAGCCATGCTTTTCCGGGGCTGAAGCTTTTTCCGCTTTACCATTGTTCGCGAGATATAGATGTTTTTTTGAACGATTCAAGGAAGAAAAAGCAAATATGTTTTATGTCGAGGAAAAATTACGCGGATGCTCTGCAAGTAATTAATATTTTAAAATTTAGAGGTTTTTTGAAAAATTATAACGTGATTGCGATCGACGCCAAATCACTTTCGGAAACCGCGAACATTATGAAGGAATCGCTTATTTTCTTGAGCTTTTGCCACCAAGAAGGTTCATTTCTGCCGCCATCGGAGGCGATGCTCTGCGGATGTGTTGTGATTGGTTATCATGGCTGGGGAGGAAGAGAATATTTAAAACCCGATTTTTCGTTTCCTATTGAATCGGGCGATATCATCGGTTTTGCGAAAACCGTTGAAAAAGTGATCAAGGAGTTAGAAGTCAATCCCACTGCCTATTCTGAAAAAATAAAATCTGCCGCCGCTTTCATAAAGGAGCAATATTCTCCTGCAAAGGAAGAAGCCGAATTGGTTCAAATTTGGGACCAAATCGCGGGAGATTTTGGGAGAGTTTGCCGGCGATGAGCGGAAAAATCACTTTTTTTACTATCGTGTCCAGAAACTACCTTGCGCAAGCATTTGTCCTGGGGGAGTCTGTTAAAAGAAACCATCCGGAATCTAATTTCTCGATATTTCTTGTAGACGATATTCATCGCGATTATGGAGAAGATATAGGGCGGAAGGGACTTTCCGTAGTGTATCCTGAAGATATCTCGATTCCGAACTATAAACAGTTTGTTTTCAAATATCAAATGATCGAAGCCTGTACTGGGGTAAAACCCTTTGTTTTTCAGGCTCTTTTAGATCAGGGGGCTGACAAAGTTGTTTACCTTGATCCTGATATGTTGTGTTTTCGACCTTTAAGCGAGGCGATAGAACTTCTCGATTTTTCGGCCATTGTGATCACACCGCACACCTTAAGCCCGTATGAAAAAAATTCTTATTGGGCTAACGACCTTCGTCTGTTACAAAGAGGAGCCTATAATCTTGGTTTTTTAGGCGTTGCGAACGGGGTGGTTGGGCAGAGGTTTTTAACGTGGTGGAAAGACAAGTTAACAAATGAATGCTTGCTGCGGTTGGATAAAGGTTTGTTTGTAGATCAAAAATGGATTGATCTTGTGCCGGCTTATTTTGATCGTGTGACTATTCTTAAAAACCCTGCCTACAACCTTGCTTATTGGAATCTTCACGAACGTAGCCTTAAAAAAGAGGGGGGGCTATTCTATGTTATTGAATCAGGGACCCCTCTTGCCCTCGTTCATTTTAGTAGGACTGATTTTAAACTATTAGACAATCCGCCTATGTTTTTTGAGATCCTGCCTGATAGCCATCCCGCTAAGATTTTGGAAATTTGTAAAAATCGATCGGATATTTCAGAACTTTTATATATTTATGCGGGATTAATTAGAGCGAATCATTATGCTTATTACTCTTCCATCCCTTACGCGTTTTCAACATATTCCAATGGTGAGTTGATTGAAGGATGGGAGCGATCGGCTTTCATGGAATCACCGCAATGGCAGAAGTCTGCTGCGGACCCATTTCATACCGGCAAAGGTTCTTTTTGGGAATTTTGTCGCGAAAAAGGTCGAGTTGAAAAAAAAATATTCAGAAATATATTTGCGAAACTTTGCAAAAAGATTGGAATTTGTCTTGCCGTAGTATTCATTAGATTGATGGGGGTTGCTTATTATTTTAAATTGATAGACCGGTTATTTTTAATTGGGCAAGATTTTCAAACGAAAAGAAACAAAATACGTACAGCAAACGAGTCTAGGTAAGCGGGACACAAGATGTACGCGATGTTCGTTTCTTCAAGAAAACGGGCCGGCGGGAAGGCATTTAGAAAAGGGTAAAAGAGGATTGGATGAGTAGCGGGGTTCTTTTTTCGGAAACCGTTGCTGCCCTATAGAATCGTTCCGCCGGATACGCCTACCCGAGACGTCGTCAATAAAAAATGCTATGATAACGTCAGAATGCGTTCAATGTTTCTGTCAGTGATCTCTATGGAATTATTGAAGATCATTCAATTTTGGGCCACAAACCAAGGACAAATGCACAATCCGAAAATATGTAGTGGCCGTCAAATAATTGGTGGCTCGCAAGACCGTCGTTGTCGGTCTCGAACCACAAAAAGGGATAGTCCTGGTTTTTGTTTTGGGGAGATTCTTTTGCAAATGGAAGCCGTGTCTGGCAGGAAGAGACGATCGCGTATTTCATTGAGAAAAAAATCAAATTTTTTATTTCGGTTTCCACGGCTATGGCATCGGGCAGGCGTACCTGCGATATCTTTTAACGCCGCCCCTGCAGGCTCGCGGTGTTGTGGTGCTGATGGTTCCTCATGCGGATTGGTGGAGGAACATCAATGTCGTTCGAAGCTTGGGCCGGAACAAATGCAAAAGATACAAGGTGAATCCAAGATTTGTCATGAGTAAACAGGCATTGCAGCTGGTGGCGAGTCCCTATAGAAATTTGGAGCAGATGAAATGTTTGAATTCTGATTGGATGAGCGCAGAACTTGAGAAAGTACGGTGAGTTTTACCACGACGTTTTATTCGCCAGGCCCATGTGGAGTTAAAGCTTTGAAAGTAAAAAAAGTTTTCACGGTCGTGGTTTCGAGAAACAAAGAACTTTGTAAGAATATAACCAACCGCGTGTATTTAATGGGGAGGCTTGCTTCTGCCGAAACACAATTGGATGCCGGTTATGACGGCGCTCACTAGGGGGCGAGACCAATGCTTTGATTGCAGATATTCCATTTAAAGCATTCGTTGAGCCGATATAGGATGTGAAGTCCAGCATCAATCGATTAGAGTTAAAATTGTAAAGACGGGCTTAAAGCGAAGCCTGGATATACATCAACCCAGAGGATAAGAAAATGAACTTTAAGCCAGAAACCAGCAAATTTCTCATTACGGGGGGGACCGGTTCGTTTGGCGCGAAGATCCTCGCCAAACTCTTAAGCTGCAATGCAAAAGAAATTCGAATTCTGTCTCGTGATGAGAAAAAGCAGGAAGATATAAGAAAAAAATATAACGATGACCGGATCGTATTTTTTATCGGTGATGTTCGGGATTACGACTCCATTAGAAATGCCTTCGAAAATGTCGATTATGTTTTCCATGCTGCCGCTCTGAAGCAGGTTCCCTCCTGTGAGTTCTTTCCCATCGAGGCGGTAAAGACAAATATTCTCGGAAGCGATAATGTGATCACGGCCTGCCGTGAGCATCATGTAAAAAAAGCCGTATTCCTTTCTACGGACAAAGCGGCGTACCCGATCAATGCCATGGGAATGACAAAAGCATTGATGGAAAAAAACATTGTCGCACGATCAAAAGGTTTAACGGACAAAGATACCCTTTTATGCCTCACGCGGTATGGTAACGTCATCGGCAGCCGGGGATCCGTCATCCCGCTATTTATTAGACAGGCGGCAAAAAATGAACCCCTTACGATTACCAATCCTGAAATGACTCGATTTATGATGACTTTGGAGGATGCCGTTGACCTGGTATTGTTTGCTTTTGAGCGTGGGCAGCAGGGTGAATTATTTATTCACAGGGCCCCTGCTTGTGATGTCGCGACCCTTGCTCGAGCTGTGATCGAAATCACGAATTCAAAATCCGAAATTTCAATTATTGGCACTCGGCATGGTGAAAAAATTCATGAAACTTTGATCACGGCCGAAGAAATGGCCAGAGCGATCGAAATGGGTGACTATTTTAAAATTCCCCCTGACAACAGAGACCTTAACTATGCCAAGTACGAAACCCGTTCGCAGGAGCAATTAAAGATTGGGGGTTCTTTTTCATCAAATTCGACCCAGAGGCTGTCGTTCGAAGAGGTAAAGAGCCTGATTCGAAAAGTTGATTTATGGAGAGATGAATAAGCTTATGAATGTCCTCGTGACAGGCGCAGGAGGCTTTATCGGTAAAAACCTCTGCTTGCAATTGAGGACGCAGGGGCATGCTGTGCTCGAGTTCCTTCCCGGTCAGGGACTTGACGAGTTAGAAAAAGGAATTGGATCAACGGATTTTATTGTTCACTTGGCGGGGGTGACCCGTCCGGAAAATCCGGCTGAGTTTTATGATAGAAATGTAAAAGCAACCGCCCATATTTTAGAAATCTGCCGGCGGTTAAAGAGGAGAAGCCCGATTATCTTTTCCAGCTCCATACAGGCGGTGCTGGATAATGATTACGGGAAAAGCAAAAAAGCGGCCGAAGATATCCTCTTTGCTTATTCGAATGAAACCGGTACTCCTGTTTTTATTTACCGGCTGCATAATGTTTTCGGCAAGTGGGGCCGACCAGATTACAATTCCGTCGTCGCAACATTTTGCCATCAGGTTTCTCGCGGCAGGGAAATACACATATCCGACACCGATCACGAAATCACATTAACCTACATCGACGACGTTGTGAATGAGTTTTTGGACGTCATTGCGGGCCGCATTATTTCCGAAACGAAGAGGATTTTATCGATCAGACCAATTTATCCGCTTACTTTAGGAGAACTGGCGGAAATACTTTATTCCTTTTACGAATCGCGGAACACTTTACGGCTTGATCTGAGTTCTCCAATTAGAAAAAGACTCTATTCGGTGTATTCCAGCTATATTGATCCGCATCAATTCGATTACAAACTGCCTTCGATTGCTGATCCTCGTGGTCTCTTCAGTGAATTTCTAAAACATTCCAGCGGTCAGGTTTCGATCAGCTTTACCCATCCGGGTGCGATCAAAGGTAATCACTATCACGACTCTAAATTCGAGAAATTTCTTGTGGTCAGCGGCGAGGCCCTGATCAAATTCCGTCACGTTCACGGTTCGGAAGTCTACCCTTATAAGGTCTTGGGTGAAGATTTAAGAGTCATCGATGTGGTTCCCGGATATGTTCATTCGATTCAAAATACCGGAAAACAGAATCTCATCACCGTGATATGGGCTGGCAGCGTCTTTGATCCTGAAAAGCCGGATACTCATTATGTGAAAGTTGAGAGCCATGAAAAAACTTAAATTAATGACTGTGCTCGGAACGCGGCCTGAAATAATCCGTTTATCCGAAGTCATAAAAAAATGTGATGTCTATTTTGATCATGTCCTGGTTCATACGGGCCAGAATTACTCTTACGAGTTAAACAAACTTTTATTTAAAGATCTTGCCCTCAGGAAACCGGATTTTTATCTGAACGCAGTAGGCAAAAACGTCGGGGCGACGATCGGCAGAATTGTCGAATCGAATTATTGCCTCATGGCTAAAGAGCAACCCGATGCCGTTCTTATCCTTGGAGATACCAACAGCGCTCTGTCTGCCATCTCCGCCAAGCGCCTAAAAGTTCCAATTTTTCATATGGAAGCCGGCAACCGATGCTGGGATTGGAATGTTTCTGAAATGGTCAATCGGAAAATCGTGGACCACATTGCGGACGTGAATCTCCCCTATACTGAAAATGCGCGTAAATGTTTACTGTCCGAGGGGATCGACGGAAAGACGATCTTTGTTACAGGTTCGCCAATGCGAGAAGTGATTAATGCCAACAGGCATAAAATAGATCAAAGCGGCGTCCTGAGTCATTTTAAATTATCGAAAAAGCGATATCTGCTTGTCAGTGCGCACAGAGAAGAAAACATCGATTTGGAAGAAAACTTTTATTTGCTCATGAAATCCATTAATGTGCTTGGTGAAAAATATAAAGTCCCGGTGATATATTCAACGCATCCAAGAAGCAGACGATATATCCAATCGAGAAAATTTAGATTTAACCGGTTCGTCCAAAATGTAATACCCCTGAGTTTTTCTGACTATAACCACCTGCAGCTGCATGCTTTATGCGTTCTTTCTGACAGCGGAACCTTGTCAGAGGAATCCGCCATGCTTAATTTCCCGGCTGTATTGATTAGAACCTCCACGGAAAGACCGGAAGCTTTGGATTACGGGTCGATCATCGTCGGCGGCATTAAAGAAAGTGATGTTATGAGAGCGGTCGCTCTAGCCATAGCGATGCACAAAAATAAAGAACCTTTTTCTGTGGGAAAGGCTTACACAATCAACTACGTTTCCACCAAGGTCGTAAAAATCATTCAGAGCTACACACCGATTGTCAATAAGGTTACCTGGTTGAAAGGAACGGTGCGGCCGTGAAAAATAAGTTTTTCGCCGCTTTTTATCTTTGCAGAATTCTAAATCGATGAACCCTAAAAAGAAAATATTGTTTGTTGCCATGCCGGACAGCGTGCATACCGGACGCTGGGTTCGCCAACTGGATAGAGACCAGTGGGACGTCCATTTGTTCCCGGCTTACCGGGCCGATTTACATCCTTATTTGAAGGATGTGACGGCGCATAACATTTTGAGGCAGCCGTTACACGAAAGAATCGTAAGAAAAATAAAAAATATCGGGCTTCATGATTATGATGGAATTGCTCTGGCGCAAACGATTCGGCGCATCAAGCCGGATATTGTTCATTCTCTAGAAATGACCAAAGCGGGCTATCTTGTTTTAAGAGCTTTTAATCTTTTAAGAACAAATTTGCCTCCTTGGATTGTTAGTTGCTGGGGAAGTGATTTGTTTCTATTTGCGCGACTCGATGACTATGAGCCGCAATTGAGAGCCATTCTTAATCGCTGCGATTTCTTTCTGTCTGATTGTGAGCGTGATGGATTTCTCGCGCGTCAATATGGATTTGAAAAGACGATCCTCCCGGTGCTGCCTGCAGGCGGTGGCTGTGATGTAGTTGTCCGGCTTAACCAAATTTCGCCGTCAAAAAGGAAGATTATCGCTCTTAAAGGATACCAGGGGGTGATGGGGCGTTCCCTTTTTGGAATAGCGGCCCTCCGATTAAATGCTGATCTGATCCGACAGAGAAATTTCCGCGTCGTCATTTATTCTGCTCATGCACCCGAAGTGCGGGCTGCCGCTGAACTTTTGTCCAAGTCTTCCAACGTTTCCGTTAAGCTTATGCCTAAAAGTTCGCATGAAGACATGCTCCGCCTTTTTGGCGAATCAAGAATGGTCGTAGGAATCAGTATCTCAGATGGAATGCCATACTCTGTTTTGGAAGCAATGCTGATGGGGGCATTTCCGGTGCAGTCGGATTCTTTTGCAATGCCAACATGGTTCGAAAACAGGAAAAACGGTTTGTTGGTTTCGCCTGAAGACCCTCAAAATATTGCCAAAGAGATTCAAAACGGTCTTCTTGATGATTCTCTGGTCGACGAAGCAGCTAAGGAAAACATAAAGATTATCCAGCAGCGTTATGATCAATCCCAAATACGAGCGCAAGCGAATGAGATGTATCGAACAATTGCGCCGAGCAGAAGAGTTTGATTCCATGCAGCTAATTCTAAATTGATTAACGGATAATCTAACATGCTTTTAACTCGTTTTTTTCGGTTTTAAAGCGTGAATTTCGAAATCACAAATCATAAATATCCCTCTGAGCCGATAAATTTTGTGACGAACAACATCCAGACTTGCCCCGGTCATGGCAACAACTGAGGGTTGGTTTGTATGTTGTGTGACCTTATGAGGTGATTTGCAATTTTTTGGTGCGGGGAGGGGAGCGCGTACTCAGATAGCCGATCGGTATTGAGCCATCGAATATTTGAAGATGGTGCGGGCATCGAGAGATTGCCTGCCCCTTTTTTGTTTTCATAGACTTCCAGCGTTACGGCATATTTTGTAAAGCCGTGTTTGATGACGGTCAGCTTCTGGAGTTGTCTGTGATCTAGCTGTATTTGCGTTAGCATCGTTTTTTTGTCCTTCCAAAAGGGGAACATCCAAAGCCCACCCCAGCGGCCCTCTTTCGGCTGTTTCTGAAGCAGGACTTTTCCTTCCCGGTCTCTTAAAACCAGCGCGACATTCCTGATTTTTTGCAGGCCTTCGCCTATTTTCTTAACCGGAAACCGTGTTTCCTTCCCAAGCTGGTGTGCTCTGCAAAGCACGGTAACCGGGCACTTCGTGCAGGCCGGGAGGTCCGGCAAACACACGGTGGCTCCCAATTCCATCATGCCTTGGTTGAAGTCCCCCGGGGCATTCTCTGGGACGAGTTTTTCGGAAATTGCCCATAATTTTTTGATCGTAGCGGGTCTGCTAACATTCTTTTTGACAGCATAGATTCGTGTCAGGATCCGGATCACGTTGCCGTCGAGAATGGGCGCTTTTTGGCCGAAGGCGATACTTGCAATAGCACCGGCCGTATACCGTCCGATCCCAGGCAATTTCATGAGAGCTAGAATGCTCTCCGGAATCCGTCCCCCGCATTCCCTTTCGACGAATCCTGCTGCCTGATGAAGCATCCTTGCCCTACGGTAGTAGCCGAGGCCGGCCCAATGTTTCATGACTTGGGAGAGCGGCGCTCGAGCCGAGGATTTCAGGGTTGGGAACCTGCGGATCCACTTCTGATAATAGGGAATGACCGTGTCGACTTGGGTCTGCTGAAGCATGATCTCCGAGACCCAAATTTTGTAGGGATCTTTAGTTCTCCGCCAGGGCAGATCCCTGGCATGTTTTCGATACCAGGACAAAAGATTTTTTTGCAATGAGGCGATTTTACGCTGATCCATGAGCGTTATGATATAGGGCTGCGTCAGGTGGAGCAAGGATGGAGTTTCAGGCGGATGCAGGTGTATAATATTCCTATGGCAAAGCAAACGTTAGAGGAAATTTTGGCGGAGAATACAAAAGAGGGAGAGCTGTCTAGGGCTCTCCCAGACGGTAGAGTCGAATGCTTTGCCTGCGGCCTCAGATGTCCGATTCCGGAAGGAAAAGACGGGGTTTGCAAAGTCCGATTCAACCGCGGCGGGAAGCTTTTCGTGCCTTTTGGTTATGTGAGCGGCCTTCAGGACGACCCGATCGAGAAAAAGCCTTTTTACCATGTGATGCCCGGTTCCCGTGCCATGAGTTTCGGGATGCTCGGTTGTGATTTCCACTGCTCTTTTTGCCAGAATTGGGTGACAACCCAAACGCTTCGGGATCCGGAAGCGGTCTCTTCGGTCATGAAAATTAAACCGCAGCAAGTGGCTGAAATTGCGATCAAGACCGGGTGCCGGTCGGTTATCAGCACTTACAATGAGCCGCTTATCACAAGCGAATGGGCGGCCGAAATCTTCAAGGAAGCCAAAGAGGCCGACCTCGTGACCGGGTATGTCTCAAACGGGAATGCGACGCCGGAGGTGCTCGACTATCTGCGGCCGTGGCTCGATCTCTATAAAGTGGATCTCAAGGGATTTGACGATAAGCATTACCGCGAGCTTGGAGGGGCCCTTGAGAACGTATGCCGGACGATCCGGGACCTCTATGAGCGCAAATTCTATATGGAGATCGTGACTTTGCTTATTCCTGGCTTCAATGACTCCGACGAGGAGATTAAAAAACTTACCGGATTCATTGCGGCCGTATCCCCTGAAATCCCATGGCACGTGACGGCCTTCCATCCGGATTACCGGATGACGGACCGCTCCGCCACTTCCTCAGAATCCCTTGCGCGAGCGGCTTCCATCGGGAGGGAATCTGGGCTTCATTATGTCTATGCCGGGAACTTGCCCGGGGCCATTGAGGGAGGCGAAGATACCCGTTGTCCGCATTGCCGGGAGGTTTTGATCAAACGGCTGGGCTACAGGATCCTGGAAGACAAGCTCACAACAACGAAGGGCCGGTGTTTTAGCTGTCAGGCTAAGATTCCTGGGTTTTGGGCACAAAACCATTGACGACTGACTACAGACAACGGCCAAGGGGGCATAGTATAATCCCATCATTCCAATGAAACCTTATCTCGATCTTTTAAGGCATATTCTTCAGAACGGTCAGACCAAGAAAGACCGGACGGGTGTGGGGACGCTGAGCACCTTCGGGTATCAGGTGCGTTTCGATCTGGGAGCCGGTTTTCCTCTCGTGACAACCAAGAAGATTCATCTCAAATCGATCATTTACGAGCTCCTGTGGCTTTTGCGCGGCGATACCAACGTCAAGTACCTCCATGATAACGGCGTGACCATTTGGGACGAGTGGGCCGATCCGAAAGGGGATTTGGGGCCGGTTTACGGCCGGCAGTGGCGGTCCTGGCCGAAGCCTGACGGGAGTGTCATCGATCAGATGACGGAGGTGGTCGAGGGGATCCGCGAGAATCCCAACAGCCGCCGGCTGATTGTCTCGGCGTGGAATCCCGGGGAGATCGATCAGATGGCGCTGCCTCCGTGCCACTGTTTTTTTCAGTTTTATGTCGCTGAAGGGAAACTCTCCTGTCAGCTTTACCAGCGAAGCGCCGATGTGTTTCTCGGAGTCCCTTTCAATATTGCCTCCTACGCGCTGCTGACGATGATGATGGCCCAAGTGACGGGCCTCAAGCCCGGCGAATTCATCCACACTTTCGGAGATGTCCACATCTATCTGAATCATCTGGAGCAGGTGACCCTTCAGCTTTCGAGGCCGCCCAAGTCCCTTCCCAAAATGACGTTGAATCCGGCCATCAAAGATATCTTTGGTTTTCAGTACACGGACTTCACGATCGAAGGATACGATCCGCACCCGGCCATTAAGGCGCCGGTGGCGGTTTAAAAGGCACTATGAAACTTTATCACGTGGTCGCGATGGCCCGGGCCCGGGTTATCGGCCGCGAAAACCGGCTGCCGTGGCATTTTGCCGCTGACCTGAAGTATTTCAAGCAACTCACGACTGGCAGTACGGTCGTCATGGGGCGTAGAACTTTCGAAAGTATCGGGAAACCCCTGCCGAACCGTGAGAATTTCGTGGTGAGCCGCACCAAGACCGGTGACGGCGAACACCTCTGTTTTTTTTCTTCGATTGAAGAAGCCCTCCGCAGCGTCAAAACCGAAAAGGCCTTTATCATTGGTGGCGCGAATCTTTATGCTCAGACGATCGACCGGGTCGACGGGATTTACCTGACGCGGATTGATGCCGATTACGAGGGCGACGCTTTTTATCCCGAACTGCCGGGGAATTTCAGGGAGCAAAGCCGCAACAAACTGCAGGACGATCCCCTGATCGAAGTTGTTTATTATGAAAAATAGCTTGGGAAACTCCACTTTGTATTTAAAACAGATTCCGATTGGGCCGATGGATAATTTTGCTTACCTTGTGGGGGATTGCAAAACCAAGGAATGCCTGGCCGTCGATCCTGCGTGGGATGCTGAGGTCATTCTCAAGGAAGCACAGCAGGACGGGATGAAGGTGATTGGCGTGCTTTTGACGCATACGCATTATGATCACGCGAATGCGCTAGGGAATCTGATCAAGTCCGCGCCCGGAAAAGTTTATGTCCATAGCGCCGAAGCGGACTTCGTCAAAGAAGCCGGGGAGGCCATCGTCAAGACGAAGGACGGTGACAAAATTAACGTGGGGGCAGTTCAGATTACCTGTTTGCACACGCCAGGGCATACGCCGGGGGCGCAGTGTTATTTGGTGGAATCAAAAGATGGAAGCGGACCCCAAAAATATTTGATTTCGGGGGATACTCTTTTTGTGAATGCCTGCGGGCGGTGTGATCTCCCCGGAGGGGATGCTGGACAACTTTACGACAGCCTAAGCCGACTTGCAACCCTCGGAGATGATGTGGTGGTGATGCCTGGCCACGATTACGGCGATACCCCGGTGTCGAGTATCGGCCGGGAGCGTAAGCATAATCCCTATTATCAGATGCGTTCGCGAGAAGACTTTGTTCGCGGCAGGCAGAGATAACAAGACAAAAAGGGGAGCGGCGGAAAAGATTGCCTGTCCCCTTTTTTGAATGGAAGTCGCCCCCACCTTTGGTATACTGTCGCGAGAAGGTTCCCCCACATTTAGTCCAACCCTTTTCGGGATAAAGGCTTGCGAGGCCGGAAATATGTCGGAAGCGAATAGCTACTACCACAGCGAAGCGGAAAAGTATTTCCAAGAAGCCTACCAGAAGCAAACGACCGGTGAGCTCGAGACAGCAATTACCCTCTACAAGAAATCGATCGAGCTCTATCCTACGGCCGAAGCGCACACCTTTCTCGGATGGGCCTACAGCTTCAAGGGCCGCTATGACGACGCCATCCGCGAGTGCCACGCGGCGATCAAGATCGACCCCGAGTACGGCAACCCGTACAACGATATCGGCGCTTATCTGATCGACAAGAATAAGCTTGAGGAGGCTGTGCCCTGGCTTGAGAAGGCGATTGAAGCGAAGCGCTACGAAAGCTACTGCTATCCCTATTACAATCTCGGGCGGGTCTGGGAGCGCAAGGGGAACTGGTTTCGGGCGCTCGATTATTACAAGCGTGCGCTCAAAGAGAACCCCGATTACCACCTGGCCCAGCGCGCCGCCGCACGTCTGCAGGGGATCATCAATTAACACAAGAGCCTAAATTATTTTTTGAACAATGGTTGCTCATTGATCCAATCGCTTGCTGAAAAGACTGCAACCGATTCAGGGGATACATTATGTTTGTTTCCTTAAAAGAGCGGTTCCCGCCCGGGAAACACCTCAGTATGTATCTGGGCGAGTAACCTCCTAAACATGAAAAAAATCATAGAAATTCTATTTATTCCCACGCTGGTTGTTTTATTGTTACTCCTGTCTGTTTTTTTTGATTACTCTCCTGGCTTCGGGCGACTGCAGCAGGCATTGGCATTTCTTTGCGCGATTTTTGTTGTCTTGAGTGTCGGCCTCCGAGTTCGCCCCTTTTCTATTTTGGCTAAAATTCAGTTTTCAAAACCTAAAATCATATTATTTGTAAAGATGTTCATCATTTGCTTTGCTGCCGGAGATCTCCTCTTAAGGTTGATGCTGCCGCCGGTCCACCAGCAAACGCGCTATGGGTGGTCTTTGAGCGAAAATGTTAAAGTGGAGAAAAGAGTTGAAGACTCCCCCGGGAATTTTAGAGATATCACCGTAGAATACTATAAACATGGTTTTAAACGTTGGGGTGATCCCGAAACCGGGAAAAAGAAAATTCTTATTATTGGGGATTCTTTTTCACAAATGAATTTTGTGTCAAATGGTGAGGAGTGGTATTCATATCTTGAACGCGCATACGATGGCATCGAACTGTTCGTGTTTGGCGGAGGCGGATATGGTTCGTTGCAGGAATTTATGGTCCTTGATGATTTTTTTGACATCATCCATCCGGATCTGATACTGTGGCAATTCTGTGGAAACGACTACGGGAATAATTTGTATGACTTAGACGTTACGGGTTATCCCTACAACAATCATTGTGTTAGGCCATATCTTGAAGATGAAAAGGTCGTCTATCGTCTTCCGCTTCCGCTATCGACAGTGAGAAATTATTCTTTTGTTGCTGACAGACTTTTAAATATGTACGATCGATTCAGGTGGCGTGATGCAACTAGGAACCTCGAAGCTTATCTCGAAGCTTATAATGAAAAAACGAGGGCACTTTCAGTGCCGAAAAAAGAGCAACTGCAGAAGCTTGAAGAAAGAAGCTTTGCGGTAACCCAAGACATTTTAGGCAATGTGAGAAAAAGGGTTGGCAACGTGCCTATTTACATGTTTAATGCTTGCGGCCAATTGAGTGGGAAGGAACAGCGACTTTGTGATACGAATCAATTTATTTGCATCGAAAATATTGCGGAAACTGTCACGTCCGCTGAGAAAGAAGGCTTGAAAGTGAAAGTAGTTAATGATGGACATTGGAATCGCCTTGGCAACGAACTGGCTGGAAAAAAAATCGCAGATTATTTTAAAAATAAATTATGACTATGTTGGATTTCGAAAATGATGAGATACGCTTCACGGGGAAATCCGCCAGGCATGTAAGTATAAGGGGTCTGCATTGCTTTTAAGTTATTTCGGCGTGTTGGTCATGTTCGTGCTGGCGGTGGGGACCTCGATTGCCTTCCTCCTCATTTCTGAAAAACTCGGGCCCAAGAGGCCAAATGCCGCAAAGAATATGCCGTTTGAGACGGGCAAGGCTCCTTTCGAGGCGCCGGCCGGCCGGCACGCGATCAAGTTCTACCTCGTCGGCATGCTGTTCGTGATTTTTGATATCGAGCTTATTTTCCTCTACCCCTGGGCTGTCGTCTTCCGCGAGATCGGCTGGGCTGCGTTCATCGATATGATGATTTTCCTGTTTATTTTCGAGGTCGGGTTTTTGTATGCGTGGCGAAAAGGGGCCTTCCAATGGAAATGAAGGGGTTCATCACTTCGAAGCTCGAGGCCGCCATCGGTTGGGCGCGCAAGTATTCCCTATTCCAGTATCCTTTCGTCACGGCGTGCTGCGGGATGGAATATATGTCGACCGCGTGTTCGCATTACGACCTGGACCGCTTTGGAGCCGGTTTTCCGAGGTTTTCGCCGCGCCAAGCCGACATCCTCTTCGTTGTCGGAACCATTTCCCACAAGATCGCTCCGGTCTTGAAGCATATCCACGATCAGATGGCCGATCCAAAATGGGTCGTGGCGTTCGGGGTCTGTACCTGCACGGGCGGTTTTTACGACAATTACGCGACAGTGCAGGGGATTGATACGATCATTCCGGTGGACATTTATATCCCGGGGTGTCCGCCGCGGCCTGAGACGGTGCTCGACGGACTGATCAAGCTGCAGGAAAAAATCCAACATCAGAAACAACTCTAGAGGCGATATGGCGGATTTGCACGAAAAACTCAAGCAGAAATTTCCAGAAGCTGTCTTGGAAGTCCACGCGAAGCACGGCGACGAAACGGCGGTTGTGCGGCGCGAGAAGCTTTCAGAAATCGCGGCCTTCCTCAAAACCGATCCCGAATTTCAGATGAATGTGCTCATGGATCTGACGGCGGTCGACGGTCTCGGCATGAACTGGGATCCGCGGTTTGAGGTGGTTTATCATTTTTATTCGGTTCCCAAGAACCACCGGCTCCGACTCAAAGTACGGGTGGACGCGATGGATCCGGTGGTTTCTTCTCTCACGCCGCTTTGGCCTGGTGCCGACTGGTTCGAGTGCGAGGTCTGGGACATGTTCGGGATCCGTTTCGAGGGCCATCCGAATCTCAAGCGGATTCTGATGTATGACGAGTTTGTCGGGCACCCTCTTCGGAAAGATTACCCTTACAGCAAACGCCAGCCCTTGATCGGGCCCAAGAATTGAAGGGTGAAGCAGTGAATAGCGCAAGCCCCATTCAAAAAACACGGACGGAATCGATGCTTCTCAACATCGGTCCGTCGCATCCTGCGATGCACGGCATCATCCGCCTCATCGCGGAGCTTGACGGCGAGACGGTCGTCAGCGCCGACGTCGAGATCGGATACCTGCACCGCGCCTTCGAGAAATCGGCCGAGCAAAGCGGCTATTTGCAGGTCATGCCCTATACCGACCGGCTCAATTACGTGTCTCCCCTGATCAACAACACGGGCTACTGCCTCGCAGTCGAGAAACTCTTCGGCCTCGAGATCCCCGAGCGGGCGAAGTACATCCGGGTGATCATGTCGGAGATCTCCCGCGTGACCGATCACTTGACCTGTGTCGGGGCCTCGGCCATGGAACTCGGCGCCTTTACCGCTTTCCTCTATATGATGAAGGCGAGGGAGATGCTGTACTTCCTGATTGAAGAGGTGACGGGGGCACGGCTCACGATTTCCTATATGCGAATCGGGGGCGTCAAAGGGGACCTGACGCCTGATTTTGACCGGAAATGCCGGGCGGCCATCAAGGAGACGCGCAGTATCCTCAAGGAGGTCCACGGCCTTTTGACGCGCAACCGCATTTTTGTCGACCGCTTAAAAGACGTCGGACGGATTTCGCAGGAGGACGCGCTCGGCTACGGCATCACGGGGCCTTTCCTTCGCTCGACGGGAGTCGATTACGACGTGCGGCGGGCGAATCCCTATCTTGTCTACGACCGCTTTGATTTCGAAATCCCCGTCGGTCAGCACGGTGACAACTATGACCGTTATTTGTGCCGGATGGAGGAGATGGAACAGAGCATGAGGATCATCGAGCAGGCGCTGGATCAGATCCCCGGAGGCCCGGTGCTCCTCGATACCGGAGGGCGGGTCGTTCCCGCCGAGACGATGGTGGACGAAGCCAAAATGGGCCGGACCACAGGACACATGGACGAAGTGGCCGCGTTCGATCCGACGATGGAAGGGATGAACAAGGCGACTTATTCCAAAACCCATGCCGGGGACCGCCGCGTTGTGTGGCCGCCGAAAGAAGACACCTACGGCAACATCGAAGGGCTGATGAATCATTTCAAGATGGTTATGGACGGGCACGGGATCCGGCCGCCGAAGGGCGAGGCCTATTCCCCGGTGGAAGGCGCGAACGGGGAGCTCGGGTTTTATGTGGTCAGCGACGGTTCGGGAACGCCTTACCGGGTGCGCGTGCGGCCGCCGTGCTTTGCGATTATGTCCGCGCTCGGAACGATGCTCAAGGGCGGTACGATGGGCGACATCATCGCGACTTTCGGGTCGATCAATATGATCGGCGGGGAGTTGGATCGTTAATGGCGAACCTCATCATGGGGGAGATCAAACAGCAGGCGGATGTGATTCTTGCGCGCTACGAAACTAAGCGAGCCGCGATGTTGGAAGTTCTTCGCCTGATGGCACAGCGGTACGAGGTGATCACCCCTGAAATCGAAGAGGCGGTGGCCGGGTACCTTGAGGTGCCGGTCGTCGACGTTCACGAGGTGGTGACGTTTTATACGCTGTATCCGCGCCATCCCAAAGGGAAGACGCACCTTTGCGTTTGCCGGACCTTGAGCTGTGCGCTCCGGGGTTCCGGGGATATCACTCAATATCTCGAGGAACGGCTTGGGGTCAAGTCCGGCGAAACGACCGCGGACGGCGAGTTCTCGCTCGAGGAAGTGGAGTGCCTGGGGGCGTGCGAGAGCGCTCCGATGATGCAGATCAATGACGGGGAGTATGTTGGGAATCTGACGAAAGAAAAGATAGACGCGCTCCTTAAGGGTGGCAAGGGGAAGGTCTAAGCGGCTCTATGGAAAAACTGATCTCGAAATATTTCGTGCCGGGCAAGACGTTCTCGCTCGAGGAGTACGTTCATGACGGCGGCTACAAGGCGGCGTGGACGATCTTTGAGACGAGGACCCCTGCCGACGTCATTGAGGCCGTCAAGCGGTCGAATCTGCGGGGCCTCGGGGGCGCGGGTTTCCCGACAGGGATGAAATGGAGCTTTGTGCCGCAGAATACGGGCAAGCCCGTCTACCTTGTCGTCAATTGCGACGAAGGAGAGCCTGGGACCTTTAAAGATAAATACATTTTGAACCATGCCCCTCATTTGCTCCTCGAAGGCATCCTAATCGCGGCCTTTGCCAACAAGGTCCGCAAGGCGTTCGTCTACATTCGCGGTGAGTATGAGGGGCCGTATCAAAAGCTCAAGCGGGCCGTGGAAGAGGCGAAGGCCAAGGGCTTTCTGGGAAAAAATGTTTTCGGCAGTACGCACGAACTTGAAGTGGTGCTGCACCGAGGCGCCGGGGCCTATATCTGCGGGGAAGAAACGGGCCTTCTCGAGTCTCTCGAAGGGAAGAAGGGATTGCCCCGCCTCAAACCGCCTTTTCCGGCGGCCGTTGGCCTGTTCGGGTGTCCGACCGTGATCAATAACGTGGAAACGCTTTCTTACCTTCCCTTCATCCTCCACCGCGGGGCGGCGTGGTTCGCTGACCTCGGTTCCGAAAAAAATGGTGGCATGCGCCTTTTTGGGGTCTCGGGACACGTCAAAAAGCCGGGAGTCTATGAGCTGCCGATGGGAACCCCTTTGCGAAAAATTATTTATGATCACGCCGGCGGCATCCTGGGGGACCGGAAGCTCAAGGCGGTGGTCCCGGGCGGACTTTCTTCCGCGGTTCTTACTCCCGATGAAATCGATATCGGCATGGATTTTGACAAGCTCAGGGCGGCGGGAACGATGGCCGGTTCCGGGGGCGTTATCGTGATGGATGAGACGACTTGTATGGTCGAGGCTCTTTATGTCACCATGCGCTTTTACGCTCATGAATCTTGCGGACAATGTTCTCCCTGCCGGGAGGGGACGGGATGGGTTTCCAGGATCCTGAAACGGATTGTCGAAGGCAGAGGCCGCTTGAAGGACATCGACCACCTCCTCGATATCGGAAGCTACATGACCGGCACCACGATTTGCGCGCTTGCCGACGGGGCGGCCATGCCCCTTTTGAGTTACCTCCAAAAATTCCGGGGAGAGTTCGAGGACTATATCCGGTCCGGGCGAAAAATGGGGCGCGAAGGGGATGACGGTCACGAGACGGCGGGCAGTTGCGCGAAACGCGGCCAGGTGTTGGTTAACGTTCGTTAAGGAGGGCTTCAGGATGAAGACTATCCGGTATGTGGGAATCCTTTTTGTTTTATCGGCCATGACGGGATGCGCAAGCCTCGGCTCGTACGTCCGGGGAGTGAACCTGGTTCCGGTCTCCGACGAAGTCCAGATCGGCACCCAGATGAATACTGAGATTACTAAGCAGATGACGATTCTGCCCGCTTCGTCGCCCGAAACGGTGAAGGTGCGCTCGATGGGGCAGAAGCTTGTCGCGGCGCTCCCGACAAAAGAGTTCGATTACCAGTTTGATGTCGTCAAGGACGCGACCCCAAACGCCTTCACGATCCCGGGAGCGCACATCTACGTCCATACGGGCCTTTTGAGCTTCGTCGACAATGACGATCAACTGGCCGGCGTCATCGCCCATGAGATCGGGCACGCGTATGAAAGGCATCCTGCAAAGGCGATTACCCGTCAATACGGCGTCGACTTTGTATCGGGGCTTCTCTTCAAAGAGAACCAGAACCAGGTGAAAACGCTGGCCCTGAATCTTGCCAAGCAGGGGGTCCTGACCAAGTTCGGCCGAAGCGACGAAACCCAATCTGATGAGATCGCCTACGAGCTTCTCAAAAAGACGGGGTACTCCCAGGACGGACTTCTGATGTTTTTCAAGAAATTGACGACGATCGAAAAGAAGCAAAGTTTTCCGTTCCTGAGCACGCATCCTCCGACGGCGGAACGCATCGCAAGGATCGAAGAGCTCAAGAGGCAAGATGCTCCGGGGATTACCACTGCGACGACGGCGAAGCTGTAATGACCATTCCGCTTCAAAACTCAGTTGTCTACGGTCCGGTGAGTTCAAGACGCCTTGGGAGGTCCCTGGGCCTGAACATCCTGCCTGTGGATACCAAGTTTTGCTTATCCGACTGCCTCTACTGCCAATACGGGCGTACCGACCCAGCTTTGATGAAGGGGATCCGCCTGCCGCAAGCGGCCGAGCTTCTCGGCGAGATCGAGCGTGAGTTCTCCCGTTTGGCGCACGCGCATGAAAGCGTCGATTCGATTACTTTTTCGGGTAACGGCGAGCCGACCCTTCATCCGGAGTTTCCGAAGCTAGTGGAGGAGGTCAAAAAACTCAGGGACCGGTACTTTCCGGGCGCGCCGGTATCGATTTTGAGTGATTCCACGCAGATCCGGCGTCCGGAGATTCGGACGGCCCTTTCGAAGCTCGATATCCGATATATGAAGCTCGACGCCGGGGATCAGGCGATGTACGAGGCGCTGGACCATGTGTTTGCTAAAATTACTCTTGCGCAAGTGATCGAGCATTTGAAGCTAATTCCGGATGTCATCATCCAGAGCTTGTTCGTCAGCGCTCCGGCGGACAACGCTTGCGCGGAAGCGGTGGCAAAATGGATCCGTGCAATCGGCCGGATTGGTCCGAAATCGGTCCATATTTATACGATTGCCAGGTCCACGGCGGTGCCGTCCGTCAGGGCGGTCCCAAAGGCCCGCTTGGAAGAGATCGCTCGCGAGCTTTTGGCCGAGACGGGGATACCATCGATCGTGTTTGAATAGGAGACGGTCTCGTGAAAGACAAACGGATCGAAAAAGTCATCGAGGCGCTGGAAGGTTTGGCCTCGGGACGGCTGAGCGTGGACCTCCAGATCCGTGGATCCGACCAGATCGCCCGTCTCGAAGCGGTGACCCGAAAACTGGCCCGCGCCCTCGAAGAAAATTCGCATGAATTCGAGAAGCTCTCCGGCCTCACGGAGAAGATCAATGCAGGCCTGCTTTTAGACGACGTTTTCAACGACACCTACGAATCTTTCCGGGCCCTTATTCCGTACGAACGGATCGGCTGCGCTCTCATCGAGCCGGGAGACCTTGGCGAATTGGTCCGGGCCCGCTGGTGCCGCTCCGAGGCGCCCGAAATCAAGCTCGGCAAAGGTTACGCGGCTCTCCTCAAAGGCAGCAGCCTTGAGAAAATCATTCAGACCGGCAAGCCGAGGATCATCAACGATCTCCCGAAATACCTCGAGGAGCATCCGGCGTCGGAATCAACCCAAAAAATCGTGGCCGAGGGGATGCGCTCGAGCCTTACGTGTCCGCTGATTGCGCTCGGCAAACCGATCGGGTTCATTTTTTTTTCGAGTATTCGGCTGCACACCTACGCGAACGCCCACGTCGACGTCTTCCAAAGGATCGCGGGCCAGCTTTCGATCAGCACCGAAAAGAGCCGCCTCTACGAGCGCCTCGTCGAACTGAACGACATGAAAAACAAGTTTCTCGGCATGGCTGCCCACGACCTGCGAAATCCCATCACGGTCATCAAAGGCTACCTTGATTTCTTCCTCGAAGGGCTGGGGGGGAATCTGGAAGAAAATCAGAAGAGAATGCATGCGACCATGGCCAAGCACTGTAAGCGGATGCTCGGGTTGATCGACGACCTTTTGAGCGTGAGCACGATCGAGTCAGGCCAGATCAGCTTGCGCAAACAGATGATCGACCTTGCCGCGTATTTGGCCGAATACCAGGAGTCGAATCAGCTTTTGGCCAAGCCCAAGTCGATCCGACTCGACCTTCACTGCGGTACGGACCTGCCTCCGATCATGGCTGACCCGGAGAGGATCGGCCAGGTCCTCACAAACCTGATCACGAACGCCATCAAATTCTCGCACCCGGGAACGGTGGTGACTCTTGGGGCCGAGCGCCACGGCGAGGAAGTTTGGTTGTCGGTCGCCGATCAAGGGCAGGGAATCCCGGCTTCGGAAATTCCAAAGATGTTTTCTTTCTTTGGAAAAACGAGTGTGCGTCCGACGGCGGGGGAGTCGAGTACCGGTCTCGGGCTTGCGATCGCGAGCCGGATGGTCGAGGCTCATGGCGGGAAAATTTGGGTCCAAAGCGAACAGGGGAAGGGGTCGATCTTTACGTTTAGTCTGCCTGCTACAACAGGTGACAGTCACAAAAAAACGTGACAGTCACCTATCCCGAATTGTTCGCACCCTACAGTTCTAATCGTTTCTCAAAACGGGTGAGATTGATGCAGCCTGTCTTCGTTACGACTACGACGTCCTCAAGGCGAACCCCGCCCGCATCCGCGTAATAAAGCCCCGGCTCCACGGTTACGACATTTCCTTTTTTTAAGGTCTCTGGGCGAATGCTGAGGCCCGGCGCTTCATGGATCTCGAGGCCGAGGCCGTGTCCGAGTCCGTGGAAGAATCCCTGCCTGCGCCCGTCGAGGACGCCCGTCGGAAAGCCCCGGTCCGCCAGATGAGTTTTTACGGCCTGGTAGATCTTTGAGCCGTCGGCCCCGTCCCGAATCGAGCGGAAGGCGATGTTTTGGCCTTCCTTCACGGCGGCGTACATTTTTTTCAACTTGGGGGAGGCCTTTCCACGGACAACGGTGCGCGTGAAGTCTGCGAAGTAAAGGTTTCCGGTGCTCTGAGGGAAGATATCCATAATGATCGGCTGATGGGCGTAGAGAGGGCCATGTCCCTCGTGGTGGGGGTCTGCCGTTTCGCGGCCGCACGAGACGATCATATGGCGGCCGAAGCAGTCGCGGGTCATCAGATCGAGGGCGATCATGCGACGAAGCGACTCGCTCGTAAGGAGAGCCCCGCCGTAAAAAAGTTTTCCGCGCCGAATGACGGATTTTTTGAGAAGGCTGACTGCCAGGTGGGCGGCATGTTCGACCGCACGCAAATTCGCAGTGATCGCCGCGATTTCGCGGCGGGTTTTGACGGGCCGGTCGCGGAAAACGGGCTCGGGCTTCACCGTGATCCGGAAACCCTTCTTCCTGAGGAGGTCGGCGTATTCGAGCGGGAAGTTTCCGGGGACCGAGAAGGCCCGGACTCCCTTTTTCTTGGCGAAATGAACGACCAAATCCAGACGGGCCGGTTTCCGGCCGTATTGGGCCTCGAATTTCCGGACATAATCGGAGACAGAGACCGGATAGTCGATGTCAGAAGTGGATCGCGCGCGGTCGATTTCGAGGTCGCTTAAAAGGGCATAACTTTTGCCCCGGATTTCCATGAAAACAAAGGGATCGGGGGCCCGGAAGCGGGTCCGGTAATAAAGATTGGCGTCGGCTTCGCTTGAGGCGATCATCAAAAGGGCTTCGGGGCGTTGTCGGCTTGGCATGTCGACATTGTACCATTGCTCGTGTAGATTGGCATTGACGGTTTTTGATAAAAGGGTTAGACTTCGCTCTCGTTTGCCCCCTGGTCCAACAAGAGAGATACCCAATGCCGAAATTATCCGTTGATGAACTGAAAGCCAAGGCCAAGCGGGTGCGCCGCGACATCATTGAGATGACGTTTGCGGCGGGGTCCGGCCATCCCGGAGGCTCCCTTTCAGTTACGGAAATCCTTACAGCACTCTATCTTAGGATCATGAACCATGATCCTAATAATCCCAAGAACCCGGACCGGGACCGCGTCATTTTGAGCAAGGGCCATGCCTCTCCGGCTCTCTATGCCGTTCTCGCCGAGGCCGGCTATTTTGACCGCAGCTTGCTCCCCACTTTTCGCAAACTTGGGAGCCCTCTCCAGGGCCATCCCGACATGCGGCGCTTGCCCGGCATCGAAGCTTCCACCGGGTCGCTGGGGCAGGGCCTCTCAATCGCCCTCGGGCACGCCTTTGCCTGTCGTCTCGACAAGCGCTCTTATTATTCCTATGCCGTCTTGAGTGACGGCGAGACCAACGAGGGTCAGACCTGGGAGGCTGCGGCGTGTGCCGGCCACCACAAGCCGGGTCACCTGATCGCTTACCTCGACTACAACAAGTTTCAGCTCGACGACGCGACCTCTGTCATCTGTAATATGGAGCCCATGGCCGACAAGTGGCGCGCCTTCGGCTGGCACGTGATTGAAATCGACGGGCATGATATCGGAAAGATCCTGCAGGCGGACGAGGAGGCCCGAAAGGTCTCCGGGAAACCGGTGATCATCATCTGCCATACCGTCAAAGGAAAGGGCGTTTCTTTCATGGAAGGGAACAACGCGTTTCACGGCGTGGCTCCGACGGCTGACGAAACCAAGCGGGCCCTGAAGGAGCTGGCGTAATGGAAAGAAAATTGGGCAAGGCTACCCGGGACGTCTACGGACAAGTCCTCGTGGAACTTGGGAAGAAAAATCCGGATGTGGTCGTGCTGGACGCGGACCTTTCCAAGTCGACCAAGAGCGCCGAATTCCAGAAGGTGTTCCCTGAGCGCTTCATCAACGTCGGGATTATGGAAGCCAACCTTGCTGGCGTGGCTTCAGGCCTCGCCGCGGCTGGGAAAATCCCCTTTATCTCAAGCTTTGCGGCTTTCTTGGTCTCCAAGGGCTTCGATCAATTCCGCATGGGCGTCGCGTTTTCCGGGCTGAACGTGAAAGTGGTCGGCTCGCACGGCGGCATCTCCGTCGGAGAAGACGGGGCTTCGCAGATGAGCATCGAGGATTTCGCTCTCATGATGAGCTTGCCGGGTTTTGTCGTGACGGTTCCGTGCGACGAGGTTTCGGCGTATGCCCTGATCCACCAGACGGCCGAGCACTTTGGCCCCGTCTACATCAGGACCTGCCGTCCCAAGGCGCCGATTGTTTATCCGAGCACGGCCAAGTTTCAGCTCGGTAAGGGCGTCCGGATCGTTGAAGGCAAGGATCTGACGATTGTGGCATGCGGACTTCTCGTGTTCGAAGCGGTTCAGGCGGCCGAGGACCTTGCGCGCGAAGGCATCAAGGCGTCGGTGATTGATATGCACACCCTGAAGCCGCTTGACGAAGAGCTCCTGATCGCGGAAGCCCGCAAGACGGGGCATGTCCTGGTGGCCGAAGAGCATCAGATTTGGGGCGGCCTGGGTTCTGCGGTGGCCACGCTCCTCGCGAAGGAATGTCCCTGCCGGATGGATTTCGTGGCGATTCAAGATACCTTTGCGGAGTCGGGAACGCCGGATGAACTGCTCGTAAAATACGGCATGACGGCTCCCAACATCGTCAAAGTCGCCAAGCGTCTCCTCAAGAAATAGTTCCTTCCGACTCCTTTCCGCAGTCCGTTTGAAAACACAGCTTGCCAGGCTCAAATCTTTGGGATTATGATGGTGCGCGTACGGGGAGGATGAATGATTAAGACGCGTCGCGTTCTTCTGCATGTCTGTTGTGCGCCCTGTTGCTGTTCCATCCTCGAATCTCTGAAAAAAGAAGGGTACGACCTCACCGTTTTTTTCTACAATCCCAATATTCACCCGGTGGACGAGTACGAGATCCGCAAGCTCGAAGTCATCCGCTACGCCGATAAAATGGGAATCCCGGTCGTCGACGGCGACTATGACACGGCCGTGTGGCTTGAGCTGACAAAGGGCCTCGAGAACGAGCCCGAGCGGGGCAAGCGCTGCGACGTGTGTTTCGCCCGGCGCATGGATGTGACGGCGGCCTACGCTCACAAACACGGTTTCAAGGCGTTCACGAGCTCGCTTGGGATCTCTCGCTGGAAGGATTTCGACCAGGTGACGCGCGCGGGGCGGAAAGCGGCCTCCCGGTATCCGGGGCTCGAATATTGGGCGGAGAACTGGCGAAAAAAAGACGGGACGCGGAGGATGACGGAAATCACAAAGGAAGAAAATTTTTACCGGCAGTTTTATTGCGGATGCATGTACTCCCTGCAGAACTCGAACGCGAAAAAAGATTCCGCGAAACCTCCCACCATTGAAGAGTTGGACCTTCCCAAGAAAAGATAAAAAACGTCAATTTTTGTCTGTTTGATCGGTCCATCCGGAAAATTTGCTTCCGGCACCGGAGGTTCGGCCGCTCCAGCGGCGGCCGCCCTCCTGCGCGCTCACCCTTCGAACCCCATTTGAGCATGGGACCAAGCTTCGAAGGGTTCCGCGAGCTGCCTTCAGCAAACTTTCCGGATGATAAACTGCTTCAAACAGACAATCATTATTTTTTAGGGCATACCTTCACGCCAAGCGCCGTTGCGAGATCTTCCTCGGGCGTCGTGATCGGGCGGATATCGAACTTCTCCACCAGAAACTTCAGGACGTTCGGCGTCACGAAAGCCGGCAGGGTCGGGCCCAACCGGATGCCTTTGATCCCGAGCGACAAAAGCGTCAGCAGGACGGCCACGGCCTTTTGCTCGTACCAGGAAATCATCATGGTCAGGGGCAGGTCGTTGACCGAACACCCGAAGGCGCCCGCCAGGGCCACGGCAATCTTGACGGCCGAGTAGGCGTCGTTACACTGCCCGATGTCGAGAAGCCGCGGGATGCCATTGATGGTGCCGAACTCGCGGTCGTTGAACCGGAACTTTCCGCAGGCAAGCGTCATGATGACCGTGTCCTTGGGCGCCTGTTCGGCAATGTTGGTGTAATAATTTCTTCCGGGCTTGGCGCCGTCACAGCCGCCTACGAGGAAGAAGTGCTTGATTGCTCCGCTTTTGACGGCCTCGATCACTTTGTCGGCGACACCGAGGACCGCGTTTCTTCCGAAGCCGGTGGGCAGCTTTCTTTTGTGCTCGACTGTCTTCGCGAAGCCGCCGAGCTCGAGGGCTTTTCGGACAAGCGGCGTGAAATCTCCGTTCGTGATATGCGCCACGCCGGGCCATCCGACGACGCTGCCGGTGAAGACCTGCGCCTTGTAGCTCGGATCGGGCTCCTGGATGCAGTTGGTGGTGAAATAGAACGCAGCCGGGATCCCCTTGAACTCCTTTTGCTGGTTCTGCCAAGCTGTTCCGAAATGCCCCGCAAGATGCGGATATTTGCGGAGCCCAGGATATCCGTGGGCGGGGAGCATTTCGCCGTGGGTGTAAACATTGACGCCCTTGCCTTCCGTGGCTTTGAGGATCTGCTCGAGATCCAGGAGGTCATGACCGCTGACGATGATGGCCGGACCCTGCTTGAAATCTGTCGAGACCGTCGTGGGCTCGGGATGTCCGTAGCGGGTGGTGTGGGCTCCGTCCAGAATTTCCATGCACCGCAGATTCACGGTTCCGCAGCGCATATTCAGCTCGACGAGCTGCTCGAGCGTAATGTCTTTGCGGTTGAGGGCGGCCATCCCTTCGTGGATGAACCCGTAAATGGAATCATCCTCGGCGCCGAGGACCATGGCGTGATGCGCGTAAGCCGCCATGCCCTTGATGCCGTATACGAGCAAGTGCTCGAGCGAGCGCAGGTCGGGGTCCGGGTGGTCGGATAGGACCGAAAGCATCGGAGACTGCCGGAGCATGCCTTCGACCGTCTCGGCAGGGACAAATTGAACGGGAGAGGGATAAGCCGCGGGGTCTTCGTGTTTTCCGGCGGCGGCCAGAGCTTTTTTGTAAAGGTCCGCAGCCTTGTCCTTGATGACGCGGGTTTGGCGTACACAGGCGGCGACGGCCTGCACGTCGAAATTGACGTTCGTGACCGTGATGAAGAGGGCCTCGAGCGTAAACCGGTCGATTTTGGGGTCGGTTTTCCCGAGGAGTCTTGCGCGGTGGGCCAGTTCCGAGATTCCCTTGAGCTGGTGGAGGATGACGTCCATCAGTCCCGCGGCCTCCGGGTCTTTTCCGCAAACTCCTTGAGTGGTGCATCCGGTGGATCGAAAAGCTTGTTCGCATTGATAACAAAACATGTCCATGGTCATTTCTCCTTTTTTAGTTGTTTAGGGACAGCCATTTTTCCGAAAGAATGTTTCCTTCGAGACCGACGACGACGTGCTTCAGGGGTATTTTCCGTTTCGCTTGACCCAAGGCCTGTTCGGCCAGGCGCAGGAGGCCGGTACAGCAGGGGACCATCATCGTCATGACGGTGAGGGTGTTGATTTCGGCCTCATCGACCAGCGCCACCAGTTTTTCGAGATAAATCTCCTGTCCGTCGTCGAGCTTCGGGCAGGCGATGGCTAAAGCCTTGCCGCTCAGATAGGCGCTGTGAAAATTGCCGAGAGCGAAAGGCACGCAGTCGGCCGCAAGCAGAAGGTCCTTACGTGCGTAATGGGGCGCTTGTGGGGACAGGAGATGCAGCTGGATGGGCCAATGGTTCAGGGCCGAGGGCTGGGCCTGCGCGTCCGGGGCCCGTCCGGCATCCGTATCCCGTTGAAAACTCATGGATTTCGATCCCGGGCACCCCGAACCGCCGTGGACCTCCTTGAGTGTTGCAAGGGCAATTTCCAGGTTCTCCTTTTCATTGTGTTCGCGAAGGTGGGTCAGGTGGGCCTGGACGGCCTCGTGGCCCTGCTTGGCGATATTGCGGACGACCTGGCGCTCGTCGTAGCCCTCTGCGTCGCGCTCCTCGACGGTGATCGCTCCGGCCGGACAGCGGCCGAGGCAGGCGCCCAGTCCGTCACAGAGGGCATCGGCCACTAGTTTGGCCTTGCCGTTGACGATCCGGATAGCGCCCTCGGGGCAATTCGGGATGCAAAGACCGCATCCGTCGCACTTGTCCTCGTCGATTTGTATGATCTTGCGCTTCATGATGGGCTCCTTGTGTTCTCAACGCAGTACAATCATGCCACAGGGCCGGATAAGATTCCTTGATTCAGGTCAAGAAACTGTGATATTTTCCAGGGGTATGGATATCGACCACCTGCTCGAGCAAACAGCCTGGTTCAAGGGGCTTTCGGCCCCGAACCGCGAAACGGTCGCCGCGGCCTGCCTGCGCAGACGCGTCAAAAAGAAAGAAATCGTTTTCCTCGAAGGGGACCGGGGGGAGTCATTATTCCTTTTGGCCCAAGGGTCGATCCGGCTCTACAAGGCCGGACCCGGCGGGCGCGAAGCGATCATCCGGATCGTCAAGCCGGGGGAAATTTTCGCTGAGGTCATTTTGTTCGAAAAAGACCGCTACCCGGTCACTTCCGTCGCGCTCAAGGACAGCATCCTCTACGCCCTGCCGCGCGCGAAATTCCACGAGATGCTCAAGGGCGAAGACTTCCGGCGCGACTTCATCCGCCTGCTCCTCGAAAAGCACCGGTACCTCACCGAACGTATTGTATCCCTCACTTCCTATGACGTCGAGACCCGTCTTTTCAGGTTCCTCCGGGATCAGTTCGGGGAGCTCGAAGAAATCACCCCCGGGATGTCGAAAAAGGACGTGGCGAACGCCGTCGGGGCGATGCCCGAGACTTTCTCGCGGCTTCTGATGAAGCTCCGGCGCGCGGGCGCCTTAAAGTGGGAGGACCGGGTGATCCGCCTCAAAAAAGGCTTCTGGAAAAAGACGGAATTTTAACGCTCCCTCGGGCGTTACCTATCATGAGGGAATCCGCGATGCCGAAAAAAAAGCTTTTGATCATCGATGACGACGAGGATATCTGCGAGCTTTTGCGCCTACGCTTCGAAATAGAAGGCTTTGAGGTTCACACGGCCCACAACAGCCACAGTTTCCGAAACCACGTCTTCACGGTCAACCCGGACCTCGTGATTCTGGACGTCATGCTGGGCCACGAGGAGGGTCCGGAAGTTTACCGGAAGCTTCTGGGAGAGGGGATGGAAAAGGATCTTCCGGTTGTTTTTCTGACATCCCTCCTGGACGAGGGCGCTCAGACGCCCATCAGGCCCGGCCGCACTCACGGGCTTTACCGCAAGCCGGTGGATGTCAAAAGTTTTGTCCGGGACATCAAGGTGTGCGTCGGCGTCGGCTCAGAAGTTTGAGAAGAGAATTTTGCCGTGGTCTTTCTTCAGGACCCGGTGCCCCTTCAATCCGAGGCCCTCAAGTTCAGCCATTTTCTTCAGCCGTGTCAGGCAGAACACACGTTCCGAGCGGCTGTTGAACCACTCCACGAAAGGCTCCGCGTAGAGAAACCATTGCCGGAGCTCGTCTGCAGGCAGCTTTTCAGCCTCATGCTTCAAGGTGCCTCGGTCGGAACCCGCGACGACGATCCGCCGCTTGAGATGAAACGGAAAATCCGAAAAGGTATCGGGAGAGCCGAATACGCAGATGCGGTCACCCTCCCGAGCCGTTTCGAGAACAACGTTGGCGTAATTCACGGTGCTTTGCCAGGGCGTGATTTTCTCCATGGCGACCACTGTGACGATGAGGGCGGTGTAGACCACGGCGGCCAGGCAGAGAATAAATTTCCGCAAGCTGCCCGCCTTGGCAAAAAACCAGGCGCCCCAAGCCCCGAGCGTCAGGAACAAGGTCCCTGCGAAGAGGACGGGCTGCAGGGAAGCAACCTCCGGAAACGGTTTCCAAAACAGAAAGGTCACGTTGCCCCCCACGAACAGCGCGGCGCAGATCCCAGCCAGGGCCCCCGCCATTTTTCGAAGGAACCCTTCCAAATTTTTCGGGACCGCGGACGCCAGCCAGGACGAAAACAAACGTCCGATCAAGACGGCGACGGCCGGGCTGACCGGCAGCAAGTAATAGGGGAGTTTTGACTTGGGAATGCTGAAGAAGACGAGGATGACGGCCACCCAGCAGACCAGGAACTGCACGACGGTCCGGGACGGGGAATCTTTTTTGAGGCCGCTTGCGACCGCAGAGGGAAGGAATAGCGACCAGGGGAAAGAGGTTGCGAACAGGATGGGGACGAAAAACCAGAACGGTTTTCTCCGGCCGAAGGAGCCGGTCAAAAAGCGTCCGAACTGCTGGTCGATGAAAAAGGTTTTCAGGAATGACGGATTTTCGCGGACCATGCCGATGCACCAGGGCAGAACCATCAAAAAGAGGATCAGGATTCCCCAGCCGATTTTCATCCGCTTGAGTTCCCCCAGGTCCCTGCGCCAGACGAGAAAAGCAAGGCAAACCAGTCCGGGCAACACGAATCCGATGAGCCCCTTGGTCAGAAAGCCGAATCCCATGAAGACGTAAGCCCAAAGGTAATATCGCCCCCGCCGCGACTGATAGGCTGTCAGAAGAAAGAACAAGGAAAGGGTCAGAAAAAGCGTCATGAGCATATCGATGACGGCAAAGCGTCCGACCAGCACGTAGCCGACAGTGGTGGCAAGGACGAGGGCCGACAAATGGGCGGTGGCGGTGTCAAAAAGCTTCCGCGCGAAGGCCCAGGTCACGCCGAGGCCGAGCAGGGCCGCCAGAGCCGGGATAAGCCGTGTTCCGAAGTCATTGACTCCCGTCAGGGCGTACGCAAGGCTCGTCAGCAGGGGGGCCATGACCGGCTTGTCGAGATAGTCGACGCCGTTGAAGCGGGGGACGATGAAATTCCGGGTTTCCCACATGGCGCGGGCGATCTCTCCGTACCGGCCCTCGTCAGACGACCACAGGGGAATATTGCCGAGCTTGAAAAAGAAGAGAAAAACGACGGCGGCGACAAAAAGAAGGAGGAGGGAGATTTTTTTCATCTCAGACCTTTTTCGGACTGGCGAAGCGTTCGTAATGAACGACGAAGAGGGCGGCCAGGAGGGCCAGGCCGACGGCAAAGGCCGTGTCGGAGGGCCAGTGTTTGCTTTTATAGACGCGCGAAAAGGCCGTCAGGACCGGCAGAAGCATCAGCAACGCCCGGAGAGCCGTATTTTTGACGCGGTAGAACAGATAGGCCGCGGCGCCCGCCACGACGGCGACGTCTCCGGAAGGAAGGCTGTAAAAAAGATTGGCCTTCCGGCCCCAGCCTTCCAGGTTGAAAAATGAAAGAGGACCTTCTCCGGTGACCGGACGCGCCCTGAGGAAGACGAGCTTCAGGAGCAGCGTAGCGACCGAAGCGATTGCGCTCGAGAGCAGGCAGCCGAAACTTGCCCGCAGCCAGCGCTTGCGCTTGAGAAACAGGGCAAGCGTATAAACCGCACCCAGGAAACACCAGGGGTTGGCGCCCTTGCCCATGATTCCGCCGTAATCGGAGATGGCCCGGGCGAGGGAGGATTGCCGGCCGCAGACCCATCCGGCCAAAACGGCGTCGGCGGGGATCAGGCAGCCGAACGCGAGCGCGGTGAAAAGGCTAATCCCAAGAAATGGCCGCCAGTCGATCGACGGCAGATAGGCTGGGATGCGCTGGAAATAGCCGTTCCGGATCTCGCGGATAAGGCAAAGGGCCACGAAAATGGCCGCCAGGGGTTTGACTGGTAGATGCATCCTTCCTCCATATTCTCGAGCAGATTAGCTCATTGCTCTCTGATTATCCACTTTAATTTCGGACAATTTTCTGAAATTCTCTTGAGTCGATGCCCGATTTCCATTATTCTAACGTTCGCCTCCGCTAGAAGCGGAAGGCCCGGGAGAATGACCTTGAACGAAAGACAGCGGTTGTTTACGCTCCATGAAGCCAATGCGCTGATTCCAGCGCTGCAAAGATCCCTCGACGAATACTTGCGCCATAAAGAGGCCTGCGAGCGCCTCCACGACTATTACCTCATGGACGAATTGATCCGCCAGAGGGAAGCTCCGGCCGCCGGTTCCGAGGAGCGCCTTGAGCGCGAGGCGATGACGCTCGACGAGTCTGCCGCCGCCATGCGCCGCGTCATTGACTCGATCCGCAGCCTTGGATGCCTGGTGCGCCACCCCGAGAAGGGGATCGTCGAATTTCCGTCCGAGCGGCGCGGCGAGCGCGTTTTTCTGTGCTGGCGGCGCGGCGAGTCCGCGATCCGCTATTTCCGGCGCGCGCGCACGGCCGAATTTGCCCCAGACAGTCTCGAACTCATTCCAAGCGCCGAGGAGAACTGACGTGATTCTGCCCAAAAAGATTTTTCTTACCAAAGGCGTCGGGACCCACAAGGAGAAGCTCTCCAGTTTCGAGCTCGCGCTGCGCGATGCAGGGATTGCTCCCTTCAACGTGGTTCGCGTTTCCAGCATTTATCCGCCCTACTGCAAGCAGATTTCCAAAGAAGCCGGCCTCAAATACCTGTCTCCCGGGCAGGTTATTTTTACGGTGCTGGCCGAATGCGCCACCAACGAGCCCAACCGCCTGATTGCCGCTTCGGTCGGCATGGCCTTGCCGAAACGTCCGGACCAATACGGGTATCTTTCCGAGGCCCACACCTTCGGCTGGACGGAAAAACGGACCGGCGAGTACACCGAAGACCTGGCCGCGAGCATGCTTGCGACGATTCTTGGGGTGCAGTTCGATCCGGACGAGAGTTACGACAAGAAGAAAGAAGTTTGGAAAATCTCCAACGAAATCGTCAAGACCACGGCCATCACCCAAAGCGCCGTCGGCGCCAAGAACGGCAATTGGAGCACGGTGATCGCGGCGGCTGTCCTGATCCACTGACATGAGCGCCCCCAAGACGGTGATCGGCCTGATTCAAACGGCCGCCGGGGGCTCGCTCGAAACTCAACTGCTGAAAACCGCCGAAAGAATCAAAAGCGCGAGCCAGGCCGGCGCCCGCGTGATTTGTCTCCAGGAACTTTGCTGCCTTCCGTATTTTTGCCGCGAATGCCGTGAGGATTTTTTTGATTTGGCCGAAACCGTTCCCGGCCCCACGATCCGCTTCTTTTCGGACCTGGCCCGGCAGCTTGAGGTCGTTGTGATCGTCCCGTTCTTCGAAAAAAGGGACGAGGGAATCTATCACAACTCAGCGGCCGTCATTGACGCCGACGGGACCCTGATGGGCCTGTACCGGAAAATGCACCTGCCGAACGATCCTTTTTTCTACGAGAAATTCTATTTTGCCCCAGGCGACCTTGGTTTCAGGGTGTTTGAAACGCGATACGGGACTTTCGGCGTATTGATCTGCTGGGACCAGTGGTTTCCCGAGGCCGCGCGCCTTGCGGCCCTCCAGGGCGCTCAAATCCTTTTTTACCCGTCCGCGATCGGCTGGCACGATCTCGAGGACGCTGCCGAGCGCCAGGTTCAGCTCGAGGCCTGGCAGGTCGTCCAGCGCGGCCATGCCATCGCCAATGAAGTGTTCGTGGCGGCGGTCAACCGGGTCGGCTCCGAAGGGCCCCTGACTTTTTGGGGGACTTCCTTTGCGACCGATCCCTTCGGCAAAGTCCTGGGACGCGCTTCGGCCACCGAAGAGCAAAACCTGATCGTTGAATGTGATTTTGCCCGGATCGCCGAAGTGCGCCGGAGCTGGCCGTTTTTCCGCGACCGGCGCGCCGACGCTTATCAGGGCCTCCAGCGGCGCTTCATCGGTCCGCCGGAGTAGCGGGAAATCGATGACGAAGCCCGTTCTTCCGCACCCCTTGGGATACCGCATGCCGGCCGAATGGGCCCCGCATGAAGCGACTTGGCTCGCGTGGCCCCATAACCGCGGAACTTGGCCGGGCCCCTGCCTTGCGCGTGTCCGCGAGAGCTACCTCGCGATGATCAAGGAACTCACCCGTTCGGAAAAGATCCGTTTACTCGTTCGGGATGCGGACGACCTTTCGTCTTTTCGTCGTGCGGCCCGGCGATCCAAAATTCCTCTTGCACGCGTATTTGCACAGATCGTCCCAACCGGCGACGCTTGGATCCGCGATTACGGGCCGCTGTTTCTCAGGCATAGAAACGGGGAGAAGGCCCTTACAAAGTGGGTCTTCAACGCCTGGGGCAAAAAATATTCCGGGCATTTAGGCGACAACGACGTTTTCGGCCCGGGGTCGCCGCTGGGCCGTGTCCGGCATGCCTTTTACCCCCCGATGGTTTTCGAAGGCGGCTCGATCGACGTGAACGGTCTCGGGGACTGCCTTGTGACGGAGCAGTGCCTCCTCAACCCCAACCGGAACCCCGGCTTTTCGAAAAAAAGGATCGAGCGGATGCTCCGCGATTACTTGGGCGTCCGGCGCGTGCTTTGGCTTGCCGGGGGGATCGCCGGCGACGACACCGACGGCCACGTCGATGACGTCGCGCGTTTTACGGATCCGCGAACGATTGTTGCCGCCTGGGAGGAAAGCAAAGAGGAAGAAAATTACGAGGTTTTGCAGAAAAACTGGCGGAGGCTGCTTCGGGCGAGAACGGCTCGCGGGATGTCTTTGCGCCTTGTGAAGCTGCCGATGCCAAAAGCCGTGCGAATCAAGGGGAAGCGTTTGCCGGCCAGTTATGCCAATTTCTATATCGCAAACCGGTCCGTTCTGCTGCCGGTCTTCGACGATCCGGCCGACGCTCAAGCGGCCGCTATCCTGAAGCCCCTTTTCCCGGGGCGGAGAATCGTGCCGATCAGTGCCCGAAGCCTCGTCCGGGGCCTCGGAGCCATCCACTGCGTGACCCAGCAAGAACCGCAGTAAGTTTGTGGTCTAAAGCGGGCTGGTTAAGCGGCCAGAAGGCTTCCGGAAGCGTATTTGTGGATGATGCTGGCCACCAAGGTTTGATAGGGCACACCTTCTTCGGCGGCTTTCGCTTTAATACGGGTCAAATCGGATTTCGAGATTCGGATGTTCATTCTCTGATCTTTGCGGAAGGTGTTGCGGGCGATCGCCGCATAATAATCCAATTCGGCCTTTTTAGGCTTCACAAGCTCCCACTGATCGTTTTCAATCGCTTCCAGAATCTCTTTCTCTTCCGGGTCTAATCGCTGTTTTTTCATTTAGAGTTCTCCCGATAAAAATTTTTTCGTCAAACTGCGGCTCGGAATAATCGTTTTGAGAAAGACTTTTTGTTCGTCCTCGACAAAGGGAACGACATAAATATAGTTGTTCATCTCCACGATCCATTGCTTCTGATGAGCGTATTTGCCCTTACCGCTTACGGTAGCGACCAGATGGCCGCCTTCCATCAGGGAAACGATCGCTTCAAACGATATTTGTCTTTCCCGGATGAGCTTTTTGTTCTTCTCGTTGTCCCAATCAAACACTTTCCCCATAAAAAAAGTCTACCTGCGTGTGTGCCTAATGTCAATACATTTTAAGGTCGAAGGATAAGATTCTCATTTAATTATGACTGAAGCTCCACGATCCGGGTCGAATCTGGCCAGAGGGATTGCCAGTCTTTTTCGTCCACACCCGGGAGCAGGTCGATCGACTGGAAGGTGAGGAGGGTAATTTTTTCCGGAGCAAAGCCGTCTTTACGGGTACGAAGTTCGATGCGGTGGGGAAGATAGACCGGGGCATCGCTCAGGCGGTCCGAATCCTTAAGAGGGCGGTAGTCGCTCCGGAGGATGTGGGCCGCGAGCACTCCGTCCGGGTGGTACCACGTTTCCTCCGGGACATTGCCGTCCGGATCGGCCGTGATCCGGCGAAGCACATACCGGGCGTCTCCCGGATCCGACCAAACCTGAAGAGCGGTGCCATGGGCGCTCTGCGCTTCGATCTCGGCCTGTTCCGCCGGTACGGCGCAGAATTTGAGCGAGCGGTAAAGCGCCAGCGGGGACAGGTGGCTTTCGATGTCGGGGGAATGCTCCAGGGCGAAAATGTTGCCCCTGTAAACCGAAGAGGCTCTTTTTAAATAGAGCTCGAAGTTTTGGTCAGTCGAGCGGAAGGCGAAAAGCAATTTTCCGCGGTCATCGGAACAGGTGATTTTGAGCCGGTCTCGGAAACGGTCGTAAAGCGCCTCGCCCCGGCAGGCTCCCGTTTGGGCTCCGGAGGTAAACTCCATCGCGATCGGGGAGCGGAAGGCGATCCACCCGTTGGTTCGCGCCTCCATTTTCGAGATCAGCTCTTTGATCTCGGCAGAAGGGTCCGGCGCTTCGTCGGCAGGGGCAGCCGCGGGCATCAAGAGTCCCAGGACGGAAAAAAGAAGCATGAACAGGAGGAGCCATCCGGCCGCCGGAGATTTCGCGCCCTCTTGGACAGAGGCTCGAAATGACACCTTAGTTACTCCGGGGACAAATTTTTGCGAGCGAAGAGGATGCGGTGAATGGCTGTCGCGTTATTCCCGATCAGGAGGATCCAAAGGACATAGGGAAGAATCGGCCAAACCAGAGAGCCGATCGCGAGCAGGATGATCCGTTCGGCGCGTCCGAAAATCCCAACGCCTCCGTCGGGAATGAAGTTTTCCACCCGCGCTTTGGCGTAACTGGTGACGAAGGCGCCGGCCAGGCTTCCGAGCACGAGAATCATCAGGCCGTACTCGGCGTTTCTCGCGTAACACACGGCAAGTCCGCCGAAAATAAAAAAGTCACTGTAGCGGTCGAGAGTGGAATCGAGAAAGGCTCCGAACTTCGAGGTGCGCCCGCTCAGGCGCGCGAGGGGCCCGTCCAGGAGATCGGTCATCGAAGCCGCCAGGATCGCGATGCCGCCGAGGAAGATATTGCCGGCGCTGTAGATTCCTCCGGCAAGCAGGCTGAGCACGCACCCGAGGATCGTCAGCTGATTGGGCGAGAGGCCCTTGCGGTCAAGGATTGCGGCCGTGCGGGTGATGAGCGATTCGAACTTGGGATAAATCGTCTTGCGCAGCATGGCCTACCGGGGGCAGGTGCCCTGGATGAACTTCTTGACGAGGTCGCGCGCTTCGGCATCGTCGATCTGTTTGGGCGGATGCTTCATTGTGTACGCCGAGATCGAGATGAGCGGCCCGCCAGTCTTGCGGTCGCGGGCCATGCGGCAGACGCGTATCGCGTCGATGGCACAGCCGGCGCTGTTGGGGGAATCTTCCACCGACAGTCGCATTTCGAGGTTGACCGGGAAACCGGCGAACCCCCTGCCTTCCATTCGCAGATAGCAGACCTTATTGTCGTTTTGCCAGGGAACGTAATCGGACGGCCCGATGTGAATGTTGTCTTCGTGGAGCGGCGCCCTGAGCTGGCTCTGGACGGCGGCCGTCTTTGAAATTTTCTTCGATTTGAGGCGCGTGCGGTTGAGCATGTTCAGAAAATCCGTATTGCCGCCGGTATTGAGCTGATATGTCCGGTCGACCTTGACGCCGCGATCGGTAAAAAGTTTTGCGAGTGTGCGATGCGTGATCGTTGCCCCGATTTGGGCCTTGATATCGTCGCCGACCACCGGAATCCGCTTCTCTTCGAAGCGCTTGGCCCACACCGGGTCCGAAACGATGAATACCGGCATGCAGTTGATGAGGCTGATGCCTGTTTTGAGGCAGGCCTCGGCGTAAAATTCGACCGCCTTTTGGGACCCGACGGGCAGATAATTGAGCAGGATTTCCGCTCCGGAATCTTTAAGGATCTTTTCGACATTGGCCGGCTTTTTATTGGCGACGACAAAGGTCCGGTCAATGGGGTATTCGGCCATGTGTTCGGAGACACCGTCCAGCACCGGCCCCATTTCAACCCGCACTTTGCTTTTCGGGATGTCCGTGAAAAGGGGGAGGACGCAGTTGGGCTTGGCGTTGAGGGCTTCGTCGAAGCGCTCGCCGACCTTGCGTTTGTCGACATCGAAGGCTGCCACGACTTCGATATCTTCAGGGAAGTAACCCCCGATATCGTAGTTCATGAGCCCCATATGCTCTCCGTGCTTCTGCTCATCGTTCAAGAGGGAGCGGTAGTACTCGATCCCTTGGATGAGTGAAGCACAGCAGTTTCCGACGCCGGCAATCGCAACGCGAATCTTCCCCATTTTTTCCTCCGGAGTGTAAGAGATTAAAGCGATAAGCTGAAACTTATTTTTGGAATGACCGCAATTATATCACCGATACACAGTTGGTTAAAGTCAAAACTTGATATTTTAACTCCAGGATATGAAATGAGATAAGAAGGATATGTCCTATAATGTTTCAAAAGCCCTTCAAAGCGATGATGAAAAGGACGAGAATGGCGGTTCCTTCGCTGAGAAGTTTGGCTGCGTCGAAACCCTAAATTAATCCTTTTAGCAGACGGCCACCATCATTATAATACCGCCCTATGGAAAAAAACCGCTGGACTGAATTTCTAGCCTCCAAGATCCGGGCGCAGATTACCCTCGAGAATGCTCACAAGACGGTCACGCTCGTCCTGGGCATCTTCTGTCTTGTCGTGCTCGGTTTTTCCCTGAACCTCATCGGGAAGTTCAATAACCGCGTGTACCTGGATACGAGCAAGATCATGTTCCTCCTGCTGTACCACGCGGTCATGGTGCTCGGAATTTACCTGCCCGTGCTCCTGCAAAAGGGGGAGAAGACCCTGGCCGGATTTTTCGGCATCCACGATTTTTCGAGCCTTGTCCTCGTGGCCTCCGGCATGACCTTTTACTGCGTCGTTCCTCTGATGCTGAGCTCTCAGCTGATCGAGGCTGCAAAACTCCTGAGCCCATCGGGCTTCTTTGGGGTTCTCCTCTGGCTGAATTTTTTCCTGTCCCTTTTTTACGTCGCGATGTTCGCAGCCTTTTTTGCGGGATACCTGTTCTGGCCGTCGTTGCTGACGAAGGCCGTCGAGGGAGTTTCCAAAAGCGTCTACGCCCTTCTCGGATGCCACGGCGTTCTTTTCTTTCTCATGGGCCTGGGCTACACGGACCAGATCAAGCTGGGGACGCCGACATTCTTCGAGCAATTCTTCGTGATGGCGCTCTTTTGGCTTTTCATCGTCGGATCCTTGCATTTCATCGGCCGCGCGCTCGCCGATTCGGCGCTTCCCGCATTGAACGCCCTTGAATTGGACGTCGTGTCCGGCAAAATCGACCAAGAGCCCGAAATGCTCGAGCGGTACCGGAACGCCTACACGCCCGTGCGCTTTTCTTCATGGCTCGACCGCACCTTCATCCGGGCGGCCTCCCGCGCCAAGGAAGTCGCCAAGTACACGCAGGAAGGCTTGGCGCTCGTCAACCGCGACATGCCCAGCGAAATCGATTTGCGCCTCGTGGAAGAGCGCTACAAAAATGCCGAGAAGGTCTACCGGAAGCTCGAAAAGGACAACCAGCGTTTCCAGGCGACCGTTTCCCTGATCGTCATGACCCGGCTCCAGCAGGAGAAAATCGAACGGGTCCGGGACCAGTTTTCCCGCGAATGCCGGAACGCCAAGATCGAGCTGGCCAGTGTCCGCAAACGGATCGACGAAAAACTTGTTGCCATCCGGAACGCTGCCATCGCCGAAGCGGCCGTTGCGGTTATTGAATCTGCTCCCCTCCTCAAATAGCTTACCTTGTAGAGGATAGGTTTATTCCCCCGTAGAATTTTGGACCCATTTGGCCGATAATAGATCCGGTGGCATCAACTGAAGATCATCGAGGTTCCATGGTTCGGAAATTCACGAAGCTGGGGACTGTCTTTGCGGCCGTCGCCTTTCTGGCCGGATGGACGGCCGTGGCTTGTGCCGCCGAGACGACCGAGGTCTCCGGCGCGAAGGGGGCCGATTCTTTGACGGTCCGGCTCGACGAGCTGGCCGGATTTGCTCTCCAAAAAAACCCCGAAATTATTGCGGCGAAGGCACGCTGGCTTGCCGCAAAAAAGCGGATTTGGGCCGACACCTCCTTGCCTGATCCGATGATGGAAATCGCTCCCGGGCATCTCGAAAATGACTACATGGTTTCTCAAGGGATTCCCTTCCCCGCCAAACTTTACGAGAAGGGCAAGATGGCCCAGAAAGAGGCCGAGGCGGCTCACTTCCGGTATCAGGTCATCGAGCGCGATGTGCTTCTCAAACTCACCCGGGCCTATTACGATCTTTATTTTACGGATGCCTCGATCGAAGTGATCGATGAAGTGAAGGGGCTTCTCAAAAGCTTTGAGGCCTCGGCTTCCGCCCGGTACTCGAATTTGTCCGGCCCGCAACGCGACGTGGCCAAAGCGCAGGCCGAAGTTTCGATGAGTCTCGAAAAACTTTACCGGCTCGAGCAGGAGCGCGAAAGTTCAGCGGCGGTGGTCAATGCTCTCTTGGATCGTGACCCGATGACTCCGGTCGGCAAAGCCGCGATGCCCGCGAGGCCTAAGCTGAATTATTCCCTCGTCGAGCTGGTGAATCTGGCCGTCGCAAAGCGCCAGGAGATCAAGGCAGCCGAGGCCATGGCGGCCCAGAGCGGCTATGCCAAGCGGTTGGCCCAGCTTGCTTACATCCCCGATCTCGAGATAGGTTTCAAGTACGAAGACATGAAAGATGCGGAAAATATCTGGATGGTTCCGCTCCGGTTTAATGTCCCCGTTTGGCAGAACCGGGTTATTCCGGAGATTCACGAAGCCCTTCAACGCGAAAGGGCCAGCCGGGCGGATCTCCTCAGCGCCAAAAATGAGACGTTTCGCGAGGTCAAGGAGGCTTATCACCGTTACCAAGCGGCGTCCAAGACGGCAGACCTCTACGACACGGCCGTCATTCCGCAAGCCAAACTGGCTCTGTCGGCCGACAAGGCGGGCTATGAGTCGGGCAAAACCGATTTTCTGAACCTGCTCGACAGCGAGCGGATTTATTTCAATGCGAAGCTGTCTTCCATCCAATATGCGACCGAGGCGCTGAAGGCGTACGCCGATCTTTTGCGCTGTTGCGGCCTCGACTTTAGCCAGGAAGGATAACGCGATGAAAATCAAAAAGTGGTTGATGGCTCTTGTGGTGCTTGCGGTGCTCGGAATGGTTTTGGGTAGGGCCGGGAGACTTTTCCTACACCGCCAGACGGGGCCGGCCGGCGTGCATATAAAAATTTATTATTGTCCGATGCACCCCAACTACACCGCTCCCCGGCCTGGGAATTGCCCGATTTGCAATATGTCGCTTGTGTTGCGGGGAGACGCCGCAACGGCGGCCGACGGGGCGCAGCCCGGGCCCAAGCAGCCGCGCGAGTTTACGCTCAAGGAAATTTTATCGATGAAGCCGCAGGAAATTTGCCTGCTTCACAAATGCAAAATGGGTAACTGCATGATCGCGATGACGGAGGAAATGGCGCGCCTCGGGAAGTGCCCGCACTGCGGGGAGGATTTGGGCGTGATCATCAAAGACTTTGCCCCTGAAGGATACTCCAAGGTCAAACTGTCGCCTGAAAAACAGCAGCTCGTCGGCATCAAAACTGCCATGGCCGCAAAGAAAAATCTGACCAAAACTATTCGGACTTCCGGAAAAATCGCCTATGACCCCGATCTTTATCAGGCCGAGGAAGAGTATCTTCAGGCTGTCCGCGCCGAAAAAAAGGCCGCCGAGGGATCGGCGCAGGAATTGAAAGCGCAGGCCTCGAGCCTTGTCGATGCGTCGAGGACACGTCTCAAACTGATGGGTTTGAGCGACGAGCTCATCGGCGAGATCGCAAAAGCGGACAAACCCGATCGCAGCCTTCTTTTGGCCGAGGGGGGTGGGACCGTTTGGTTGTACGCCGCGGTCTACGAATATGAAATCTCAATGGTCAAAGTCGGAAGCCGCGTCGATGTCGAGGCCCCCGGGATTACTCAGGAGCTCCTCTCCGGAACGATCCGCTCGATCGATTCCGTCGTGGACCCGGCGACGCGTACGGTGCGCGTGCGGGCCGTTTTGGAAAACCCGGGAGGGGCGTTGAAACCGCAGATGTATGTCAATGCAGTTCTCAAGGTGGAGCTTGGAGAAGTGCTCACGGCTCCAAGCCAGGCGGTCTTTTCGACCGGCGAGAAGAACGTCGTATTTGTCGCCAAGGAAGGGAACGTTTTTGAGCCGCGCTTGGTGACCCTTGGCGCGAAGTCCGAAGGGGACACCGAAATCAAACAGGGGATTTCTGCGGGGGAAACGGTTGTCACCAGCGGGAATTTTCTGATTGATTCCGAGAGCCAACTCAAAGCTGCGCTTGACGGGATGGATGCCGGCGGTTAGGGGCAGGTTCGAAAAATCGGCCCATGCAGGAGACAAAAGATGATTGAGAAGCGCCGCGAAACGCCGATTGAAAAACTCATCGGTTTTTCCGCGAACAACAAATTCCTCATTTTCATTCTGACCGGATTTGCCATTGCGGCCGCGGTTTGGTCGATCAAGAATATTCCGCTGGATGCGATTCCCGATCTGTCCGACACTCAGGTGATTATTTATTCCCGGTGGGACCGAAGCCCCGACATTATCGAAGATCAAGTGACGTATCCGATCGTGACGGCCATGCTTGGGGCCCCGCAGGTCAAGGCCATTCGCGGATTTTCCGATTTCGGATTTTCTTACGTCTATGTCATTTTCAAGGACGGAACGGATATCTATTGGGCGCGAAGCCGCGTCCTCGAGTATTTGAGCAAGATCATCCCGAAGCTCCCTGAAGGGGTCCGGACCGAGCTGGGCCCCGACGCGACCGGCGTGGGATGGGTTTTTCAATACGCCCTGGTGGATAAGACCGGAAAACACGACCTGCAGGAACTCCGGTCATTCCAGGATTGGTCTTTGCGCTATCACCTCCAGAGCGTTCCGGGGGTGGCCGAAGTCGCGTCGATCGGGGGTTTTGTCAAACAATACCAGATTACGGTCGATCCTAACCGGCTAGTGTCTTACAACATTCCTTTGATGAAAGTCGTCGAAGCCGTTCGAAGCGGCAATCAGGAAGCGGGCGGGCGCTTGATCGAGTTGACCGGTGTGGAGTATATGGTCCGCGGCCGGGGATATGCCAAATCCGCGGAAGATTTTGAAAATATTGTGGTGGGTCATGATGCGAACGGAACCCCGGTCTTAATCAAAAACGTGGGCAACGTAGCGATCGGCCCGGAAATCCGGCGAGGCATTGCCGATCTCGACGGCGAGGGCGATACCGTCGGCGGAACGATCGTGATGCGCAGCGGCGAAAACGCCCTGAATGTGATCCGTCGCGTCAAAGCCAGGATCGAGGAATTGAAGCCGTCGCTTCCCTCCGGCGTGGAATTGGTGGTGACCTATGACCGCTCGGAACTGATTACGCGCGCGATCGACACGCTCAAGCACCAGCTCGTCGAAGAAATGATCATCGTCAGCTTTGTCATTTTGCTTTTTCTCTGGCATTTCCCGTCCGCAGTGATTCCCATCGTGACGATCCCCATTTCGGTCCTGCTTTCCTTCATTCTGCTGCACGGCATGAAACTGACTTCCAACATCATGTCGCTTTCGGGCATCGCGATTTCGATCGGAGTCCTGGTCGACGGCGCGATCGTCGAAGTGGAGAATGCCTACAAACGGCTCGAACAGTGGGTGGAAGGCGGCCGAAAGGGCGACTACCACGCGGTCCGCCTGCAGGCCCTGAAGGAAGTCGGCCCCGCCGTCTTTTTTTCGCTCCTCGTGATCGCCGTCTCTTTTCTGCCGGTCTTCACACTGATGGACCAGGAGGGGCGGCTCTTCAAGCCGCTTGCCTGGTCGAAGACCCTTGCGATGGCGATTGCGGCGCTTTTGGCCGTGACGCTGGATCCTGCTCTGCGAACGCTCTTTACGCGGATGGAACCGGTCAAGCTCCGGTGGGGATGGCTCTCCAAACTCGCCACGACCCTCACGGTCGGGAATTATTATCCGGAAGAAAAACATCCGGTCAGCAAGGTCCTTTTCCGGATTTATGAGCCCGCTTGCCGGTTTGTGCTCAAGCACCGGAAAGGGACCCTTGTCGGGGCGCTTTTACTGGTCCTGACAACCGTTCCGGTTTACCTGAAGCTCGGTTCGGAGTTTATGCCCCCTCTTTGGGAGGGCTCCATTCTCTATATGCCGACCACGCTGCCGGGTATTTCGGTGACCATGGCCCAGGAGCTTCTGCAAAAGCAGGACAAGCTCCTCAAAAGTGTTCCGGAGGTCGAGAGAGTGTTCGGAAAATCCGGGAGGATGGAAAGCTCCACGGATCCCGCGCCTTTTTCCATGATGGAAACGACGGTGCTTCTGAAGCCCGAGCGTGAGTGGCGTGCCAAGCCCAGGTGGTATTCCCTCTGGGTTCCGGGGTGGCTCCGGTGGCCGCTCAGAATCATTTGGCCGGACCGGATCTCGCGTGAAGAGCTGATCAACGAAATGGACCAAAAGCTCAAGATTCCAGGGACGACGAATGCCTGGACCATGCCGATCAAGGCCCGGATCGACATGCTCTCGACCGGTGTTCGCACCCCGATTGGGATCAAGGTGCTTGGCTCGGACATCAAAAAAATCGAAGAGATCGGCACGCATCTGGAAATGATCCTGAAAAATGTCCCCGGCACCCGCAGCATCTACGCCGAGCGCGTGGCGGGCGGCTATTTCATCGATTTCGATATCAAGCGCGAGGAGCTGGCCCGTTACGGCCTTTCGGTTGCGGACGTCCAGTCGATCATCATGGCGGCGATCGGCGGAGAGAATGTGACGACGACCGTGGAGGGTCGAGAGCGGTATCCGGTGAATGTGCGCTATTCCCGGGAGTTCCGTGATGATATCGAAAAATTGAGGCGGGTGCTGGTGCCGACATCCTCAGGGCAGCAGATTCCCATTACCCAATTGGCGGATATTCGGCTGGCCTCGGGGCCTTCAATGATCCGCGACGAGAACGGCATGGTGGCCGGTTATGTTTACGTCGATATGGCGGGACGCGACATCGGAAGTTATGTTCAAGAGGCCAAAAAAATCGTTGAGAAGGAACTCAAACTTCCGGAAGGCTACGCTCTGCTGTGGAGCGGGCAGTACGAGAATATGCTGCGAGTCAAAGAGCGTCTGAAAGTCGTTCTGCCGCTGACGATCTTTCTGATCTGCATCCTCCTTTACATGAACACCAAGTCGGCCGTGAAAACGCTGATCGTGCTGCTCGCGGTCCCGTTCTCTCTGATCGGGGCGGTCTGGCTGCTTTGGGCGCTCGGGTACCCCATTTCGATTGCGGTGTGGGTGGGGATGATTGCGCTGATGGGGCTCGACGCGGAGACCGGGGTTTTCATGCTGCTCTTTCTGGATCTGTCTTATCAGGATGCAAGGCAGAAAGGCAAAATGAACTCCGAAGCGGATCTCGAAGAGGCGATTATTCACGGGGCCGTGAAGCGCGTACGGCCAAAAATGATGACAGTGATGGCGGCTTTCATGGGGCTCCTTCCGATCATGTGGGCGACGGGCGCGGGCTCGGACGTGATGAAGCGGATTGCGGCGCCGATGCTCGGGGGACTTTTTACGTCGTTTATCCTCGAGCTCCTCGTGTATCCGGCGGTCTACTCGATCTGGAAGCAGCGCGAGCTGAAACGGAACTTCGCGGGGGCAGCCGGCGTTGAATAAGCGGCAACAGAATTCGTCCTAATGGATAAAAAGGGGGGAGCTATGAAAATTTTATCGGGGGTGTTACTCGCGGCCGTATTCATGACATTTTCGGGAGGGACCGCTTTTGCCGCTCAAGAGCCGGCTTCGGCGCAGGCCAAGATCGTGGACGTGGGCAATACGAAGTGTCCGGTGATGGGCGGCCCGGTGTCCGGAAAAGACTTTATCGTTTACGAGGGGAAGCGCTACGGGACCTGCTGCGCGGGGTGTCCCGAGGAGTTCGAAAAAAATCCAGGGAAATATTTGGCGAGCCTGAAGGCGGTCACGCCCGCGTAAGCCGTTACGCGGCGGACCGGACGTCGCTGATTTCTCTCACGCTGATTTTGATCAGCGGATATTCTTTGAGCAGGTTCTCCAGCTGATCCACGCGCTTGCGTGCCATCGCGTCGTTGGCGGAGCGCCTTTTGAGCAGGGAGATCTCGCTGCGGTAGGCCGTCATTTCAGTCGGAGAAAGCTTCGGCTTTTGAATGCTCACGAGAACGATCGGCGTAATTTCCGCGGCCAGTGCCGTTGGGATGTCTTTGACGGAAGATAGCTGGATGGACGTGACCTCCGCCCCGGCCGATTGCTTCGAAACCACGAAGGGGTATTTCCCCTCGTAAAAACTCCTGATTTTTTGCAGGGGATCTTGAGCGACCATCGTCACAGTGGCCGTGGAAAGGTAGCGGACGGCCCGAACGGTTTCGTTGCCCGGCTGCAGGTACTCGCGGGTCGAAACCGAGTCCTTCAGGAGCTCGCTTTCGGGATAGAGATCCACCTGCGCAGCTTGGATGATTTTTTTGACGGGCGCCCGGAGGCCCTCTTCGAGTTCGGCGGGGGATTTTCCTTTTCGGAAACATCCCGGAAAAAGTCCGAACGCGACAAGAACCGCAACGGCTGCCAGTTTCTTCGGAAAACGAACAATCATGGGTGCTATTAAACCACAAACCTCCCCGGCACCACAAGGGGCCATTTCCTACGGGTACAGGCCTTCTTTTGTGTCAGGGATAGGGGCCTGTACCCGTAGGAAATGGCCCCTGACTTGACATCAATTTCGGGGGGTGTGATAATAAAATGATGTACGGGAATCCTTATCAGCGCGAGCAGATCGCTTTGAAGCGGGATGTGGAAGCTATCCGCATCCCAAGCGGCGATAAGTTCACGCTTTATGCGGGAACGGAATTGATCATTACCCAAGCGCTCGGGGGGACCTTTACGGTCATGACCCTCCAGGGCGTTCTGTCGACCGTTTCCGGACACGACGCAGATGCCCTCGGGAAGGAAGTGCCCTCCGAGATCCGGCAGATCGAAGAGCTCATCAAGCAGGGCAAATCGATCGAGGACTTAGCCCGGGCGCAAATGAGGACCTGCTATGACCCCGAGATTCCTCACAACGTCCTGGACCTCGGCCTGATTTACGGCTGCGACATCCAGCCTCTCGAGGACGGCTCGAGCAAAATCCACGTGCGCATGACCCTCACGGCTCCCGGCTGCGGCATGGGCGGCTGGATCAGCGAGGACATTCGTCACAAACTCCTTCTCATTCCCGGCGTCAAGGAAGTCCGAGTCGAGGTGGTGTTCGACCCTCCCTGGGACCCCAGCCGGATGTCGCCCGCGTTGCGGCGCGAGCTGTACTAAAGTCCATGACGGACTGCGCCTCTTCCTGCTGCCACTCCGGGGCCGGGAAGGCGCCCGTGCCCTGGTGGCGCCGCAGGATTACGGCGGCCGCCGCGCTCACTTTCCTTCTTTTTGCCGCCTCCGCGGTGATTCCGGCCCTGTCACGCCTCCACATCGAACTCCTCTTTTATTTCAAAATGGTGTTTTGGCCGTTTGCCCTCGGCCTTCTCCTCGGAGGGATGATCGATTATTTCGTCCCCCGCGAATATATTTCAAAACACCTGACTCGAGGCCGCAAGCGTACGATCGTCTATGCCGTGGGGCTTGGATTTATGGCGAGCGCCTGCTCGCACGGGATCATCGCGCTTGCGATGGAGCTCCATAAAAAAGGGGCCTCGGGCCCGGCCGTCATCGCTTTTCTTTTGGCGAGTCCGTGGGCAAGTCTTCCGATCACTTTGCTTCTGATCGGGTTTTTCGGCGCGAAGGCCTTCGTCATCATTTTTTCCGCGCTGTTCGTCGCTTTCACCACCGGCCTGATTTTCCAGGCGCTCGACCGGAAGGGTTGGATCGACAAGAACCGGCATTCGGTTCCGGTCCCAGAAGGTTTTTCCGTCCGTAAGGACGTTAGACGCCGCGTGCGCGCTTACCGGTGGAGCCTCTCCGGCGTGGGGCGCGATCTGCGGGGCGTGGCGCGCGGGATCGACGGACTTCTCGACATGGTGGCCTGGTGGGTCCTGCTGGGGATTCTTTTGGCAAGTTTTGCCGGAGCGTTTGTCCCCGGAAATATTTTCAGGGATTATTTCGGGCCGAATCTTTTGGGGCTTCTCGTGACGCTTGGCCTCGCGACTGTCCTCGAGGTCTGCTCGGAATGCACGTCGCCTCTAGCCTTCGAGCTGTACCACAACACGGCAGCCTTCGGGAACGCTTTTGTGTTTCTCATGGGCGGCGTGGTGACCGATTACACCGAAGTCGGGCTGGTGTGGGCGAACCTCGGCCGCCGGACGGCGCTTTGGATGCTTGCGGTGGCGATCCCGCAGGTCGTGGTTTTGGGCTGGCTCTACAACAGGATTTTTTGAAGCGCTTCTACTTCTTCAAACTTTCCGCGCTTGCGTGCCCCGGCAATATAAATCGCCGCTTTTTCCTCCAGCATGGCACGGGCTGCCGAAAACTGATCAGGACGGAGCGTGCCTGACGCGATGAGTTGAGCGAGGGCTTGGATTCGAAACCGGTCCATCGCCGGAAATTCGCGCGAGCGCTGGTCCGCGTGTCCGCCGTATTTGACGACGTACGGTTGTTCGATGAGCCCGACCGGATATTTCGCCGTGATCCTCAGCCAGAGCTCGTAATCCTCGCAGGCCGGGTAGACGGGATCGAAAAGTCCGATCTCCCCGAAAATCTCCCGGTGGATCATCACGGCCGAGGGGCTGATGATGCAAAGCGGGAGACATTTCTCGAAAATCCAGCCTTCGTGCTGACGGTGCTTCTTCATGGGGTTTACCCGCCGGCCGTTTCGGATCCAGATTTCCCCGGTCTGAGCGATCCGAAGCTCCGGATGCCGGGCAAAATAATCGATTTGCGCCTTGAGCTTGCCTGGGAGCCATTCGTCGTCGGAATCCAGAAAGGCGATCCACTCTCCCTTGGCGTTTTCGATTCCCGTGTTTCTTGCGGCGGCGGGGCCCTGTTTGGGCTGAGAAAGGCAGGTGACGGAGGGGAAATCCCTCAGGACCATTTCCTTCGTCTGGTCCGTCGATCCGTCATCGATGACCAGGACCTCGAAAGGAACCCCTTCCTGAGCGATGACCGATTCTAAGGCCTTGGGCAGCCTGTCTTTACGGTTATAGGTTGGGATGACGACGCTGACCTGGATCATGCCGGAATGATACGGCAAATGGCGCTTTGACGCCAGAAGCGAATTATCGGAAAGGGACAGCGGAGGGCCTGTTGTGCTAAAATACCGCTATGAAAAAATTTACCGAACTTTCCTTGGAATCCTATTTGGATGAACTTTCAGGCCCCGAGCCGGTCCCGGGAGGGGGCAGCGTTTCTGCCTATGTCGGATCGCTCGCCATGGGGCTCGTCCAGATGGTGGGCGAAATTTCCCTCAAGCGCAAAATAAAAGCCGGCCTTTCGCGCGAAGAAGAGGCGAAGGAAACAAAGCGCCGCGAGACGCTTCGCCACATCATTACCTCCCTCGAAAAAACAAAAAGAGACGCTTTCCAGATCGTCAACCTCGACCCCGAAGTTTATCAGCAGGTCATGACGGTATGGAGCTCGCCGGACAAGCTCGAGGATGCGCTCGAGAATTCGTTCCGCCTCCAGGCGGAGCTCGCTTTTCTCGTGACCATGGCCCGGGAGTGGACGCAGAACATGGCCGGCCTCGTTTCGGGGTCCATCAAGAACGATCTGATCGTCAGCGCCGCGCTTTTGGAGGCCGCCTTCAAGGGGGCCTACCACACCGCCCTGATCAACGCCCACTACATGAAGAACGAAGCCGTCAAAAAACGCTGCGAAGAAGCGCTCGCCGAGGTCAAGGTTCGCTTCGACAAGGCGGGAAAGTAGAATGCCGTCCATGACGCAAGAAGCGAAACTGCTCGAAGGGAAGATCCTGGCGCAAGCCATTCAGGACCAGATACGCGCCGAGGTCCGCGAGATTGCGGCCCGAGGCGAGGCGTGTCCGAAACTGGTCGCGCTCCAGGCAAGCCGCGACGCGTCGGCCGAGTGGTATCTGGGACAGCAGGAAAAGCTGGCCGCAAAACTTGGCATCCAATATGAAAAAATTCCGGCGGAGCGCTTGGGAGATCCGAAAACGCTCGAAGAGACCGTCCGGAGGCTCAACGGTGACCCCGGGTGTCACGGCGTCTTCATCACCATGCCGCTTCCCGAGGGTTTCGATTCCGACGCGATCCTTTTGGCGCTCGATCCCCGCAAGGACGTCGAGGGGATCCATCCCGCCAATCTCGGCCTGATTGTTTTGCGCCGCGCCAAGCTGCTGCCTCCTACGGCGTATGCCGCCTACCGCCTCATCGAGTGGGCCGTGAAGCAATCCGGGCGCCCGATGCGCGGGATGCGCGCCGTGATCGCCGGCCAAAGCGCGATCGTCGGCAGGCCGCTCCAGCTTTTGCTCGGCGAGCAGCGCGTGACCACGACCGTGTGTAACACCGGGACCTCCGAAGCTGAGCTCAAAGCATTTGTCGGCGCAAGCGACCTGGTCGTCGCCTGCGCCGGAAAACCCGGACTGATCATGGGCGACTGGATCAAGCCCGGGGCCGTGGTGATCGACGTGGGAACGACCGAGGTCGAAGGAAAACTCAAGGGCGATGTCGATTTTGAAGGGGCCAAAAAACGCGCCGCATTTTTGACGCCGGTCCCCGGAGGCGTCGGGCCTCTGACGGTGACGATGCTCATGCAAAATCTGATTCATGCCTGCAAGTGGCAGCAGGGCCGGCAACGGTAAGGAGTTCTGAAGGTGAGACTGACACCCCGGGACATTTTCGAGAGAAAGGCGAATGGGGGGAAACTGACCGTCCTCACGGCCTACGATTACCCTTGTGCAAAAATCCTGGACGAGGAGGGCGTCGACATCATTCTCGTCGGAGATTCCCTGGGGATGGTGCACCTCGGGCATGAGGACACGCGCTCGGTGACCATGGAAGACATGGCCGGCCACACGGCGGCCGTCTCGCGCGCCGTGAAGCGCGCCATGGTCGTAGCCGATATGCCTTTCGGATCTTACGGCGAGCCCGAAACAGCGATTCAAAACGCCCGCCGCTTGACCCGCGAAGCCGGCGCCGACGCCGTCAAGCTGGAGGGCGGCGAGAAAATCCTCGAGCAGGTTTCGGCGCTCATCAATGCCGGGATTCCGGTCATGGGGCACGTCGGCATGCTGCCGCAATCAGTTTCCGCGGCGGGCAAGTATCAAGTGCAGGGCAGGACCCCCGGGGAGGCCGAGGCCATCGTCCGCGACGCTTTGCTCCTCGACCGGCTGGGGGCGTTTGCGATCGTGCTGGAATGTATTCCTCAAACTCTCGGCGCCCGAATCACGAAGGAAGTCCGGTGCCCGGCGATCGGGATCGGAGCGGGCCCCGCGACGGACGGGCAGGTGCTCGTGCTCCACGATTTTCTGGGTTACAAAAGCAAGGTGCATCCGAAGTTTGTGCGGCCCTACGCGGATTTTGACGGCCAGATGCGGCGGGCTGTCCGTGCCTACCGCTCGGACGTGCAGGCGGGAAACTTTCCGTCGGAAAAAGAAAGCTATTAAATCATAAAGAGGTCAGCGTGACGGCACAAAGGATTTTGGTGGCGGACAAGGACTCCGCGGTCCGGATGCTCGTGTCGACGCGGCTTTCGGTGCGCGGCTACACGGTCGTCGAGGCCGAGACGAGCGAAGCCTGCCTGACGGCGCTCGAGCGCGATCCGTATCAACTGGCGCTGATCTCCGACGAGATGGAGCGCCTCGGCCACAAGACGCTGATCGAGAAGATCCGGACGAAGTCGAACCTCTACAATCTGCCGATCATCCTGATGACCGAAGAGAGCAAAATCGCGGAGCTGGTCATGAGCCGCGAGCGGGGCTTCGACGATTTCCTCAATAAGCCCTTCGATCCGCTCGCCCTCCAGCTGCGGATCTCCCTGAATATTTCGCGCGCGAAGCAGAGGATCGAGGCTAACGCGCTCACGCATCTGCCGGGCAACCACGCGATCGAAAATGTCATCCGCCAAAAAATCGACCGGGGCGAGAAGTTCTCGGTGCTGTATCTGGACATCAACCACTTCAAGTCCTTCAACGACCGCTACGGGTTCGAAAAAGGCGACGACGTCATCCGCCAAACGGCCAACATCCTGCTGCAGGTGCGCGCGACGCTCGGGATTGAGGAGGCAAGCTTCGTCGGGCACGTGGGCGGGGACGACTTCGTCGTCATTCTCGCCCCCGACAAGGAAGAGGAGTACGCGCAGGCTTTTCTGGCCGAGTTCGACCGGCTCATGCCGACCTATTACAGCGAGCAGGACCGCAAACGCGGCGGCGTCCACGTCACGAACCGCCAGGGCAAGCCGCAAACGTTTCCGGTCATGTCGTGCTCGGTGGCCGCGTGCAACAACCTGCACCGGCCCTACCAAAACCTGGGAGAAATTGCCCGGGACGCGGCCGAGTTGAAGTCTTTCCTCAAATGTCAGCCGGGCAGCCATTATCTGCGCGACCGCCGTTCGTCTCCGATCCGAAAGCTCGAGGACGCCATGCAGGTGCTCGCCCCGTCCATGAAAAAAGAGGTTGCGGTCAAGAAGGCCGCGGCGGACGTGGACCCGCTCGGGCAGGTCCTCATGAACGCGGGCCTCATCAGCCAGGAACAATTGTCTGTCGCCCTCAAGAAGCATCTTTCCACCGGCCAGCGCCTGGGGCAGGTCCTGATCAAAATGAACGCCGTGCGCAGCGAACAGGTCGGCAAGATGCTCGAGCGAAAGCTCAATGTGCCGTACGTGAGCCTCAAGAGCTTCATCGTCTCGCGCGAAATGCTTCGTTATTTTACGCCGGAATTCATCAAGACGCGCCGCGTCGTTCCGCTCATGATCCAGGACGGAAGACTGAGCCTTGCAATGTGCGATCCGTTCGACTTGCACACCCTCGATGCGATCGAGCAGATCACGGGCATGAAGCCCGTGCCGAGTCTTGCACTCGAAGACGAGTTTGAAGAGTTTCTCGAAAAAGCCGTCGATCATCTCTCGGAATCCGCGGCCGTCAATTTCTGATTGTCAGGAGGCAAAGTATGGGTTTTTTTGTGGTCGGGGTGAATCATAAAGTCTGCCCCGTGTCGATCCGGGAGCAAATTTTTTTCGGGGCTTCCGAGCTCCAGAAGGCTTTTACCGCGGTGCGAACTTATCCGGACATCGCCGAGCTTTTCATTCTTTCGACCTGCAACCGGGTCGAGCTCTACGGATTTTCCGAGCGTGCCGAACTGCCCGCGGAAAGCCTGACGCGGCTCCTGGAAGAAGTCCACGACGTCGCGCGCTCGCAGTTCGAGGGCTATCTCTACCGCTACGAAGGCCGCGAGGCCATGAAGCACCTTTTCCGCGTGTCGGCGGGCCTCGATTCCCTCGTGATCGGGGAGGATGAAATCCTCGGCCAGCTTCGCGACGCCTTCCGCCTCGCGAGCGAGGCCGGCAGCATCCATTCGCTTCTTTACCGCTTGATCGAGAAAGCGCTCAAGGTCGGCAAGGACGTCCGCACGCGCACCCGGATCAACGAAGGCGCGGTGAGCGTGCCTTCGGTTGTGGCCGAACTTGCCCGGAAAATTTTCGGCCATTTGAAAGACTGCAAAGTGGTCGTGCTCGGTTCCGGGGAGATGAGCACGCTCACCCTCAAGTGCCTGAAGGACGCGGGGGCCGGCAAGCTTTCTATCGTCAGCCGGACCCGCGATAAGGGGGAGCTCCTTGCGCGGCAATTCGGGGCGACTTGGATCCCTTTTGACGGCTGGGAACAAGAGATGCCGACGACCGACATCCTGGTGACCTCCACCGCCTGTCCGCATCCGATCGTTCAGCCCCATCAGGTCAAAACCGCTTTCGAAGTCCGGGGCCACCGGCCCCTGTTTTTGATCGACATCGCGGTCCCGCGCAATATCGCTTCCGAGGTCAACCTGCTCGAGGACGTGCACCTCTACAATATCGACGACCTGAAGGGGGTGGCCGACTCGAACCTCCGGAACCGAGAAAAGGAAATCCAGGCCGCCGAAGTCATTCTCGACAAGGCCGTCTCCGATTACGAAGCATGGCTCGACCAGCTGAAGGCGCGGCCCACGATGGAGCGGTTCGAAAAATTTCTGGCGGAGGTACTGGCAAAAGAGCTCGGGCCCCTCGCGCGCCGTCCGGGTGCCGATCCGGCGGAGGCCGAGCGGCTGAGCGAGCGCATTTGCGCGAAGCTGACGCACGCCCCGTATGAAAAACTCAAAGAGGCCTCGCGCAGCGGCGGCGCGTCCCGGTACCTGGAAGCCATTCAAACCCTGTTCGGGCTCGATGCCCCGGACTCCCCCGAAGACCCCTCATGAAAGCCCTGCTGCGCCTGGGGACCCGGGGATCTCCCCTGGCTTTGTACCAGGCGGAGTTCGTGAAAGCGCGCATTCTCCGGGATTTCCCTATGACTGGGGTCGAGATCGTCACGATCAAAACTGCCGGCGACAGGATTCGGCGCGAAAAGTCGAAGCCGCTCGAGACGAAAAGTATTTTTACCCGCGAGATCGAGGAAGCGCTTCTGGCCGGCGGGATCGACTTGGCGGTCCACAGCGCCAAGGACCTCGCGGTCCGGATGAGCGAGGGCCTGAGGATCGGGGCCGTTCTCGAGCGCGAGGACCCGCGCGACTGCCTGCTCTCGAGCGGGCACCGCAAGCTTTCTGAACTGCCTCCCGAGGCGCGGGTGGGCACGAGTTCCCTTCGCCGAAAGACCCAGCTCCTGCGGCTGCGGCCGGGGTTCGTGGTGAGCGAATTGCACGGCAACGTCCAGACGCGACTGCGCAAGCTCGACGAAGGGCAGTTTGACGCGGTGATTTTGGCGCTTGCCGGGATTCGGCGGCTCGGGCTCGAGTCTCACGTTTCCGAAATTTTTGCCGAAGAAATTTTTTACCCGGCCCCGGGACAGGGGATCATCGCCGTTCAGTCGAGGGCCGCGGACGCCGAAACGAATGAAGTTTTGAGATCCGTCCATGACCGCCAGACGGGGATCCGGTTTGACTGCGAGAGGGCCTTTCTGGAAACTTTGGAAGGCGGGTGCCGGCTCCCGTGCGGAATCTCGACGGTGCTTTCCGGAAATATCCTGAAGGCCTCGGGTATCATCCTCGCAGTCGATGACCCTTCTTACGCGGAGGCCCACGCGACGGGAACCCCCGAGGCTCCGGCGGCTCTCGGGGTCGAGCTGGCCCGGCAGGTCCTCCGGGACGGAGGTCAGGCCATTTTGGAAAAGATCCGTGAGCATTATGGCCAAGGCTGAGCGCCGGCCGCTCGAGGGCAAGACCGTTCTTGTCACGCGAGCGCGCGCTCAGGCGGCGTCTCTCCTGCGCGGGCTCAAAAAACTCGGCGCCCGCGCTGTTTGCTTTTCTGTCATCCGGATCCTCGGCCCGGCAAGCTGGACGCCTCTGGACCGCGTTTTGCGGAGCCTCGGCGAGTTCGACCGGATCCTCTTTACCAGCGCGAACGGCGTCGAGTTTTTCCTGCGCCGGCTCAACCAAAAAAAGGTCAGCCTCAAGAGTCTCCGCAGGGTTCCGCTCGGGGCCATCGGAGACGGAACGGCGGCGGCCTTGGCCGCGGCGGGTCTTCGGGCCGGCGTGGTGCCGGACCGCTTCACTTCCGAGGGGCTTTACCGCGCGCTCAAGGAGAAGCGGCAGATCCGTGGCAGGAGCTTCCTTCTCTTGCGCGCCGACATCGCCACGGCCTTTTTGCCCCGTGCCCTGAGGCGGGACGGAGCGAAGGTGACGGAAGTGACCGTCTACCGGACGGTTCCCTCCGGCCGTGGAAAAGCCCGGGAACATTTGCGCCGGGACCTCCTGGCCGGCAAGATCGATTTTGTGACTTTGACGAGCGCTTCGACGGTGCGTCATTTTTTTTCGTTGCTCCCGCGCTCTCTTTGGAAGAAAATGAAATGCCGCTTCGTATCGATCGGCCCGGTGACCAGCCGGGCCTTGCGCGAATACGGGCACAAGAGCGCGCTCGAGGCGAAGACGCATAACCTTGCGGGATTGCTGGAGGCGTTGAGCCCATGACCGAATGTCCTGAAAATTTCACGGAGCCCGGGAGGTTTCCCGAAGTGCGCTTACGGCGGCTTCGCGCCACCGAACCCTTGCGGCGCCTTGTGCGCGAGACGCGTCTGTCGAACGACCAGCTGGTGATGCCCTATTTTGTTCGGGAGGGCAAAGGGATTCGTGAGCCGATCGCGGCCATGCCGGGTCAATACCGGTTTTCGCTCGATACGCTGATTCCGGAGATCGAGGAGCTTGCCTCGGGAGGCGTGCGAGCGGTGCTGCTTTTCGGCCTTCCGGCCGCCAAGGACGAGACGGGGACCGGGGCCTGGTCGCCGGGCGGGGTCATCCAAAAAACCGTCCGCGAAATCAAAAAGCGTTTTCACGACCTCGTTGTCATGACGGACGTTTGCCTTTGCGAATACACGAGCCACGGGCATTGCGGGGTGATCGACCGCGCGGGAGCGGTCGCCAACGACGCGTCGCTTGCGCTGATCGCGCAAACCGCCTTGTCGCATGCCGAGGCTGGCGCGGACATCGTGGCCCCGAGCGACATGATGGACGGCCGGGTCCGCTCCATCCGGCGCCACCTCGACCAGGGCGGCTTCCAGGGAACTCCCATTCTCAGTTACGCGGCGAAAACTGCCTCTGCCTTTTACGGCCCGTTCCGTGAGGCCGCCGGTTCATCGCCCCAAAAGGACGCCGTTCTTTCCGCCGGCAAGGTAAGCATTCCTTCCGACCGGAAAAGCTACCAGATGGACCCCGCCAACCGGAGAGAGGCCCTTCGGGAAATCGCCCTGGACATCGAAGAGGGCGCCGACCTGGTGATGATCAAGCCCGCGCTGGCCTACCTGGATGTGATCCGCGAAGCGTCCTCCATGTTTCTTGTCCCCATTGCCGCCTACTCAGTCAGCGGGGAATACGCCATGATCAAATCCGCCGCCGCGGCCGGACAGCTTGACGAGAAAGCCGCCGTGATGGAAATCATGACCGGCATCGCTCGGGCGGGGGCCTCGATTTTGGTGACCTACCACGCCAAAAGCATTTCTTCCTGGGGTTTGACCTCCTAAAAACACCTCTCAAGCAGGCTTCGATAGTCCTAACTTATTGCTCCTGAATAAGTTAAGGCTTATTATTATTTTTTGCTTAAATTTGTAATCTTTTGAGCGTGTGGGTATACTCGTTGTAGACGATGTTTTAAGGAGATCATCTGTGAGCACAGGGCAGAGCGAAATTCGTCAGATCCTCTTCGTCAACCAGGACGAGGGGGAGTATATCCGGATCCAAAAGGATCTTGCGCGTCAGTTGAGTCCCTCCGTGCGGGTCGATCACGCCCGCGACGCCGAAGAGGCGCTGCATAAATTAGTCCAGAAATCATACGATCTGCTGATTATCGACTCCGCAGTCGACCCGTCTTCCGGGATTCGGTTCGTCGACGAGGTCCGGCGGCGTCGAATCAGCATGCCTTTTGTCCTGATGACGCCGGTGTGGGACGATCAGCTCGTGCGCGAAGCGATCAAGGCCGGCGTGGCGGATGTGCTAGTCAAAAGCGAAGAGGAGTACGGGCGGTTGGCCGGCAAGCTGCTGGACTGTTACCATAAATTTTACGGCATCGGCCATGCGGCGGACGATACGGGAAGCGCTCCGGAGTCTGACGGTTTGGCCGGCGCTCCGGCGGCGGGGGCCGGGGCCCCGTCGATTAAGGATGAGCTCACGGGGCTTTACAACCACAGCTATCTGCACGAACGCGTCGTCCGGGAATTTTCGCGGGCGACCCGCTATCACTATCCGGTCTCATGCCTGATGGTCGACATCGATCACTTCAAGGACATCAATGAAGAGCACGGCTACGGGGCCGGGGACAAGCTCCTCAAAGAGAGCGCCCAGATGCTCTTTGCTCAATGCCGGCTGGGGGATCTGATCGCCCGCTACGGGGGCGAGGAATTCTGCGTGATTCTCCCTCACATCGATTACATCGGGGCGCTGGACCTGGCGCGCCGCTTGAGGACGGTTTTCGCGAAGTCGTCCTTCGTGATCGAAGGCCGCGAAATCAACGTGACCGTTTCCATCGGGATCTCTTGTTTCCCGGAGGACCCTATCAAGCGCCGGGGCGACCTGTTGAGCTTTGCCACCAACGCCCTTTCGCAGTCGAAGGCCGCCGGGCGCAACCGCGTGACCCTGTACCGGGAGATGACGCCTCTGCACCTGGACGACATGCCGGAAATCAAGATTTCCCAGGAGAAAATCTCCGAGTTCCAGCGGCGGATCTCCGAGAGCGCCGAAACCGCTCGCCGTTCCTATGTCGAGGCTTCGATCACCCTGATCAAGGTGCTCGAGAGCAAGGATTCGTTTACGGCCGGTCATGCCGCCCGCTGCTCCAAGTATGCCCGGGAAGTCGCACTGACCCTCGGCATGGGCGTCGATGACGCCGAAGTTGTTCAGCACGCGGCCCTTCTCCATGATATCGGGAAGATCTGCATCCCGGATGAAATCTTGCTCAAGCCCTCCCGTCTGACGTTTTCGGAATTCGAAACCATGAAGCAGCACTCTTACCTCGGCTACAAAATCCTCAAGCCCATCAAGTTTTTGCGCGAGGAAGCCCAGTATGTCCTTCACCACCATGAGTGGTTCAACGGCGAAGGGTATCCTTGCCATCTGAAGGGAGACGACATCCCCCTCGGGTCGCGGATTATTTCCGTCACCGATTCCTACGACACCATGCGCACGGCCGGGGCCCGTTATAAGGATACTTGCGGCGCCGAAATGGCCGTCAATGAACTGATCGCTTGCGCGGGCACGCAGTTTGACCCCGAGGTCGTCAAAGCCTTCGTCGAAGTCCTCAAGACGCGCGGAGAACTCATCAGCCCCACCTATCACGCCGACCGCCTCGACAAAATCTTGCGGGAGCACCGCCAGAGCTTGTAGAAAAATAGCGCACCGCAAACCAACGACCGACGATTTCTATCTCGATGGAGCACTGGGCTCCGCGACGCCTTGAAAACGTTTCAAACCGTGATAAACTTCCCTCGCCTGGCAGGTTCGGCAAATTTCCGTTCAGAAGGAATTCATCGTGTTTTTTCGGTCCCAAGCCCCCGGCGGGTACCGTCGCCACTCTTTCGCCGCGCGCTTCCTTGCTTGTTTTATTTGTCTCACTTTTCTTGCCTCTGACCTCGTTCGGGCCGACGGAGGCCCGCGGACGTTGGCTTCCCCGCCGCCAGCTGTTTTTCAAAGCGCGATGAGGCTCGACCCTCGCCTTGGAACCGTCGACGAAACCCTCGCGGGCGATTCCTTTAGGGCGCCGGTCATTTTCCATTTGCAAGACGCTCACGCGGTTTACGAGGCGCAGGCTCACCTTGCCGGCATCGTCGAATCCCTGGTGCGCTCGGAAAAAATCTCGACGATTCTCGTCGAGGGCGCTTCGGGCTCCGTCGATCTGAAAGGGTTGAGGAGCCTTGCAGACCGGACCCTCCGGAAAAAGGTCTCTCGCCGGTTCCTGAAGCAAGGGAAAATTTCCGGGGAGGAATATTTTCAGATTTCCAGCGATGCTCCGGTCGAGCTTGTGGGGATCGAAGACCCCGGTCTTTACCGCCTGAACTCGGAAGTGTTCCTCAAAATTCTTTCCCGTCGAAAAGAAGCGCTCCGGATCCTCGCCCAAAGCGAAGGCTTGTTGCGCTCGAAAGAGAGCGAGGTTTGGCCGTCGTCTTTCAGGCGGTTGACGGAGCTCAAACGCCGCTCGGAAGCCGACCGCGGGTTTTGGCTCTCCTATCTTGAAGCGCTCAGAAAAGAATCCTCCGGCTTGAACGTGCCCGTAGACCGGTACCCGCAGTGGCAAAAGTTCTGGCGCCTGAAAGCGGGGGGCGAGGCCGGCGAACTCAACCGGGAAGTTTTTTCCAAAGAGCTTGGAGAATTGGAAGAGGAGGTCCGGCGGGGGATGCTGCCCTCCGGAGAAGCGCTTCGCCTTGCCGAAACCGCAGACCGGTTTGGGCTCTTGGGGAAATTGTTCCGGACAGAGCTGGTTTCGGAAGACTATGAAAAGCTTCTCGCGTCGCCGGACTTTTACCGCGCCGAGTCGCTGCGCAAGGCCCTCGGCGATGATTTTTCGGAAAAATCCGGAGAGCTCACGGAAACGGCGCCCCCGGAAATTTTTCTACGGGACTACGAAGCGCTTTGTCTTGAATTTTACCGTTTGGCCCGCCTCCGTGACGACGCCTTCATGAAAAATCTGGCCGAATGGGCGCGCCGCGAAAAGTCCGGGCGGCTGATCCTCATTACCGGCGGATTTCACGCAGGGAACCTCGGGAGGCTGCTGAAGCGCGAGAAAATCGGCCGAGTCCTCATCTCTCCGGCGATCGAACAATTGGAAGACCGCCTCGACGAGAAATATGCGAGGCTTTTCCGTGAGAAAATGAAATCGGCATTGAGAATGCCGGCGACCGGCGGCACGGCGGTCTACGACGAGCTGGCCGCGGCCCTCCGGCAGGAAAATGCCCGGATGGCCGAGGCCCGGGTACGCGCTTTTCTTCCTTGGCTTGATGCGGGGGCGATCGGGATGGCGCCGCGCGCCGAACCGGCAGGGGTGAGGAACGAGCTGCGGGATCAGCTTGTCGAATTATGGAACCGTTTCGGCTCGGCCGCGTTCGAAACGCTCAAAACGCAGGATTTCTGGATTGCCGCTGCTGCCGCGGGCATTCTCGGTGTCCTTTTTTATCTTTGGGTCAAAAAGTTGCGCCGCAAGACGGTGCGGACCGAACAGCCTGCCCCGGCGTCCGCTCCCCGGTTTACCCCCGAAGAGGACGGAAGCAGCCTGCTGATTGAAGCCCTTTTCGAGGAGGAAGCTCTTGAATTGCCGCAGGAAGAGCCGGCGGCGGGTACGCCGGCGCGTCTGCCGGTGGAAGTTCCCGAGGATGCGGTGGACATCCAGGACCCCGCCTTTTTGACGGCCCTCAACGCGCGTTCCTTTTTCACGAATCGCCTGGCCGGACCGCCCAAAATGGCCGAGGCGTTCCGGCGGCCCGAACTTCCGATGCCTCAGCCCGCGCTGGCGATTCCCGACGATATCGGAATTGCGGCCAAGGCTGTCCTGAGCCTCGATATGATGCTCCGTGAGATGGACGGCATGGACTACGGCATGCGCGCCGGTCAGAAAAGCGCCGCAGTCGGCGCTCTCGAGCGGGCGCTCCATGAAGGCTACTCCCCGGATTTTCAAAGCCGTTTTCTCAAATACATAGAAGAAGCGTTTGACCTCTTCGAACAGGAAACGGCGCAGCATATGGAGCTTCTTCCTCCTCCGTCCCCGGAGTTGATGCGGGAACGGGTTGCCGGGGACATTCAGCGGCAGTATCCCTTTTTGCCCCGCGAGATCAAAGTGCTGTTGACCCGGCTCCAGGATTGGCGGGGCAATGACGAAATTACGTCCCGGCTCATCGAGATCGCCCGGAAGCTCACCGCTCCGCCGCCGATCGCCGAGGACCTCATGTTCCACGTCCAAAACGAATTTCATCGAATGGCGGCCGGAGACGAAGCTCTCCAGCAGATGCTGAGTCTCGAACTGCCGGCGCTTGAAGGCGAGGCGGGCGGGGCCACGGCAGGGCAACTCACAAAACAGCTGCAGACGCTCGTCGGCCACAGAGGCCAGCTCCAGGAGGAAAGCGAAGGATTGATGGCGCAGATCCGGGAGATCGGCGGGAAGGTGGAGAAGCTGCAAGCGGAAATCGGAACTGTCGAAAGGCCGGAGTCTCCGGCAGGGCGCGCGATTTTGGACGCTTACCGCCGGCGGATCGCGCTCTATGGTGAGCAGTTGCAGATTTTGAAACGCGACCTAGCGGCCGTGGCCGACGAAGAGCTTTCGTACGAGGCCAAGGAAAAAACATTGAGCGAGTGGATTAAGGTCGCCGGCGAACGCGCCGAGACCCGCATCGAAGAAGATACGGCGGATGCCGCCGTCTTCGCCGGGACCGGAATCGTGACGGTTCTTTCTTTTTTTCTTTTCAAATGGATGGGGCCGGCCCTCGGCCTTTTCCTCGCTTTTTCCATTTTGGCGGCGTGTGCTTACGCTCTTTCGGTCGGTACGGCTGTCGTTCACGCCCGCAAACTTTCGGCAACGCTCAAGGGGAAGGAATGGCCGTTTCGCTGGGGTTCGCTTCTTGTTTCCGCCGCTGCGAACGAGACGAAAGGCGAGAGCTCGACCGATCCGCTGGGTGATTTCCGCGTCCCTTTGGCCGCCGGGGTCATCACCTTTATCGCTCTGCCGCTTTTGAGTTTTTTGTGGGGGGTTGCGACGAAGAGGCCCGGCCTCTGGAACGCCGGTTCGCTGCAATTTCATTTGCTCGGTCTGCCGTTCCTCGGTTTTCTCGCCGGATTCGCCCTGCCGCTCGTCTACAGGATTCGCCGCGGCATTTTTAACGCCTTCCGTTATCCGTTCGAATATAAAGCGTTGCTGATGACGGCGGTTTTCCCCGCCAATTTGCTCGATGACGAGACGGTCACGAAGGCCCTCCGTGTCTTTACGCGCATGAGCCCGGCACAAAATAAAGCGTACGTCACTTTTTTGAAAAAGCGGTTCGGGGACCAGAACGTGTACGCCCTCTTCAACCGGGGAGTGTCGCGCGAGCTTGTGGCGACGCTCGACAATGAAGCGGCACAAGTTTACCGCGGCTACATGGTCTTGGAAGGGCTCAAAAAGAGTTTGGGGGCGAAATACGCCAAGAACGATTTACCGAAAAAACTGAGCCTTTTAAGCGTCATCGATTCCTGGTGTGCGGAGCTCGACCGGCGCGATTTGAACGGGACGGCGGTCGTTGCCGGAGTCGTGCTCGGCCTCGACCAAGAGACCGGCCGCTTCGAGGAGATCGAAGGCTGGATGAAGAAGCTCCTCAAAGATCCCAAAGTGCCCTGGGCCTCCGGAGCGGACAGTGTCCTCAAATTTGTCCGGGGCTCGATGCAGTTCAACCGTGCCCGCCTGGCGGTCAAAAAAAAGTTTGCTCTGACGGACGAGGAATTTACCTGGCTCAACCAACAGGTGGACCGGTGGCTCAAGCTGTTTGCCAAGAAGAAGGATTGGACCGAGCTCCCGGCGTTTCTCGAGCAGGTCCTGACCCGGCTGAGCTCCTTGAGCGCGGACAAACGCTGGTTTATCGCCGCGGTACGGTACGTGACCGACATGGGCAGCCAGTGGTTTTCGGACGCCGTCGGCTTTGGGGACATTCTGAAGCATTTTGACGAGGGGATCGGCTACAAAATGGTCAAGGCCGCGCTGGTCAAAGGTGCCGGAGCCGTCGAACAGGCCGCGATCCAGGAGGCCCTCGGGACCCTTGAGGCGCGCCTCGAACAGATCGGACGCTCGCCCGCCAAAATTTTGCCGCCCGCCCTTGATGTGGTGCGTGCCCTTCCGGCGCCCCAACGCGTTCCGCTTCTCGAAAAGCTTTCCGAGCTCGATACCCAGCGTTTTTCCTGGAGCGAACGCGGGCCTCCCCGGGAGGGCGTACGCGCCGACCCCATGGACCTGGGTGTTTTCGCCGAGGAACTCGCGCCCACGATCAACAACAACCTGGCCGAGGCCTACGCCCTTTTTGCGAAGCATCACGCCGGGCTCGACCGCCTGCTCAGTCACTCGGACGAGGAAACGGCGCGGCTGTACCGCCAAGTGGATGCGCGGATCGTCAGGGCCCCTTCCTTGAGGAATCTGCGGGTCTCGGCAAAACTCGCGCAGTTATTTTACGAAAAGTTTCCGGTGGCCGAACGCCTTCCCATTCTCCGGCTGATCACGTCCGTCGAGGAGCCGGAATTTCCCGTCATGATCGCTTCTGTCGTGGAGTTCGAAAGATACTACCGCCGCCATCCCGATCACGATTACGAACATCTGCCCGCCCTTCTGGCCGGATTTCGCGGCCGCTACGGCAAGCTGGAAGTTTTGACCGAATCGCTTTTAAACGCTTTGACCAGCCCCCGGCTTCCGATGCAGGAGCGGCTGAACCGGGTCCGGTCCCTGCGCGTCGAGCAAGTGACGGCGGCCTACGGGATCCCCATGAAAGCCGCGCGAGCCTGGGACGCCGTCGATGCGCAGGAGTTCGTCCGTGCCACAGGATTGACGAAGGACCAGATTCAGCGCAGGATGAACCATCCGGTCGTCAGCAGCGTTATTGCCCGCATGGGGGACAAGGGCCTTCAAAGCTACTGGGACGAAGCCATGCCGGCTTACTACAAGCAATTTCTCGACGATCTTGGTCTCGTCGACCGCGAGATGTTTCAGCCGGGGGAGAAGTTCCGGGTGAACTACGACCGCGACGAAATCAATCCCCTCGAGGCGGAGGCGGCGACCGGTGCGCAGGCACTCGAACCGGTCTCCGATACGGTGCGCGGGTTCCTCGGGGTCCTTGAGGATTTGAAATCTCTGACCTTTACGGACCGCAACACCAAAACGAAAAAAAACTACTATGACACGGTGGCCAAGAAATTCAGAGACAAAACCCAGGACGGGACGATCGAAGACCAGGTGACTTCGGAAAATGTCCCCGGCTTCGTTCGCAAGCTCCTGGCGGATATGGTCAACTGGAAGGTGGAAGACGAAGAGCTGAAGCTGCTCATTTTGATCCGCTTGCACCAGCTTCTTTTTTTTGCGGAACTCGAACCGTATGCCGATTCTGCCTGGGGGGGCGATGCGGCGGAATATTGGAAGGCTTACCTGAAGGCGTTTGAAGCCCTTGCCGGAAAGAAAGAGGCTTCCGTCAAAAAAGGTACCAAATACTACGGGCCCGTCAAAAATAAAATCACGGAATTACTGGCCCTTCTCGTGGAGCGCCAGAAAAACTCGATCGGACGCGAAGGGATGGTCCAGTTTATCCTGACCCGGGGAAGCTTGACGGACACGGCCCGCGGGGAGGTCTCAGGGGACTGTACCCGTGAGAATACCTCCCCCTCGGTTTTCAGCATCACAGTCGGTCTTCCCGCGGATCCTGCGTTTCTTTCCCTCAAGGCCGTCGAAAACGGCCGGTGGATCGGCAACGTCTATGCAATGCTCTTCGTTACCGCGGAGGGGCAGAAGGTCGTTTTTCTCGATCAGATCGTGATCAAATTATCGCACCGCATGATCGCGGGCGGCAGCGAATGGGACCGCAGGAAGCACCGCTTTGCCGTAGGGTTTTTGCGCGGCTTCAGGCGCTGGCTTGCTGCCAGCAACGTTCAGGCTCTTGTGCTGTCACCGGCCGGATTATCGCTCGATGGCTCTCTGGGGCAAATGCTCGTCGATCAAGGGCATCAGATGGGGGCCGACTACGGCCGTGTGCCGGTCCGGGCAAAGAAACCCGGCGGGTTCGCCCATCAAACCGAATTTAAAATTCATGGCGAGTATCTTCAGGGTGTCGGCACCGTTGCTGGGCAAGCCAACATTCACGAGCAGGTCGTATTGAACGGCATGGCTCTGCCGACGGCCGATACCGCAGACGAAGCACCGGAAAAATTTGCGAGCGAGGCCTCGGTGTTGGCCGCCATCGAGTCGACGCGTCAAAAGATCGCCGCGGCACAAGCGAAAATCGAGGAATACCGCGACGCGCTCGGTCAAGACGACGAGGTCGGGAAGGCCCTCGAGCAGCGGCGCGAGGCCGCAAAAGCGAAAAAAGGCGAGGAAGATATTTTCCGAGCCCTGACTGACGAGATCATCGAAAGATCTCTCCTGATGGAAAGGTTGCCTGAGGAAATCGCCGGTCTCACGGTGCAGGTCGCTGCATTGCGAAAGGAACTGGAAACGAGGGAGGCCTTGCTGGTCAAAGTCCGCGGGCGCGAGCAGCAGAAAAGGCGCCCCGGCCCACCCCGGGCCGAAGCGAGAGCCGTCGGCGATCGCGGAAATCTCCCGAGCCCGGAATCGAACGCTGCGCCGGTGCGCTCCGAATTCCACGACGAGATTTTTTCGGGAGTCCTGCTGGCGTCGCTGACGAGCGATTCGATGGTCTTCCTTGCGCTTGCCGGCTTTTCCGGGCTTGCCTTCTACACGTGGTTTACCGCAAGAAAGAGGTTTCGGTCTCTGATGGCCAAGCTGTCGGCTCCGAGCGCCGCTTTGAACGCGGCGGTCCCCGACGATATGGACGAAGATGCGCTGGTGCGGGAGCTTCGCACGGCCAGAGAAGCCGTTGAAAAGGCGAAGAAGGAACGCGAAGAAACGAAGCATCTTTTGACTCATTTGCCGAAAGACGTCAGCCTGAACGAAAAATTGCTGCTCGCAGAGATGGATATCGAACATTGGGAGGAACGCCTCAAAGTCCTCAGCAAGGCCGTCATCAGCCGCCAGACGGCGGCGGGCCGGAAAAAGATCCGGGCGCTCCTCGACGGACTGCCGGAAGCGCTTTGGCGCGTCCTCCGGAGCCATTATGCGGGGGTCAAGCCGGACAAGCTTTTTCAGCTTACAGCCGCCTCCGTGACCGAATCCATTTTAAGCGCTTGGGCCTACAGCGAATTCTTGAGGAACGTGGTCGATGTCCTCGCCCGGTACGGCTCGTTTACCGCCTGGTTCAACCGGCAGCCTTTTTACAAGATTTTTAAAGCGGCCGCCGTGGAATTGGGACTCAAAGAGGATTTCGACCGGCCCGGAGAACGCCTGCGCTTCCGCATCCCCGGCGACAACCGCAACTACAGCCTCGAACTTTCCTCTCGGGATGCCGAGTATCTGCTGCGGGGATTGATCTCGGGAGATTGCACCAACTGCGGACCTCCTTTTGTGAAGGGACCTTTTATCACGGCCACGGGCGTTCACATCGCGGAGCCCGGCTTTTTCAATTTCAAGGTTTTAAGGGACGGCGAATGGATCGGCAATGTTTATGCCATGCTCATCGAGGAAGAAGGGAAGCCTGTCCTCGTCGTGGATGCGATCCAGGTCCCTTGGGAAAAGGCGACGCCGCTTTTTACTCCCTATGAGGATGACGAAACCCGCTTTCCCGTGACGGAAGCCGAAAGCGCAAAACTTGCCGAGGGAATTCTGTCCGCCATGTCGGTGTATGCCGCGATGAGCCATTATCAGGAGCTTTGGCTGAGCGGTTTTGTTTCCAATTTCACGGGACTCAAAACCCATTTTCACACAAAATGGCCGAATGCGATGTTCGACCGGAAGGTGACGCGCGAGAAAAAGGTCAAAGGATGGTCGGGGCCCGAGGCGCTCGGTTACCGGGAAAGGCCCTACGTCGAGTCGATCAATGACGGCCGCGCCGTCAGAGTCTGGAAGGACGGCGACAGGGTCGAAGGCATTCGCATGCTCGCGGCGCGCAAGGAAATGCGCACCGCCGGGGCCGGGTATGACGCGACCGGGGCCGAGGAAGAGCTTGTCGAGCAGGCGATTGAACGCGCGGACAAGACCGGCCCCTTTGAGGTGAAGCCGAGGATACGGAAAATCATCGAGGAAGATCTCGGGGCCATGGTCGAGGACCTGCCGGAGGGCTTTCTCAAGTTCCTCGACGAGTCGGAGTTTCAGCTCGTCCGGGTCAAACCTCAGAGCGTTGAGGGACAAAGACATCCGTCTGCCGGACTCGGCGTCGCGTTCGAGCAGCCGGGCCGCGAGGTCTATACGGCGTTCGGAATCGAGCCTCTCGAGGGCGGCCAAGACGGCTACAAGGTGACCTTCTATGTCGGAGACATGCTCTATCAGCTAGCCTCCGAAAACAACAAAGATGAAATCTTCGCGGGGCTTTTTTACCGGGCCTATCGCGAACTTTCAGGCCAGGACACCGAACGCTACCCGCTCGACATCGATCTGGAAGCGAAGATCAACCAGGAGATCGAACGGGCGGAGGCTTGGGAAGCGAGGCTCGGCGATGCGGAGCGTGAAGACCTCGGGCTGACGGGCGGCGCCGCTCATCGCGGGCGCTTGCACGTACGCGCGCGCGCTTTCGCGCGGTTTTTCGGCGAAAAAGCCGCTGACGGCGCCGGGACCTCTTTGACCGCGCTTTTGAGGCAAGTCCGTTCGTTGAGGCTTGCCCTCAACCGGCCGCGCGAAGAGGATCCCGCCTTGCCTGACGGGGCGTTCGACTACCTCCAGCCCGGTTATCACGGAGAACTGGAAGTCCCCGACTTCGACCTTTTGTTTCGTGTCCGTGCTTATTTGGAGGAGCACAAGAACGAGGACCTCTATGAGTTCGTGAGCGAACTTTTGACCGCGAAGCGGCGCATGCTGATGCTGCACACGAACTCTCCGAGCCCCTGGATCTTAAAAGATATCCGACAGATTGTGGCAGACCTGATCGACCATGGCGTCACGGTCGAAGGCGAGGAGGAAGAGCCCAAGCGCGAGCTCAAGCTCAAGCACATTTATCTGGATTTGGATCCGGCGCTCCAGGAGCTCGTGGATCAATATCTCGAAACGGGCCGTTCCGAGGAGGCCCTTCTGGAGGGAATCGCCAAGCGTTTTACGGGGATTCTCGGGCCGGGGATGCCTGAGGAGGCGAGGAAAGAGTTTGAGCGGCCCGATCTTTATCTCAATATCTTGAAGGAAGTGTCCGGCTACAACCGGCATGCCGGCGCCGGCGAAAAAATCGCCGTGCATCTTTATTACCCGGGAAGAACTCTGCCGCAGATGCCGGGGCTTCCGGGCGGACTTCCCGGCGGGATGCCGGCAGGAATGCAGGGGTTCCCTCCGATGCCTCCGCCGGGACAATTTCCTGCCGGAATGCCGAATTTCCCAAGGCCTCCGCGCGGGAATCCACCCCCGGGAATGCCGGATTTTGGGCAGTTCCAGCCGGGGGTGAATCTGCCTCCGCTGCCCGGAGCGCGTCAGCCCCGGCTTCCCCAAGGCGTTCCTCCTTTTGAGATGCCAAAAATCGGGCGCGAAGTCTTAGTCGCGGCGCAGACGGCGATCGATCAGATGAAGAGGGATCCGGACGCGCTCATTTTATTCGTCAAACCCGCGGATGAATTTTCGGACAAAATTTTGCAGCACAGCCGGATCGCTTCTGTCCTGCATATCGATCAATACACGGGTTTTGGGCCCGAAAAACCCGAGAATCATCTCGCACTTTACATGTCGGAGCAGGCGTCACCGAATCAAAAATCGCTCGGTGCGCCCATTCACCGGGACGCACCGTTTTATGACGACCGCATCAACCCGGGCGTGCCGGAGGAGCTCGAGTTCAACAAGTTTGCGACCTATCCGCGTATGATTCTCAGCACGTCGGGCTCGGGCGAGGGCGACATCACGGTCACCGACGACGTCACGGAGCCGGACGCGGTGCCTGCAGCTCCCGCGGGCGGCGGACGGCGGGCCGAAATGAGGCGCCCGGAGCTTGACGCGGCGTTCGATCTTTTTTCGCTGGGACTTGTGCCGGAACGTTTGCGGGAGCGCGACCTCGAGCGCCGACGCTTTGCGCTCAGACGGCTTGCCGCGGCTGGGGAAGCCGCCCTCGTCCCGCTTGTGCGCGAGCTTCAGGACAATCCGAGTTTGCCGGTGAGGGCCGGAATCCTTCAGGCGCTTGCCATGGCCGGCGGCCCTGAGGTTTTCGACGCGCTCGAAAACGCTCGAAAGGTTCCGGAGCTTCTGCCGCCCGCGGAGGCCGCGCGTAAAATGATCGAAAACCGTCATCGCGTTGCCCGACGGAAGACAAAATCTCGGGCGGGCGAGATTGCTTCCTCCGCCAAGTTCGGGGTTCGAAGTGACAGAAGCGGGAGAATGCCTGAAGCCGCTTCGTTGTATCAGGGGTTTTCGGCTTCGCGCAGCGGAGGGCTCTCGAGCGACTCCGCTGAATTTCTCCGCCGCATTCTGAAAGAAACACCGCTTGTGATCGATTTCGACGTCTCGGCCCTCGTTCGTAAGGAAGACGGAGCCGTAAGCCTCGCCGGCTGGGGATTTTTCGAGGCCTTACGCGCGATCGAAGGGAGTATCCCCGGTGAAATCATTGACCGCATTTCCTTCCGCCTCATCAATCTCAATTCCGAACTGACCGAGGAGGAGGTTTTGCGCGCCCTCGGAATAACGCCCGAGCTCAAATCCATGGTTCAGGTTCGCAACGTCCCGGTTCAGCACTACGCCTATCAGGGAACAGCTCCGTATCTGCGGCCCGGAGCCTTGAGCATCGTCGCCGAAAGTCACCGGGAGCTTTGGGACGAAGAAATCGGGATCCTGGTCCAAGAGCCGGGCGAAAAAGAGGCGATCGACGGCCGGAAGCTTTTCCTGACGGCTCTGCTGCACGCGGCCTTGCGCCGTCAGCTGCCCGATTACATGAAGGCGGCCCTTTTGAAACTCATGGGCGAGATGGGCATGCGCTCTTCCGGGCCCGGAACCCTCTTTACGGCTGACAGCGAATCGGTCCTGCAGGCCGGCTACCTCGAACAGCTGTCCGAAATTAACCGCATGCTCTCCCGAAGCGCCTAGCGTGGCCGGATTTTATTCCTTGAGATTTCAAGGCTTCGTGGTCATAATACCTATCCCTTTTTGAGCAACATCTACAACCTGAACATGCTTTCGGCATAAGTGTCTTTATCCTATGGGCATCGAGTCATTTCCGGAGATCGAAAGTTTTCATAAACTTCCGCGCCAGGTCATCGTCAAAGGCGCAAGCTCCACGTACGACCAGGAGAAGGGGGCCCTTCTTCACGGAATCGTCATCAACAACATCGGCCACGCCATATCCCAGATTCGCGTCAATGTGGTTATTTTCGATACAAACAAAATGCCCGTCTTGAATACCAGCACGGTTCCCCAGCCCGACACCTTGCCGCAGGGCAAGATCGGCGCTTTTTCTTTCCAGTTCAAGGAATATCCCGAGGAAATTACCGATTATCATCTTTTCACGTCCTGGAAGTTCGTCGACAAGGAATAATCCGCTTCCGTCATGAAATCTCTCTACCGAAAAGCCCGGCAAGTCATCCCCTCAGGCGTCAATTCGCCGGTGCGGGCGTTCCGTGCGGTGGGGGGAGATCCGGTTTTCATGGCCCGCGGCAAGGGCCCGTACATCTGGGACGCGCGGGGCAAGCGCTACGTCGATTTCTGCTGTTCCTGGGGGCCTCTCCTTTTCGGACACGCCCCTTCGGGCCTGATTAGCGCCGTCAGTCGCGCGCTTGCCCGGGGCACGAGCTTTGGGACCGCGACGGCCGCCGAAATCGAGGTTGCGCTCGGGATCCGCTCTTTTTTCCCTTCGATGGAGAAAATCCGCCTCGTGTCTTCGGGGACCGAGGCTGTCATGTCGGCCGTCCGGCTGGCGCGCGGCGCGACGAAGCGTTCCAAGCTCCTCAAGCTCGACGGAGGCTATCACGGTCATGTCGACAGCCTGCTTGTGCGCGCGGGTTCGGGCGTCGCGACCTTCGGGATTCCGGATTCTGCCGGCGTTCCCGGGGAGCTGGCCCGCCTGACGCTCAGCGTTCCTTTCAATGACATCGGCGCACTGGAAGACGTTTTCAGACGGGAGGGCGGCGAGCTGGCCGCTTTTATTTTGGAACCCGTGCCCGCGAATATGGGAGTGGTGCTCCCGGCCCCCAACTACCTCGAGCGGGCTCGCGCGCTCACGAAGCGGCACGGGGCCTTGCTCATTTTCGACGAAGTCATTACCGGCTTTCGCGTCAGCCCCGGCGGGGCTCAGCAATATTACGGCGTTCGGCCCGACCTGACCTGCCTCGGAAAAATCCTGGGCGGCGGGCTGCCCTTGGCCGCGTTTGGCGGGAAGAGCGCTCTTATGGATCAATTGGCGCCCGAAGGCCCGGTGTATCAGGCCGGCACGCTTTCGGGGAACCCCCTGGCGGCGGCCGCGGCCCTCTGGATGCTCGGCGAGATAAAAAAAATTTCGTCGTCCCGCAAGTGGCGTGTGCTCGAGAACCGCGCGGAGAATTTTTACGGTGAGCTTATCAAAGCCGCCGAGCGCCGCGGCCTTACAGTCCGGCTGAACCGCCTCGGGTCGATGTTTACGCTTTTTTTCAGCGAGGCCCCGGTGACCGATTACGCCTCGGCGAAGCGATCCGATACGAAGCGCTACGCAAAATTTTTCCACGGATGCCTGAAAAAGGGCGTTTACCTCGCGCCGTCTCAATTGGAGGCCAATTTTATTTCCTGGGCTCATTCGCCGGCCGTTCTTCGCCGGGCCGCCCGAGTTTTCGGAGAACTTTTATGACGTCGCCCCGGGCCATGACCCTCGAGGATATTTACGCGCCGGTTGCCGGGCCGCTCAGGACCGTCCCCCCGGCGATCTTGAGAATTGTCGCGACCGCCAACGAGCTTTTGCAGGAAGTCGTTTGCTATTTTTTTTCCTCTCAGGGCAAGCTCCTCCGGCCGGCGCTCGCGCTTCTCGGAGGAAGGCTGAAAGGGGAGTGCGCTGAAATCGAAAACAGGCTCCTCCAGGTGGCTTCGGCCCTCGAGATCTTTCACGCGGCGACCCTGATCCACGACGATATCATCGATTCGGCCTATATCCGGCGCAACCTCCCGGCCCTGAACGTCAAGTGGGGGCCCGAGATCGCCGTGCTGGTGGGCGACTACCTTCATGACCGCGCCGCGGAAGTCGTCTTCCAGAACGGCAATGACCGGATCTTCTCGCTTTTTCTGCAGACGGCCGGCATCGTCTGCGACGGCGAGATCCACGAGCTCAAGGAAAAAAACAATTTCAACCTGACCGAAGAGGAATACTTCCAGATTATCGAGAAGAAAACGGCGGCGCTCCTCGGCTGCTCGGTCGAGGCCGGGGCGATTCTGGCCGGGGCGTCGCCGGAAGAGGCCGAGGCCCTCAAGCGGTATGGGAGATATTTCGGGATCGCGTTCCAGATCGTCGACGACTGCCTGGATTTTACGGCCGAGGAACAGGAGTTCGGCAAGACCCTGGGGGCCGACTGCGCGGCCGGGGTGCTGACGCTTCCTTTGATCCGCCTGACCCAGCTTGTCGACGAGAGGAAAAAGAGCGACATCTTCAAGATCTTCAAATCGGACATGGGGATGCAAAAGTTCCAGACCCTGAAGGCCATGGCCCGCGAGCATGATACGATCAATTACTCGATGGACCGGGCCCGCATGTTTTGCGAGAAGGCCCAGCTCGAGCTCGCGGTCTTCGCCGATTCGCCGGCGCGCCGCAGCCTCCACGATTTGGCCGAGTACGTAATCCGCAGGAACAGGTAGGCAACCAGGAGAGGCGGGGACGGATGCTTTCGCTTGTCGCGACGCCGATCGGCAATTTGCGGGACATTACGCTCCGGGCGCTCGATGTCCTGAAAGACGCGGACCTCATTTTGTGCGAAGATACGCGCGAGACCCGCAAGCTCCTTGACCATTACGAGATCCGTAAGCCCCTTTTGAGCTTTTACGAGCATAGCGGCAGGGGCCGGATCCTCGAGATTCTGAACCATCTGATGCAGGGGAAAAAGCTCGCCCTGGTCTCCGACGGAGGAATGCCGCTCGTCTCGGACCCGGGCTTCGAGCTCTTGCGCGAGGCCCTGCGCCACAAGCTTCCGGTTGAAGTGATCCCGGGCCCGAGCGCGTGCCTCACGGCCCTTAGCGTGAGCGGCCTGGCGACCGACAGCTTCGTTTTTTACGGGTTTTTGTCGCCCAAATCGGCGACCCGACGCAGGGAGCTCGCGAAGCTCTCCGACCGGGAAGAAACCCTTATTTTTTATGAATCGCCCTACCGGGCCGCCAAAGTGCTCGAGGAAATGATCGCGGCCCTCGGCGACCGGGAGGCCGTCGTGGCCCGCGAGCTTACGAAAAAGTTTGAGGAGATTTCGCGCGGGCGCTTGTCGGAGCTGGTCCAGAAATTTTCGGGAAAGAAAATTCTAGGTGAAATCGTGATCCTTGTATCCGGCTTCGGCCGCAAGGAAATTCTGCCGCGGTGAACGCGGGAGAGCAACCCTCAAGGTAAAGGAGACATCATGAAAGGGATTTTGGTTCGGGGATTTTTGATGATCGGGATTCTCTCTCTGGCGGTATCCTGCAAGGCGGGGAACCAGGGGCCCGTGGTCCGGCACAACGAGCAGATCGACCCCAAGGCCCGCGAAGCCGTCCACCGCCTCAACGAGGCCGTGATCGACAGCTTCCGCAAGAACGATCCTTCCGCGATGATGACCCTTTTGGCCGACTCGGTCAAAAAACAGCCGGGGATCACGGAGAAGCTCGGGTTGGTCTACGGCCGGCTGAGCCCCCTGTTTCAAAATCAGACGGCTGTGACCGAAAACGAATACGAAATCATCAGGAACAATACGAAGCCGCCCTACCCCCGGGTTTCGTCCGGGACCCCGGAGCCTTTTTTGATCGCGACCGAAGGCGCCGAAAAGCACAGCTATATGTCCTTTCTGACGCTGCCCGACGGCGTGCAGGACTTCCAATTCAGCCTGGTCTATGTCCGGGAGGGCGATGTCTGGAAGCTTCTCGTCTTCCACGGCGGCATCGTCCGCGTGGCCGGCAAGTCGGCCGTTCAGTGGTACAAGGAAGCGCAGGGGCTTTTTGAGAAGGGCTCGCTGATCTCGGCCGCCTTGAGGCTGCAGATCATCCAGACCTGTCTTCGTCCGGCCCCGTTTCTCGAGTACGAAGCGGAAAAAGAGATGGTCGCGTTCGAGAGGACATTGCAGACGGGCGTGCTGGACCGCTACAAATTTCCAATGACTCTGAAGAACCTCAAGAGCCAGCCGGTAGTTTTTTCCTTCGAGCCGGAAGTGACGGAGAAATCCGTGATCCCCGTCATCCTCTACGTGAGCACGCTTCCGCTGGCCCAGAAGAAGGCCCTGCAGAAGGAAATCGACGACATGGCGAAAGAAATCAAGACGGAATTCAAGGGGCTCACCGACGGCGTCGACCAGCTCTATTTTCGTGTCTTTTCGGAATTTCCGGCCGATCCGTCTAAAGATTATTCCTTCGAAAACATGACGGCCTCTCTTAACGGCGCCCCGGCGAAGCCGGCCGCGGCCCCTCAGGCGAAGCCGACGGCGGCTCCTTCGACGCCGCGAAAGGCCAAGTGACCGATGGGCAATCTCGTCAAAATAGCAACGTATCTGGATCGGCTGAACGCGGAATCGGCCAAAAATTTTCTGGAAACCCAGGGGATTGAATCGATCCTCGGCTTCGACGACGCGAGTGGAATGCGGCCCGAGCTGACGATGGCCCAGGGCGTGAGGCTTTGGGTGGACGAGAAGGACGAGGCTGAGGCCCGGCGGCTGATTGCGGAGGTAGAGCGGACCCCTCTTCCGTCTGAGGCTGCGGCACAGGAGAATGACGCCGACGCCCCCCGCGGCTTTTTAACCTGGATCCGGAAATTAATTCGGGGATAACACACAGCCTGACATGAAGCGCCTTGCCTTTTTTGTTTCTGGAAACGGAACGAACGCGCAGAACCTGATTCGCAAGATCCTCTTGGGGGAGATTCTCGCCGAAGCGGCGCTGGTGATTTCCGACAACCCCGGAGCCGGGGCCCTCGAGAAGGCGCGCGAGCTCGGGGTCGAGGCGCGCGTCATCGACCGGAAGAAGTACATCCTCAAAGCCAATTTCGAGGCCGACATCATCTGGCACCTCGAGGAGAAAAAAATTGATCTCATCATCCTCGCCGGATTCATGAGGATCTTGAGCGGGGATTTCGTCGCGCGTTACCACGGGCGAATTATCAATATTCATCCGGCGTATCTGCCTCACTTCCCCGGGGCCCACGCGATCCAAGACGCCTTCGAGGCCAAGGTCACGGAAACGGGAGTGACCGTCCACTATGTGGACGCGGGGGTCGATACGGGCCCGGTCATTTTACAGCGCAAGGTCCCGGTGCTGCCCGGCGACACGCTCGAGACGCTCGAGGCCAGGATCCACGCCGTCGAATACGAGCTTTATCCCGAGGCCCTAAAGAAGGTTCTTACGGCCCGGTAGACATTTGGGTCCGCGTTCACTATAATTAAATATCTTCAACCCCGTCATCTACGAACTTTTCATCAGGAGGTAATTCCCATGGCGTCTAAAATTGAAAAAATTATTGCACGCGAAATCCTCGATTCCCGGGGCAACCCCACCGTCGAGGCTGATGTCATTCTGAAAAACGGAACGATCGGCCGCGCGGCCGTCCCGAGCGGCGCTTCGACCGGCGAGTACGAGGCCGTCGAGCTGCGCGACGGCGATAAAGGCCGCTACCTCGGCAAAGGCGTCCGCACGGCCGTGGCCAATGCGAACACCGTCATTGCCAAGGCCCTCAAAGGCAAAGATGCAGGGGATCAGAAAAAAATCGACGCCCTGATGATCGAACTCGACGGGACCCCCAACAAGGGCAAACTCGGGGCGAACGGCATGCTCGCGGTTTCCATGGCGGCCTGCCGTGCGGCGGCCGAATCCCAGGGGGTTGCGCTTTGGAAATACATCGGCCACCTCCACAAGAACAAGAAATTCAACCTCCCCGTTCCGATGGCCAACATCATCAACGGCGGCAAGCATGCCGACAACAAAATCGATTTCCAGGAGTTTATGGTCGCACCAACGGGGGCGGCGACCTTTTCTGAGGGCTTGCGCTGGATCACCGAGATCTTTCACTGCCTCAAGACGATTCTGAAGAAGAAGGGGCATGTTACGGCGGTCGGCGACGAGGGAGGCTTTGCTCCGAATCTTGGCAACGAAGAAGCGCTTGGGGTCATTATGGAAGCGATTGCAGCGGCTGGCTACAAGGCCGGAAGCCAGGTCAAAATCGCCCTGGACAGCGCTTCCTCCGAACTTTTCGACGAAGGCGGCCGCAAAGGGTACAAGTTCTGGAAATCCAACCCCGGGCGGCTTTTTACGGCCGATGAAATGATCGGGATCTACTCGGACTGGATCGCGAAGTATCCGATCTACTCTATCGAAGACGGCCTCGACCAGAACGATTGGGACGGCTATGTGAGGATGACCAAGTCTCTGGGGGAGAAAATCCAGATCGTGGGAGATGATTTCTTCGTCACCAACCCCGAGCGTCTCAAAAAGGGGATTGCCATGGGTGCGACGAATGCCATTTTGATCAAGGTGAACCAGATCGGCACCGTCACCGAAACCCTCGAAGCGATCCGCATGGCCCAGAGGGCTTGCTACGGCGTTGTGATCTCCCACCGCTCAGGCGAAACCGAAGACGCTTTTATCGCGGACCTTGCCGTCGGCACGGGCGCGGGACAAATCAAAACCGGCTCGCTTTCACGAACCGACCGTATTGCCAAATACAACCAGCTTCTCCGGATCGAAGAACAGCTCGGCAAGCGCGCCGTTTACGGCGCCCAGTGCTGCGTGAGCTCCGGGAAAAAGGCCGCGACTTCGTGCTGCTGCTGCGGCTAACGGGCTGCGCGGAACGGGAATCCAATAAGGAGGCTTTATGAGACGAAGTGTTCTGATTGTCGGCATCGGAGTTTTGGTGATCGCTTTGGCTGTTTGGATTTATCTGCCCACGCTTTCGCGCTACCGGACTCTAAAAATGCAGCAGGAGCAGATGGAGCGCAGCATCGCGGACCTTGATGAAAGGATCAAGGAGCTGACCGAAGAGAAAGAGCTCCTCCAGAGCGACGTTCAGTACATCGAAAAGGTCATCCGCGACGAAATGGGCCTCGTCAAACCCGGCGAAGTAGTCTACAAGTTCGTGACCGAAAAACTCAAGCCGAAGACTGCCGCACCGGCCACGGCCGCGCCTGCGGAGGCAGAAAAAATCGAAGCTTCACCCGCCGCCGCTCCGGTTCCGGCACAATAGTAATCTTCAGGGACAGGTCCCAAGTCGTCACAGGACCTGTCCCTATGCGTTTAGCTAGATGAAAGAGGTTGAATTCCGGCCTCTGTTCGTCTAGAATGAACCCAGTTGATTGACCTGCCCAGGGCAAATCGATGATTCCCCAATCCTTGCAGGGCAGGATGCTCTTTAGATATAGAGTTGTTATTGCGACGCGGGGTGGAGCAGCTCGGTAGCTCGTTGGGCTCAAGAAATGGGCTGTTCAGCCGGAAACGGTTGAATGATTACCTGTCAAACTCGGTGAACCCTCAAAATGGCAATACCGAGCCAAGCCCGTCAAAACATCGGCGGGAAGGTGTAGAGACTAGACGGCAGGCACCCGGATTGAACGATGGGTGAAGGTATAGTCCAGACTACAAAACTGCGAGAATGATTTGCGGTGCAGCGAAAGCTGTAGTAGTAAGCATAACCCAAAGGTCGCAGGTTCAAATCCTGCCCCCGCTAGAAAAAGGGCCAGGTCGAAATGACCTGGCCCTTTCCTTTTTGCAACAAAAAGAACAACCGCGCGGCGAGTGAGGAAATTATTTTCCAGTGAGGCCGCTAAAGAGAAAGGCCCTCACTCGCTATGCGTACGGCATCTTCGCAACCCTTCTTCAAATCTGACCTGCCTGTAAGCTCCGAATCCCAAAATGATTTGATTCTTCATCTTCAGAAATATGATAGCAAACTCAAGTCGGATATTGCGGAATATGCCGTTGCAACGAGGTTGCTAAAATTCGGCTTCCGTGTATTGAAACCGATAGGGGATAGATTGAGCTATGACTTGGCAATTGACCGGGAAGGGCGATTGATTCGAATCCAGGTTAAGAGTGCCTGGCTCCATCAAAATTATTACACGGTTGATTCCCGCCGAACAAAAACGAATCGTCGGCACATGCTCAGATGCCGTTATACCGATGCCGATTTCGATTTCGCAATTATTTACATTCAAACCCTTGAAAGTTTTTATGTGATGCCATTTGCTGTCTTTTCCCAATACAAAAGCGGCATCACTTTCGTTGAGAGAAACACCCGACAACGCGCACCGAAATCATTCCTATATCGGGAAGCGTGGGATCTGCTAAGAGCAGTTCCGAAAAAAGGTGATTAAATAAGTGAAAAGCACGTTGTCTGTCCTCATAACCCAAAGGTCGCAGGTTCAAATCCTGCCCCCGCTACCACTTGTAACACAGAAGGCCATCGAGGGATAACCTCGGTGGCCTTCTGTGTTACAAGTGGTAGCAACACAAAAATCAACTATTCCCATCCTTCGGGGTGGTCGATAATAAGTGTATCGTTAACGAAAAGCGAACCGAAAAGAAAGAGGAGCAATCATGGGCGATAAAGGTGGTAGGAAAGATAAGGAAAAACACAACAAACAAGCGGACAGAGCAAAAAACACAAAAAACGAAGCAAATAAGAAGAAACAACAAAAAGCAAAGTAGAAAAAAAGGTGACAGATAGTCAAATTATCTGTCACCTTTTTTATGCTTGTTGGCGCCGCCCGCATGAGTAGCGCACAAAAAAACTTTCAAGCAGGGATTGAATCAACAAAGGGAAAATCAAAATGGCATGTGACAGGCGACAGATCATAAAGGACATTGCGGCGTGCCCTGATTGTCATTCAGCACTACTTTGGACTAACGAGGATGCGACATGCGTCCATTGCCGAGCAGAGTTTTTCTCTAAAAATGAGATTCCGAATTTTTCAGGGTATGATCGTGATAAGGAAGCGACTCAAAGTTTCCTATTTCAATCGGAACAAATGTTTAATAACACGCTCACCGCAAAACTGTATAATTTTGGAAAAAAGATTATCAGCAGCGAGTACATGCCAAAAGATCACGTCAAGGAGTTCATTCGACGCGCTGCTGAGGGCACTGTGATTGTAGAGCTTGGTTCCGGCAACAGGCGACTCAGGGAGGATGTGATCAATATCGACCTGTTTCCATTTCCCAACGTCGATCTGACGGCAAATATCATGAAGACACCGCTGAGAGACCATTCTGTGGATTTTGTTGTTCTTGATACCGTTTTAGAGCATGTCCCTGAGCCTGAACGAGTCGTGAAAGAACTGTTCCGGATCCTCAAGCCCGCCGGCAAAGCGATTTGCATTGCGCCCTTCATATTTCCGTATCATGGATATCCCAAACATTATTTTAATTATTCAAAGGATGGATTGGAATTTCTATTCAAAAATTTCACGGAGTGTAAAGTTGAAATGAACACGGGACCCGGCAGCGGTTTCGTCAACCTGCTGTCGGAATATTTTGCAGTTGCCATGGCAGGCGAGAATAATTTTTTATACACCTTTTTTAAAGGTCTAGGGCTTTTACCTATTTTTTTTCTCAAATATTTGGATCAATTCTGGAATGCCTCGGGCAGAGTCACAAGGATCTCGAGTATTCTAAGTGCTTTTCTCACGAAATGATTCACGTTGAAATAAAAACGCCAGGTCATTTGACCCGGCGTTTTTTATACCTGCAAGATACCTCGAGAGGAGGATTTACAACATTTTGATCGTTTTTGCGATTCTGGCGCGGCCGTTTGGCCCCATGACGTACTCGCCGGAAACGTTATTCCCCTGGACGTAGGATAAGGTCGTCTTTTTTCCCTCCTTGCCCTCGAGCACGACATCGTTTGCGATATAATAGATCGTTCCGATCCCGGCGCCGTCTCTGACCGTCATCTGCGCGTTTGTCCCAGCCACAGTACTCTTCATCGACAGGGAATCAACTTTGCCGGTATAAGTTAATTTTTTGGCCGGCTTTTCTGTCTTGGTGCTCTTCGTGGCGCTCACCGGAGCCGCTACTCCCTGGACAGAGAATAGGGAACCGACAAACACAAGAGTCAACAGCGCGAAAAGTGTTTTTTTCATACGTTTTCACCTCATGGCCCGTTACCATCAGGGCGTTGATCTATTGGAATAGAGACGTAAAAGCCGTCCTCATTATTCATATCGGATAATTACGGACAAATCTTTATTCCCAATCCCTTCCCGGCATCCCGCAATTATGTCTTGAACTCGTCCGGGTTCGATTTTAGAATTGAGCCCAGGCGGGCCTGTTTTCTTATAGGGGCAATGAGTTTCAATAACCGAGGAGGATGAAATGAAGAGAGTGGGAGTCATGATCATGGCTGTCGTCCTGACGCTTGCGTTTGGGACGTTCGGCTATGCGCAGGAAACGGCGGAAGTAGCGAATGCGGACGTCATGGAATTCGGCGGCGTGGTCCTCGACGGAACCAGCCAAAGTGCGACGGTGGAGGCGGTTGATGCCGCGGCGCGTACGGTGACGCTGAAGAATGCGGCCGGGGAACTGAAGACGATCCCATGCGGCCCCGAGGTCAGGAATTTTGACCAGATCAAGGTCGGGGATACCGTCACGGTCAAGGTGACGCAGTTGGCCGAGGTGCTCGTGACGCCTGACGCGAAGGCGGGGGTCGCCAGAAAAGAAGAGCTCGAGATGACCGGAGCTCCGCTGGGCGAGAAGCCGAAAGGCACGATGACCGCGACGATCAAAGTTCAGGCCGTGGTCGACAGCGTCGATTATGCGACCCGCAAGGTTGTTCTCCAGGGGCCCGAGCAGAAAGTCGCCCTGACAGTGGGTCCGGACGCCGTGAATTTTGGCAGGGTGAAAAAGGGAGATAGCGTTTCCCTGAAGCTGACGGAGCGCACGGAAATTTCCGTCACAGGCGCTTAAGCCAGGCCGTCTGGCAACGCCGCAATTTGAATCAAAAAAACGCCAGGTCTTTCGACCTGGCGTTTTTTTTAATCCTCAAAGGGGCATGGCTCCTGCTAAGGTTCCGGAAGCGGCACCGGAGGAGCCTTTTCAAGCAGGATGGTGTAGTCGTCCGAGTAGATGACTTCGTTGCCGTTCTTGTAAGAAGCGCGGAGCCGCAGCTTACTGGCGCCTTGTTTCTCGAGCTTGTACGCGTTGTTCCATTCACGTTCGGTCAAGATGATCACGAATTCTTTTGTCCGGCCGGGCCCGATATACTCGTATCGGGAAGCCTTGGAATCCATCGCGGAGATCTTTTTTGTGATGAGGTTTTTATTCCCGCGATCATCGGTGACCTCGAATGCGATCAGATAAAGTCCTGCGCTTGCCAAATCGACATTTAAACGCTGGGAGGTTGCCGTAATATTCTTCAGCACGAGTTTCCACGGCCTGACGGGATCGTCCTCCCGTATCCGGATGACGTTGCTCCCCGGGCGGTAATAGATTCCCTGATAGTACCCCTCGCTGTAGAAGACCTGCAGGACGAGCTGAAAGTTCTTTCCGGCGCGCGCAGGTGCGGGGAAGGCGCACAGAAACGCAAAGAGCGTGATGGCGATCACTTTTTTCATAACAGGCCCCTCTTCGCCGCCAATTTTGATCGGAAAGAGGTTTTACAAACGCAAATCTAAGCGGCTTTGGGGAGATCTTTATCCCGTTTTTCGTTCATCCGACCCAAGAGCCAGGCATCCAAAACGTCCTTTTTGAAACGCCACTGCCCGCCGATCTTGGTTGCCGGGACGATCTGTTTCTTGAGCAGCCTGTAAATCGTGACCAAATGAAAGCCCAGGTACTTGGCGGCTTCCTTCGGGGTCATGATCTGAGTTCTTTCCGGTCGTTTTGTATTATCTTGATCCTTTGGCTGGTCCATTTTATCTCCATGTTCTGCTTTAATATAAGCAGCCTGCATGACTGCTTATGCTATAACAATACACCGATTGTTATGAAATAGCAATAGTTGATACAAGTATTTATGATATATGGTATTCCGTACATATTTACGTCATAAACAATTGATATGTATATTGTTACATAACAATAAATTCCTGAAAGCAATCTTTTGAATCATCAATTTTCACACGACTCACGACAAGAGCTTGTCACACCATGGTGTTATCTTCAATTGTCGGTACATTCAAGAAGATGATTTTTGGCCATGAATATGTCATAGTTAGCCATCCTGGTTTCCTTAGGAAACGGCACGAGCAATGCATTTTTTGGAGTAGAGAACAAAACGATGAGTGAAAAGGCCGCCGTCAGCGTGAGCGTTTTGAGAAGCTCGAGCAGCGGTAACTCGACTTTGATTTGGAACCGCAAGCATGCAATCCTGGTCGATTGCGGCCTGGGCCCGCGGGTCACCGAGGGGCTTCTGGGGGCCCGTGGATTTTCTATGGGAGATCTTGCCGGAGTTCTCGTGACCCACGCCCACAGCGATCACAGCAATCCTACGGCCCTCAAAAATTTTTTTCGTCGGGGAATCCCGATCTATTGCGCCCGGGGTGTCGAGCCGGTCCTCATGCGTGAGCTGTCCGGAATGATCGGACACCGTTTTCAGACCTTTTCGGACGAACCTTTCACGGTCGGATCGTTTAGGGTTACTTCGTTTGAGGTCGACCACGATTCGGAGGGGGGCTGTGTCGGTTTCAGCATCTTGAGCGGTGATGGCGGCGACGCGAAGAAAATCTCTCTCGTGACTGATTGCGGCAAGCCCGGCGGACGTATCGCCCAGCGTATGCTGGATTCTCACCTCATCCTGATGGCGTCCAACTATGATGCCGAGATGATCCAAACCACAAACGTTGTTCCCGAGTACATCAAGCGCAAGCACATTCTGCCGTATCAGCCCTCGAACGATGATTGTGCCAACGTTCTTCTCCATGTTGCGCGAGCCTCCGAGGTTTTGCCGGAGGCGGTTTATCTTCTGCACATCAGCAAGAACCACAACACGATCAAAAAAGCGCTCGCCCGGAGCCGCAAAGTCCTCCACGGCGCAGGCTACAGCCAAATACGCGTTTTGCCGACCTACCGGGACGCGGTCAGCGAGACAACCTGTTTATGATTTCCTCTCCTCCCCACAAAAAGACGTTTCGTCGCAGCTCCACACTGAATCTGCTATAATTCGTCGGCACTTGAACGGCAGTTTTCCGGCCGAAAAGCGATGAATCAAAAAGGAGATCCTTCCATGAAGCGACGACCGATCATCACCCGGTTAGGAGCCGGCCTCCTCTGCTTGTCCGCGGCTTTATATTCTCCGGCCGTCTTTTCGGCGCCTGCCCCGAACGAGGTCAAACCGGAAGCACAGACTTCCACCATGCTCGAGGAGGTCCAGGCCAGTATCGTCGACGTTCAAGTCAACGGCCGGCTCAGCCTGTACCAAACCTATACGCCGAGCTTTGTCGAACAGTGGATTTCGGACTTTACGGAAAGTGACGTGAACCCGCGGCGTTACACCTTCTTCAGAAGCGAGGGGGCCGGCGTCATCATCGACGCTTCTGGTCTGGTCCTCACCAATTTGCATGTCGTGTCGGCTTTTGACGACATCCAAGTCAAAATCGTAGGCAACAAGACGTACAAGGCCGCCCTGGTCGGCAAGAGCAACAAACACGACATTGCCCTCCTGCGCATCGAAGGGGTCAGGGACCTTAAGCCCGTCAAATGGGCGGATAGCTCGCAGGCCAAGCTGGCCGACACGATTTATGCCATCGGAAATCCCTACGCTTACTCCAAAACCACCACGAAAGGTATGATCAGCGCGCTTGACCGCCAGATCACGCTTTACGACGGAACGGTCTTTGAACACCTGATCCAAACGGACGTTCCCGTGAACCCCGGTAATAGCGGGGGAGCCCTGATCAACGCGAAAGGGGAGATGCTCGGTATCGTGACCCTCGGGGACCGGAGAACGCATAATATCGGCTTCTCCGTTCCGACGAATGTCATCCGCGACATCCTGCCGGATTTAAAACGGCCGGTCTTCGAGTCGCAGCCCTACCGGGATTTCATGCGCCGCTTCGGGTTTTCGGTGCAGGAGATGAAAGATGCCTCGGGTGCGGCTTTTCTGCAAGTCTCCGACGTCGAGCGCGAATCCGAAGCCGATCGCTCCGGCATTCGACCCAACGATGTCTTGCTTCTTTTCGGAGACAAGCGGCCCGACAGCATCGAGGAGCTCGCGCGCGAAGGGGCCAACGTCGGGAGCGGACGCACCCTTTATCTCCGTATTCAGAGAGACAAAACTCAATTCTTCACCTACCTGGGTGCCAAATGAAGACGATCACTTTGACGCTTACGGGCATCCAAAATTACTGGCACCACTCGGGCCTCGTCGACATCGTCGCGAGACGCTCGGGGTGGAACGAGATGAAGGTTAAGAATTTTCTCGCGGAAAACCAGGTCCTCCACTTCAATAAAATCACCGAACCCGATGCGGCCGGGATCCTCAAAGAGATCGAACGGGCGGGCTTTACGATCGAGCTCCTTGAAACCAAAGCGGGCATCATGGGGGCGCTTCATGCCCAGAGGTCGGGGGACTCGAACCTCTTGGGCGAGATCAAGGCCCAGCTCAAGGAAATCCGTGAAGAGCCCCTGTATGCCGTGCAAAGCCAGCTTCGGGAAATTCTCGAAAAGCTCAACCGGCTCGAAGTTCAGCAGTCCGCCGCACAACCAAAAAAAACGCTCGATCATGACCCGGTCTACCAGCGGCTCACCGCCCCCTCGGATGTGATCAAGCCGGAAGAAGAGCCCAAACCCTCAAGGCCCGCCTTTGAAATGCTCAAGGCGGCCTCTCCGAAACCGATGTGGGCTCCGGAAGAGAAAAAGACCTCCGCCGAAGCCAATATCGGGCAGTATTGGTTATCCCGGATCGGGATCTTCACCCTTCTACTCGGGGTTGTGTTCCTGATCACCTACACCTCCCAGTTCCTCGGAGCGTGGGGGAAGCTGACCATCGGAGCCTCGGCCGGCGCCGTGCTCGCCGTTGCCGGTAATTTTCTGGCGCAACGAGAGAAATATCGCCGTTGGGCCATGTCGGCCATCGGAGGCGGCTGGGCCATCCTCTATTTTACTACCTTTGCCGGCTACCACGTGCCGCTCGTCAAAGTCATTCAGGACCCTTATACGGGATTCCTCGTGCTCCTCGTGGCCGCCATTGGATCGATCTCGCAGGCCCTCAAGTACCGTTCTCAGGCGCTGGTTTTCATGTCCTACTTTTTGGCCTATTTCGCGACCGTCTCCACGACGATCACTCTGTTTTCCCTCGTGGCTTCGCTGCTTCTGGCCGTTTCACTCTTGATTCTCACCCGGAAGCTGGGCTGGAACTGGCTTGCCGTTTTCGGCATGGCCGCCGTCTATATCATCCACTTGCTGTGGCTCGAGCCGTCGCTCTACGGCATTCGCCAATCCTTTGTCGGCTCGGAGAACCTTCCCGAGATGCTGTTTCTGCCCTGGTTCGGAGGCAACTGGCGGATTTATCCCATGCCGAACGCCGAAAAGTCCGTCATCCATCTCGCGTTTCTGTTCACCTACTGGGCCCTTTTCGGCTTGATGAACGTTTTCCGCCCCAAAGACCAAAAAAGCCCGCGCTCTCTGATCGCCATGGCCGTCATCAATAACGCTGTTTTCCTTCTCAGCTTCATGCATCACCTACACGTCTACTACCCCGCCTTCAAATGGGCGTTTTCACTCTCGACCGCCATGATTTTATTCGTCTTTTCGGCGTTCGAAAACAAGCGGAAGGAAACGCTCCTCTCCGATATCTACCTGGCTTTTTCGGTCTCTCTTTTCTGCCTGACGGCGCCCCTTTGTCTGAGTGGCGCTTCCGTGACCTACGGCTGGTCCGCAGCCGCCGTATCCTTGATCTGGCTCAGCTTCCGATACGGCCGGTTTGTTTTGCGCGTCATCGGCTGGGTCATGGCCCTTTTCGTCCTCTGCCGCATTTTCCAGTTTGATTACGCGCAGCGGAACGTTCTCTTCACCGTCATCTTGCCCGTCTATCCGTTCTTCCTGACGGCCCTTGTTGCCGCCGCGTCTTTTCTCGGCATCCACATCGTGTATTGCCGCCACGAGGATCAGGCGGCTTCCCAGGAAGCCAAGTTTTTCAAAGGAACCTCCTTGATCGTCGCCGCCCTGCTTGCCGGCTGGGCTTTTTTGATGGGAGGATTTCGGGACATCGCGTCTTTCACCAGCATCATGATCGGATGCGGCCTCCTGACTTGGGGAGTCGCCAGCAGAAGCCTTTTGTACCGCCAGGCCGCCCTGGCTTTACTGCTTTGCGCAGCCGCCAGAATTTTGATGGTCGATGGCCGATACGCACTGTCTCTGATGTTCTCACAGCCCGCCGTCTTTTTGCGCCATGTCAGCGTTGTCGCGGCCGTCGCATGCCTTTTGGGCCAGGCCGAATACTTTAGAAGGTGCCGGGCCCAAACCAATCAGGATGCCTGGAACTTCCCGGGGCTTGCCGTCACCGCGGCGGTTCTTTTCATGGTGCTGGTCTCGGACTCGTCCCTTAATTTCGTGAGGAGCATGATTTGGGGCGCCGCCGCCTTCGCCTCGATCGTGACGGGTTTTGCCTCGAAGGAGAAGCTTTACCGGTGGATCGGGCTCTCGATGTTCGGCTGTGTCCTCGTTAGGCTCTTTGTCTTCGATTTTGCCCAAATGGACATTATCTACAGAATTATTTCCTTTATCGGCCTGGGCATCGTTTTTATCGTCGCAAGCTTCATCTATAACTATTATTCGAAAGTCCTGTTGGATAAAACAGAATCCTGAGAAGGAGTTCCTATGAAAATAGTCGCGGTCTTTTCCTCAGGCTTATTCCTTCTTCTCTTCATGAGCTTCATGCCGCCCACCCAGGCCTCGGAGGGCGGGCAAGAAGCAGCCCCTGCTTCCGTCAGCAAGGCCAAGCGTATCTCCGAGCTCGAGATGAAGCGCAATGAAGTCAGCCGCCAGCGCGAGCAGTTGGAGGAGTTTAGCCAGGGGCCATTTTCCGACTCCAATGGAAAAGAAGTGCGCAATCTTGCGAAGGCCGAGGAAGAAATCGAAAAAGAAATAGAGGCTCTCCGGAGCACCCCATAGGAGATTGAGCATGTCAAAAAAATTAACCATCATTCTGGCGGTAATGGTCTTGGGAATGTTTCTTCCCGGTACGCTTCCGGCGTATGCCGGTCCGGGACTCCGCGCTGTGCGAGCGGCGATCCTGGCAAAAAAAGCAGAAGACAAACTGACCGAAAATCCGGAGAAGAAAAAGGAACAGCCGAATGCGGAGCTCGGGCAATCCAATACGACCGGATACGCTGACACCGCCTCCAAGCAGCCTATAGACGAACAGCCCCCGCAAGAAAAACCGAGAAGAAGACGTCTCCTGCCGCTGGGGGATTAAAAACAGTACCAGGTACCATTCTGCTCCAGAAAAGAAAGGGGTGTGGGGTGAAAAAACAAATGGTTCTGCTGGGGATCGTTTTCATGCTTACCGGGTGCGCTTCCGGCGTGCCGAAAACCGAATTTATCCAGCAGAGCTCTCAGCTCGCTGAAGGCAGCTTCTTCAAGCAGGAATACACGGACCCTACGGCCGATTTCCGGAAATACACTTCAATCAAAATCGAACCGGTCACTTTGGCCTATCTTGAAAACAGAGAGAAACATAAGCCGGCGGAGCTCTCTGAAGTGACGAGGTCGTTCCTTCGGTATCTCGAAGAGGCCTTGTCCTCCGAGGGATTCCGCGTGCTGCCGGCCACTGCGCCTTCGGACGTTTCCACCCTTATCATCAGTCCGGCGCTCATTACTCTTGGGGCACCGCAAAGGACCCTGAACGTCATCAGTTCCGCCCTGATCTGGACCCCTGTGACCTCCGGCTCGGCCAGTTTTGCGGCCAAGTTGAAAGACGGCGAATCGGGCGCTGTTCTCGGCGAAATCGCCGAAAAAAACACCGGCGGCAGCGGCAACATGAAATCGCTTGTGGCCGGTTCTTACACGAAATATACCCATGCAGAGGCCGCATTTGAAAACTGGGGCCAACATCTGGCGCGCATGTTGAAAGCCAAGGGTGTTCTGTGCCGGACCGAAGCGGCGGCGCTCTGACCGGCTATGGCCAATACCTGTTTTTCTCGTTTACCTCAGAGGTTATTGCCGCAAGGCGGCATTCGGGAAATGATGACGATTGCCTTGCCGATGGTCGTCTCGCAGGCCTGTGATACGGTCATGATTTTCACGGACCGGCTGTTCCTTTCGAAGCTCCATCCGGAGTTGATGAATGCCGCCATGGGCGGCGGGCTTACCGTTTTCATGATGATGTCTTTTTTCCTCGGGCTGACCGGATACGCCTCGGCCCTTACGGCCCAGTACCTCGGGGCCGGCCGCAAAAAAAACTGCGCGGTGGTGACGACCCAGGCCCTTCTTTTTTCGGCGGCGGCTTATTTGCCCATCCTGCTCTCGCGGCCCCTTGGGCACCGGCTCTTCGCAGTGATGGGGATCCATGAACTCCAACTCGGCCCGCAAAAAATTTATTTTGATATCCTTCTTTACGGGGTCATTTTTTCGCTGGCCCGCAACTGTTTGAGCTGTTTTTTTTCGGGGATCGGCAGGACCGGCGTGGTGATGACGGCTTCTTTCACGGCGATGGCGGTCAATGCCGTCTTGAATTACATTCTGATTTTCGGGAAATTCGGAATGCCGGCGCTCGGGATCCGGGGGGCCGCCTATGGGACACTCGTGGGCGGGGCCAGCGGGCTTTTCGTGCTGGCAGCCGCATACCTTCGAAAACAGAACCGCGATGAGTTTTCGATCGCTCAGGCGTGGCGTTTTGATAGGGAAGTCGCAAAAAAACTTTGGCGGTTCGGGTCTTCGACCGGACTCGAATTTTTTCTCAATATCATGGCCTTTAACGGGATGGTCATGACTTTTCACTCCTGCGGACTTGCCGCGGCCACGGCGGCAACGATCGTTCTCAATTGGGATATGGTGTCCTTTGTTCCCTTGGTCGGTGTCGAAATCGGCGTGACCAGCTTGGTCGGCCGCTACATGGGGGCCGGCCGGCCGGACATTGCCCACCGTTCGGTGATGTCGGGCCTCAAACTCGCACTCCTGTATTCCTCGGTGATCCTGGCCCTTTTTCTGGGGATTCCCGGGCAGCTGATCGAGCTTTTCCGTCCGGCCGGGTCTGATGAAATTTTCAACCGGGCCTTGCCGACGGCCCTGTTTATGCTGAGGATGGCCGCGTTTTATGTTCTGTGTGATGCGGTGCTCGTGATTTTCATCGGGGCCCTGCGGGGCGCCGGAGATACGCTCTGGGCCATGGGGACGTCGGTGAGTGTCCACTGGCTGATGGTGGGGACCCTGACGGTGGTTTTGCGCGTTTTGGGCCGACCGCCCGAAACAGGCTGGGTTTTTCTGGTTTGGATTTTTATCGCCTATTCGTTCGTGGTGTTTTTCCGTTACCGCTTGGGCAAGTGGCGGACCCTTCGGGTGGTTGAAAAGGAACCGGTGGCGGTCGTGGTCGACGGTTTCCATGAGCCGGTCGATCTGTAGCCCCTCAAAGGCTTCAGATTCCGGGGGCCCCCTACTTGATTATGGATCTAACTCTGTCCTGGTTTCTGATCCGGTTTTCCGTGGCCGCTACACAAATTCAGATTCTCCTTAAAGAGATTTAAGATAGAATGAGTTATCGAATAACCGCTGAGGAGCTCCATTGAGACGATGTTGGCCGCTTGAAAACGATGACCGGCGAATGATCGATTATCACGATCATGAATGGGGGAGGCCCGTTCATAACGATCGCGAGCATTTTGAAATGTTGATCCTTGACGCATTTCAAGCGGGGCTCAGTTGGCGCACCATCCTCAATAAAAGAGAAAATTTCAGAAAGGCCTTCAACGGTTTCAACCCACAAGCCGTTGCAAAATATGACAAGCGGAAAATCAAAAAACTGCTGAAAGACGCGGGGATTGTTCGTAACCGTTTAAAGATCCGCGCGGCCGTTCAAAACGCGAAAGCCTTCCTGGATATTCAGAAGGAATTCGGGGCGTTCGACAAATATATCTGGCAGTTCTCGAATGATAAAACGATTCGGAATAAATGGCGTAGCCTCGAACAGCTTCCGGCCGAAACGAAGGAATCGGATGCCATGAGCCGCGATTTGAAAAAACGCGGGTTTACCTTTGTCGGCACCACGATTTGCTACGCCTATATGCAAGCCGCCGGTTTGGTCAATGACCATCTGGTCGGCTGCCACAAAAGAAAACATAAACAGGTGCCAGGCACGCGGCGGGGGACAGGTTTAGCAAAGTGTCACAATATAAAAAAGAGAAGATCCTGTGAAGCCTAAAATGATTCCTCCGGTTTATTTTTGCGGCTTTTTAGGGTTATCTATTGTTCTCAATTTTATGTGGCCCGTGGCTCTGATTTTTCATGCGCCGTACTCTTACGCAGGCGCGCTCTTGATCGTATTTGGATTTGTTTTAATGAGCTGGGCCCGACGGCTTTTTAAAAGAGAAGGTATGCCGGTCAGACCCGGTGAAGAGCTCACGAACCTGGCGGTTTCGGGCCCTTACCGGTTTACCCGTAATCCGATGTATGCCGGGCTGACCCTGATTTTGATGGGCGGCAGTATGGGCTTGGGATCACTGGCTGCCTTTCTGGGGCCCATCGGATTTTGGACAGTGATTCATTGTTTTTTTATTCCTTTTGAAGAAAAGAAGCTCGAAGATGCTTTTGGCGAAAAATATCTCGAATACAAACGAAAAGTTCGCCGTTGGTTTTAATCATTGCCCGATTAAGACGGCCAAGAGTATGACCATAAAATTCCACTACACCGCGAAAGATAAAAACGGAGCTCCCGTCGAGGGGACGGCTGAGGCGGAAGACAAGGAGAAGGCTCTGCTCAGGATCCAAGAGCTCAGGGAGCAAGGGTTGCAGGAGATTTCCATCGATAGCGCTGAAGTGACGGCGGAGGTCGAAAAAGAAAACAGGAAAAGCCCGTTCGCATTTTTGAGCGGTAAAAAGTGTCCTTATTGTGAGGCTGAATTTGACACGATGCCGAAAAGAAGCCGCAAATGTCTTTCTTGCAAAGAATTCGTTTATGTGATCAAGAGCCGTCTTTTCACTAAAAAGGGTTATGAAAATGAAAAGCGAAAAGCGGCAGACCAGAAATGGGGCGAATTGAACCGGAAATGCCATCAGCTTATGAAGGCCGGGGACTGGAGCGGTATGGGCATTAACTATTTCCAGATGGCGCTTCAGTTGTGCAAAGAAAAAAAAGATTTTTTTCCGACCCTGCAGGAAGCCGCAAAATGTCAATTGCGAGACTTCCAAAGAAACGGAATTAAACGCGTCCGGATCATGGATGCCGGCGTCAATTCTTGCCCGGCATGTCAAAAACAGGGAGGCAAAATCTATTCGATCAGGGCCGCAATGGAAGGAATGTTCGTGCCTTGCAAGGACTGCACGTTTGGGCTCGATCAAGACGCAAAAGTGGGCTGGTGTCGGTGCGAATATGTGCCGGAGTAAAAATAATCTCTAAGAAATGATATGTCGGATTCCTCATCTCGATCTCACAACATAACTTTTATGCTAAGAGCCTTGCGGTATCGCAATTATCGCCTATTTTTTGCCGGTCAAATGGTTTCACTGATCGGCACTTGGATCACGAATATTGCGACAAGCTGGCTGGTTTACAGGCTGACCGGCTCGGCACTTCTTTTGGGGATCGTAGGATTTTCAGGGCAACTTCCGGCTTTTCTCTTATCTCCTTTCGCGGGACTGGTGATCGACCGGCAGAATAAGCACAGGATCTTGGTGATAACGCAGACGCTTTCCATGCTTCAGTCTTTTGCGCTTGCGGTCTTGGTGTTCGGTCATTGGATCACGATCCCCTGGCTGTTAGTCTTAAGCGCTTTGCAGGGTTTGATCAATGCCTTTGACATGCCTTGCCGCCACACTTTTGTTGTGGAGATGATCGAAAAAAGAGAAGATCTTGGCAATGCCATTGCTTTGAACTCTTCGATGTTCAATGCGGCAAGGTTGATCGGCCCGGCGATCGGAGGGGTTCTCATTGCGGCCGTAGGGGAGGGGTGGTGTTTTTTTGTGGATGGGGTGAGTTATTTGGCTGTGATCACGGCGCTTCTGGCGATGGTTCTCAAGGTGCAGAAACCCTTCAAAGGCACCGGAGCCAGTACGATGAGTCAACTGAAAGAGGGTTTGAAATACGCGTTGAGATCTAAACCGATCCGGTCTCTCCTTATTCTGCTTGCACTGATTAGTTTCATGGGGGTTCCTTACATGATCTTGATGCCGGTTTTTGCAGGGGCGATACTGAAAGGCGGCCCCCATACCCTGGGGTTTTTGATGACGGCTGCGGGAGCCGGTGCATTGATCGGAGCTTTGTGGCTGGCCTCTCGAAAAACAGTGGTGGGGCTTGGCCGGATCATTGCTCTGGGGGCACTGTTTTTTGGACTGGGATTAATCGCTATTTCATTTTCGCGGTCTCTTTGGCCGGCACTTGTATTCCTTGTCATTTCCGGTTTGGGGTTCATGGTTACGACAGCGTCTACGAATACCATTCTGCAAACCATCGTGGAAGATGACAAACGGGGACGCGTGATGAGCCTCTTTATTATGGCCTATATCGGGACGGCGCCTTTTGGAAGTCTGCTGGCGGGCAGCGTGTCCCATCATATCGGTGTGCCGCCTACTTTACTCATTTCGGGAATATGCTGTTTGGGGGGAGCGCTTTGGTTTTTCAAACAGCTCCCGGAAATAAGAGAAGCCATTCGCCCTATTTATATCACACTCGGGATTCTTCCCGAGGTAAGGACCGGCATCGAGACTGCTTCCGAACTCTCTTTGCCGCCCGAAGAGTAAAAATTGTTTTCACCCGGATGGAGGAGTGAGTGGCTGCCTACAATGCTGTAAGTTTTTCAGGGATCTTCCTGTTGATTTTTATTGCGTGGCTTTTTTCTTCCGATAAACGGAACATCAACTGGCGGGTGATTGTGTGGGGGGTGTTGATCCAGCTCGCCATCGCCGTTTTCGTTTTTGTGGTTCCTGCTGGGACGAAGTTTTTTCTGTTCCTCAACTCGGCGGCAATTAAAGTCCTTGGATCCGCCTCAGCGGGTGCGAGGTTTGTGTTCGGCAGGCTTGCCTTGTCGCCCGGCGAAGCGGGCGAGGCAGGGGAGACCTCCCTCGGGTTTATTCTGGCGTTCCAGGCGTTTCCGGCCATTATTTTCTTCTCAAGTTTGATTTCGATTTTGTATTACTGCAATATCATGCAATGGGTGATCCGCGGTTTTGCGTATTTGTTTACGAAGTTGATGAGGGTCTCCGGTGCGGAGTCGCTTGTCACGGCAAGTAATATTTTTGCAGGGGTGGAGTCAGCGCTGACGGTGCGGCCATACCTCGCGAAAATGACGAGGTCGGAGTTGTGTGTGGTGCTGACCGCCGGAATGGCCACGGTTTCTTCGAATATTCTCGCGCTTTATGTTTTTAGTTTGAAGGCCCAGCTGCCGGCGATTGCGGGGCATTTGATTTCGGCGTCGCTGCTTTCGGCGCCGGCCGCGTTAGTGATGGCGAAGGTCATTTTGCCTGAACGGGAGATTCCCGAAACCTTGGGGGTGCATATCCATCCCTATTACGAACGGGAATCCAGCTTTTTCGAGGCGGTGATCAACGGCGCCAACCAGGGGCTCAAGATGATTGCGGGGATCGTAGCGCTTCTTATCGCAGTGTTGGGGCTCGTATCGCTTTTTGAACTGGTGCTTGCCGCGGTGGGAAATAGAATGAATCTTGCGTTCGGCTGGCATGTGGGCTGGTCGCTTAAGGAAATGCTCGGTTATGTTTTCTATCCGTTGACACTCTTGATCGGTGTTCCTCCCGTGGATGCCGGCGTCATTTCAAGGATTATTGCCGAACGAAGCGTTGTCACGGAAGTGGTGGCCTATCGGGACCTTGCCGAGGCGATCGGGAAAGGGCTTCTGGTTCACCCGAGGTCGGCGGTGATTGCGGTTTATGCCTTGTGCGGGTTTGCGCATCTTGCGTCGATGGCGATTTTTGTGGGTGGAACGGCGGCGCTGGCTCCGGAAAAGACGAAGGCGATTGCCTCCGTGGCGCTTCGCGCCCTAGTCGCGGCGACGCTGGCGTGTTTGATGACGGCCTGCGTCGCCGGCACTTTTTTTAGCAAGGCATCCATCTTGTTCGGGTAAGAAAACTTATAACGGGGAGCCGGATACCCGGGTCAGTCGTTTAATTTTTTGAGCAGCCAGGCCATGTTTTGACCGAGGGTCCGCATGGTTTGGATCCCTTCACTGTCTTGACGCACGTCTCCGGGCTCAAGGCCGATGCCCATGTTCCAATAGCTTGAGCCCACGACCACCATTTGTGCGATCGTAAAAAAATGGTTCATCGTGTCAAAGGCATGAATGGCCCCACCGCGCCTCACGGCGACCACCGCCGCGCCGACCTTGCGGCGAAGCATATCGTTATTGGCTTTGGAAACCAGACATCCCCGGTCGATCAGGGCCTTCATTTCGGAGGTGACGTCGGTGACATACGTGGGGGACGCAAGGATAATCCCGTCGGCGGCAAGCATTTTATCCAGACAGCTATTGAGGATGTCGTCTTCCAGTACACAATGACGGTTTTTATTCGCGTAACATTCGAAGCAAGCCGTGCATCCCCGGATCAGTTGGCTTCCCAGATGCACGGTTTCAACCCGGATATTTTCCTTTTCGAGTTCCTCAAACACATAGTTGATCAGAATGGATGTATTGCCTTCCTTGCGGGGGCTTCCATTAAAGGCGACGACTTTCATCATGGGTGTCCTTCTCGAATGTTCCGGCGAGTCAGAGTTTTTAATCCCTAAGCGCGCCTATTTTACGCCAATTATTATTTTTGGATTCATTTTTCTTTTTACAGCTAAATCGATCCGATAAATGGTGGTCAATATCGAGCAATCGGTCTACAATCATTGCCAGCCCTATTTGTGGGTCGCTCGGACGGAGTTCATGATGGCAAACATAAAGAAACACAGCATTTTCTTTCAGCTGCCTGCTGCCAAGAAGCGGGAAGTATTCCAGGTTCTGCAGAAGGGAAAGGGCTTTAATATCGAGAGGATTGTTTCCTGCGGTCAGGCGACGCCGGAAGGTCAGTGGCTTTGCTCGAAAGCGGCGGAATGGGTGATTGTTCAGCGTGGCCGGGCGCGTCTTCGCTTCAAGGGGGCTCGAGAGCCCATCGAGCTCAAGGCGGGAGACTATGTGTTCATTCCGGGCAAGACGTGCCACCGCGTGGAATGGACTCATCCCGAGCGCAAAACGGTGTGGTTAGCGGTTCACATTAAAAATAATGAGGGGTGACCCCATTTACGAAGTTCCCCTGAATAGAATTGACGAGATGGCGGATGTGTCCGCCGATGCGTTCATCGGGGCCAACGACCCTATCGGGAATTTCATGTTCCAAAACGAGCCGGAACCTGTGGCCTTGAAGAGACGTTTCTTTCGTTCCCTCGTGACGACCTGCTCTCCTGAGGCTGTAAGGCAGGGCATATCCCCCAGCCTCGAAGCGGTCAGCATCTGGTTCCCGCCGGGTAGGGACCATTCCGAGGACGAGGATCCGGACCCCTTTCGCGCGCAAGATTTCAAGGATCCCGGAACGATGGCAAGGATGCAGGCGGTCAACGATGTGATGGCCACACTGAGCGCGCTCCGTGGCTCGGAGCCGCAGTGGTATCTCCACTTGGTGGCGGTATCCCCGGAATTCAGAAACCAAGGCTATTCCTCGCGGCTCCTCAGGCCCATGCTGACTAGGGCCAAGAAGGAAGGCCTTCCTTGCACCCTGATCACCCAAAGCATGGAGAACGTACTCAAGTACAAGAGTGTGGGCTTCGAGATAGTGAAAGAAATGCCTGTGCCCGATTCTCAAGAGAAGTTCTACTCCATGCGATTCACAGTAAATGCGGTATAATGGCACCCTAAAAACAGGAGGGGAGTTGATGAAGAAAGAGAAGAAGATCGGCATCCTGTTAAAATCAATTTCCTTCGCCGCACGGGCCCACCGGCATCATTTTCGTAAAGACAAGAAAACCCCCTATGTGAGCCACCCTTTTAGGGTGTGCATGATTCTTCGCCAGGTTCTTGGAGTCGAAGATGAAGAAATTCTCGCCGCCGCGGTTTTACACGATACCATCGAAGATACGACGACCGACCGTGATGACCTTGAGAAGCGCTTCAGCGAAAATGTCGCGCAATGGGTATCGCTTCTCTCGAAGGATAAAAGAATGAAGGAGTCAGTGCGTGAGGCGGCTTATCTCAGACAATTGAAGGATGCACCGTTGCCGGTGAGGCTCATCAAACTCGCGGACGTTTACGATAACCTCACGGATGCGGTCAACTTGTCTCCCAAGGGCCAGCGCAAAATGGGCAAAACAGCAATGAAATACCTGAGTCTTTTCAAAGGCGACTATCCTGCGATGATCGGGGTGCTTCCTGAGATCAAGCGTTTGGCAAATGGGTTTTTGCGTTAAAGGAGAACCACGATGAAGCTGAGCAGCGCCCACTTCCATAAAATACTCGTTTCGGTTTCAGTCCTCAGTTTTCTTTTCATCGCCACCACGCTTTTCAGCTATTTCCTCTACAAGCATCAAATCGTTCAGGCTGCCAAGCAAGGCGTCCAATGGGAGATCGAGCATCTCGTCGGGCAGATTGAAAGCTCCCTGAAACGCGCCGGCGAGGCGCTGGATTTGCTCGAAAAGGAGATCGCCGCCGGAAAATTGAGCGAAAAAGAGTTGGCGAAGAAAATCGAGGGGTCCGTCGCGGGCAATCCCCAAATTCTAAAAACGGAATGGGTCAGTATTTCCGCGACGCCTGAAGGCAACAAGCAGTATCGATCTGTTTCTTACCAGCGCAGAGACGGGAAAGTCTCTTCTGCTTTCGGAAAAGAGGAGCCCCGCGACTATTCACAAGAGGAGTGGTTCGAGCAGGCCGCCGCTCGGGGGGCCGGTTGGTACGAGCCTTTTTGGGACGAGGGTACGAAAAATTATGCCGCGGTCTATTCCGTTCCCGTTTATCGGGGGGAAGGGGCCCCTAAAGAGCAATGGGGTGTTTTGGCGGCGACCGTTTCTTTGGGAGTGCTTCGGGAAAATATGGACTCCATGAACCTCAAGCGGGAGGATTTCGGGATTGTCTTGTCGAAGACCGGAAACATTCTCTTCCATCCCGTTGGCGATTACCTTGTTAATCGCACGAACATCTTTGATTTGCTCGCCTCCAATAAGGAGACGAACAAAAATTATGAAAAGCAGCGCTCGGTCATGCAAAAGGCGGTCAGCGGCGCGAGCGGCGAAGGTTACAATATCGGCAGGACGGGGCAGCCCTTTTGGTATTTTTACCGCCCGATTCGCCCCACAGGATGGTCTGTGATCGTTTACTTCGTCAAAGACACCATCCCCATGAACAGCAGGGATCTGCGCAGGCAAGTCATTCAGATGGCGGGGGGGCTTATCCTTTTAGCCGTCTCGCTGGCGGCACTTTTTTTCCGTCTTTATGAAAAGAGCTGCATCACCCATCCGAAGCTATGGTTTCTCTCGATGCTTTTTGCGGTGGCGTGTATTTTAGCCACGGGGTTTATCTGGGCCCTGACGCTTGTGGCCCCTCTGAGCGAATATCAGAAAAACAAGACCGTAATCGACGACCCGGTTTCCCTCGGTAAGTTTTCCGCGAGCTGCTCGAAGGTTTACGTGGCGCTGCACGGCAAGGAGCCCGCTTATATCCCGACGGGTATTTACATCCAAAGTCTTGAATTTTCCAATTCAAGCAACGTGAATATCACCGGCTATGTCTGGCAGCGGTACACGAAAGGTGCCCAGGACCGTTTATCCCGGGGATTTGTCATGCCGGAGGCCAGAACCCTGACGGTGACGGAAGCTTACCGTTTTGACAGGGATAAAGAGGAGGTGATCGGCTGGTATTTTGAGGGCACGCTGCGGCCTTCTTTCAATTATTCGAAATACCCCTTTGACCATCCGAATATCGGCGTTTGGCTTCGCCATAAGAATTTCTTCGAGGATATCGTGCTTGTCCCGGATCTCCAAGGCTATCCCTTCACGAATCCCGCGATGTGCCCCGGATTGCGCTCGAAACTGCCTCTTCCCGGTTATGCCTTCTCGGGAACATTTTTCAGTTATGAGCCTAAAAGGACGAGCGCGACCTTCGGGGCCCCGGCCCAAAAACAAGACGTCCGGCCTCAGGAGCTCGTCTATAATATTCTCATCAAAAGGAATTTTATTACGCCGCTTGTGTCCAAGTTTTTTCCGATTTTCATCGTGCTGGCGATGCTCTTTATCGTGATCCTGAGCTTCTCCGACGATACGGAGCGGCTGAAGAATTTCGGGCTGACGGGATTTGCGGTGGTGGGTCTTGTGGTCTCGTTTTTCTTTTCGACCCTTCTGACGCAAATCGATCTGAGACAGCAGTTCAACGCCGACGGGATCATCTTCATCGAAAACTTTAACTTCATTACCTATTTCATCCTTCTTTTGTGCGCGGTCTTGGCCTATCTCTTCGCGGCGAAGCGCAGGATCGGCTTTATTCATTACGAGCATTGCCTGATCCCGAAACTTCTCTATTGGCCCATTTTTACCGGGCTGATGTTTGTGATTAGTCTCATCTATTTTTATTAAAGCGTGGGGCTGTTTAAACCATTCTTAATGGGGAGCCGCATTCATGGATCTTCGCACCTCTTTTTTGAATATTCACTTTGAAAATCCGTTTGTGCTGGCTTCCGCACCGCCGACCGCCGATGGCGAGAGGATCCGCCGGGCTTTTGAGGCCGGCTGGGCGGGGGCTGTGATGAAAACGATTATTTCCGAGCCGGTCCGGCAGCCCAAGAACCGGTTTGCGGTGAGCCATGCCGGGGGTTCGATTACGGGATTCGAAAACCTCGAACTCTTGAGCGAGCTCACGCCGGAGGAATGGTACCGAACGATGGCGTCCCTTAAGGCCGATTTCCCGGAGAAGATCGTGATCGGCAGCATCATGGCGGACGCCCGCTCGGGCGAGAAGTGGGTGGCCCTGGCCCGTGGTTGCCAGGAGGCCGGAGCGGACATGGTGGAGCTCAATTTTTCCTGTCCCCACGGGTATCCGGAAAAAGGCAATGGAGCGGCGATCGGCCAGAACGCGGAATATGCGGAGGCCATCACCGGCTGGATCAAAAACTGCAAAGATATCCGCATTCCGGTGATTCCAAAGCTGACAGCTGCCGTGGCGGACATCCGGCATATCGGCGAAGCGGTGGCCCGTGCCGGCGCAGACGGGTTGTGCGCGATCAATACGCTCCCGTCTTTTTTCGGTTTTGATCTCAAGTCGCTGCGGCCTAAGCCCGACATTTGCGGCTTAACGGCGTACGGCGGTTATTCGGGGCCCGGAATCAAGCCCCTGGCGTTACGGGCGGTGATGAGCCTTTGTCAGTCACCCGGGCTGCCGGTCATGGCGAGTGGCGGGATCGCGAGCGGTTTCGACGCGGCGGAATTCATGCTCTCGGGCGCTCCGGTCGTGCAGGTGGGCACCGAGGTGATGCTGCGCGGGTATGGAATTATCCGGCAGATGCGGGATGAGCTGTGCGAATTCATGGAGTGGCATCATTTTGCTCAAACGAGTGACTTTATCGGCCGGTGCAAGAATTCGGTGGTGGCTTTTTCGGGCTTGGACACGGAGGCGGACTATCAGGCTGTTTTGCGCGCGGAAAGCTGCACCAAGTGCGGGGCCTGCGTGACCGCTTGCCGCGACGGCGGATACGGGGCGATTGCGTTATCCGGCGACGACCTGCCGGTGATGGACCCTTCAAAGTGCGGGGGCTGTTCGCTCTGCAGCCATGTTTGTCCCTCCGGCGCTATTCATATGGAATCCCGCAAATAGAAGAGGAGAGTCTATGAAAATCGTGGATGTCGTTGTTTATCATCTGAGAGCTAAAAAAGACGACGTGCGTTTTAGAAATCTTATGGCGGAAGTCAATCAGTGGAATTCGAGTCAGATCGATGAATTTCTGTTAAAAAATGACCTCGGGACTTTTCGATGTGAAACGGTCGAAGAGGCGCTCCGTTTGGTTCAAGCCTTTCATGAGGTCGGGGTCACCGGAGCGATCGGCGGTTTGGCGAATCCCGGTTATTACGCCCGGCAATTCGAGAAATTCTATGCCAACGGGGGGCGGTTCAAAGTGACGTGGAACTGGGCCGCGGCCATTTTTAATTGGCTGTGGATGCTTTTTAGAGGGCTCTGGGTCAAAGGGCTCTTGTATGCTTTGATTGCCGGAACGATTTCCCTCTTATCATTTTCCGCAGCGACTAGGTTTGGCAACATGGCCGTCTTGTCGTTATTGGGCTTCGCGGGAGGTTTGGGAACGTTCTGCTTTTATGGGATGGTCGGAAACTACGATTATTTTCTGAAGAAAACGAAAAACGAGAGGCTATGGGCCCGCTTCCCGTTTCAAAGATACAAGGCTCTCTATGGGGCGCTCGTCTTGGCACTGCTCCTCGGGCTTTTGGGCGGTTATGGGTCCCAGGCTAAAAACATGCTGGCCATGCAGAGACAAATGGTGAATCCGAAAATATCCGACGGGAAACCCATGACGTTGTCAGGCGTAGAGTATACCGCCCCGGCGGGATGGCAAATGCTGCCCTCCGTTCCCACCGAGTTTGGGGCTGCAAAATATCAAACCCAAAGCACCACGTTTATGGTTGGGATGCGCAAGCAAGGCCCGGCTGAAGGACCGCAACAATCCTTTGGCCCCCTCACCCTTCTGATTTTTAAGTCCAAGGGCAAAGTTTTTAGTTCGCTCGACCAAGAGGAAGTTCAGGAGGTTCTGAAGCCCTACACCCAAGGGTTCGATCAGATCCCGGTTAAATTCGTGATGAAGGATGTCGAATCTTCGGGCCCTGACTTTCTGAAGATTGCCGGCCGGGAATGGGGGAAAATGGCTTCCTCCATGCAATTCCGGGGGGTTCCGCCTGAGGCTGCTTTAAACACGTTTGTTTATTACTCGATTATCCAGGATCAGCTCGTTGTCCTTTCTCATCAAGGAGTCAAAACTCCCGACGGGAGTGTCGAAAAAACCCTAGAGGATTTTGCAGCCACCCTCAGACCTTCCGTGCAGGCAACCGCTCAACCGGTTTCCCCAAGTCAGGCGCCCCCTGAATAAATAAAATACCGCGACATGGCGTTGTCGCGTGTGTTTGCTACTCTTAGGATGGATGGCGGAAAAGGAGGAACCAAGCACCATGAATCAAGACGACGAAAAACAACGGCTACTAGGCCGGGCCTGGGGCCACGCGCAGCTCAAAATGTTCGAGAATGCGGTCAAAGACTGCGAAGCGCTGGTGGGCCTCGATAAGGATGATCCCTCTTCTTACGTGGAGTTGGGTTATTACTATGAGAAAAGCGGCCGGCTGGATCAGACTATCGAGTGCTACCGCTATCTCATGGGGCGGTTCCCGGAGTACTCCGTCGCTTATTCGAACCTGGGTTATATTTATCAGACGCATAAAAAGCGGCTGGATCTGGCGATCCCTCTGTACCAAAAAGCGCTGGAGCTGAATCCCGCCGATACCTGGGCCCTCAACAATGTCGGAACGGTTCTTCAGGCTGAAGGAAAATGGGAAGAGGCACTCTCGTATTACGAAAAGGCCGCCGGTTCTGCCGGAACGCTGGAGGAAGAACGCGCTTGTCAAATCCTGCACAATCTGGGCTGGGCCTGCTACCGGTGCAAAAAATACGAGGAGGCTCGCAGGGTATTCGCCTGTCTTGCGCAGATGGCCAGCGAAAACGCTTCGGTTTATAGCGACTTTGGCTGTGTGTTTTACAAGCTGGGCCGGTTCAGAGAGGCGCTGGATTCGTTTGATGCTGCTCTGCAGCTATGTCCCGGCAGCCGGTACTATAAAAAACTGTGGAAGGTTGCGAACCGGAAGAGGAAATGATGGCGGCCCAAAATAAATCCTACGACAAGAAAATCTTCCGTCTGATGTCGATCCTGAACAAGCTGAACGGCGGCGGGAAAGTCCGCTCGAGCGAGCTTGCGAAGGAGTTTAACGTCAATATCCGCAGTATCCAGCGGGACCTCGATTTGCTCGGGCAGACCGGCTTTCCTCTCGATATCCCGGAAAAAGGGGTGTACTCCTTTGCGGAGGGGTTTTCGCTCAGGAAAATGATGCTGACGAACGAAGAGGCGTCGCTTCTTTCCTTTTTCCATGAAATAGCAGATTCGCTGGGGAAGAACTTTTCGGAGTCGTTCCGGAGCCTTGTGACCAAGATGCTGGCCAAGGAGGATGATTCGCCGTTTTACGTGAAGCTTCCGGAGACGCAGGGGCCAATGAAGAATTTTCCGTTTGTTCGGGAGCTCGAGAAGGCGATCACGGACTGCCGGAAGATAGCGATCCGGTATGAAACGGAAAAGGGCGAGGAGCCCTTCAATCTTTGCCCCCTTAAGCTGATCAACTTCGAGGGATTTTGGTATTTGCTGGCCATGCCCGACGGGAAGCGGGTGTTCTGGAAGTTCCGGTCGGAAAAGATCAAAGGGCTGGATCTTATCGACGCACATTTCGAACCCCCGCGCAACCTCAAGGCGGTGCTCGACCGCAGCGTCAATATCTGGTTCAGCGAGCAGCCCGGAGAGAAGATCGTGCTCGAGATCGACAAGGCCTCGGCCCATTACTTCAAAAAGAAGATCTATTTCCCCGACCAGCGGATCGTGAAGGAGAAAAAGGACGGAACGATGGTGCTCGAAACGTACGCGAACTTCAACGAGGTGATGCGTACGATTATTCATTGGATCCCGGATATCCGGGTCCTTTCGCCGAAAGCGCTCGACGACAAGATCCGGGAGCTTTTGCGCGCTTACCTTCAAGGGGCCAAGCCAAGGTGGGGCTGAAGGAAGATCTGCCGCTTGTTTGCGCGACGGGCATGTCGATTGGTATTCAGATTTCGGGGGACAGGCCGTTAATACAGTCCCCTGAACTTTGGGCCGACACATTGTAATCCACTCAACGCCGGGGCAACCCCGGGGAGGCAAGACATGGAAGAGCCATCAAGCGGTAAGTTGAATTTCCTCAAGAACACTCAGATCATCATCCTCGGGCTTTGCATCGCCGCGGCGACGATCGTCTCGAGCATCATTTTCTCGAAAGGCTTCTTATCCGTTACGAAGTTCATGCGCGAGCAGATCACCGTGACGGGCTCGGCGCAAAAGAACATCCGGAGCGATTACGCGGTGTGGGCCGGAGCGTTCGTAAGACGCGACCTGACTATGGCGTCGGCGTTTCAGAAGCTCGGCGAGGACCTTGCGAAGGTGAAGCAATACCTTTTGGGGCAGGGGATCGGGGACAAGGAGATTGTTGTCCGGCAGATCGAGACCGAGACGATCTACAAGAAGAACGAAAAAGGGAACGATACCAACGAGATCGAAGCCTACCGGCTTAAGCAAGCTGTCGAGCTACGGTCCGGCGACGTGGAGAAGATCGCCCGGATCTCGCGCGAAGCGACGGGCCTGATCAACGAGGGGATCGAGTTCTCTTCCGGCAGTCCGGAATATTTTTACACGAAGCTCGACGAGCTGAAGGTCGAGATGCTGGCCAAGGCCACCGAGAACGCAAAGCTCCGGGCCGATAACATGGTGAAGGCCACGGGGAACCGGATCGGCTTTATGCGCTCGGCCAAGATGGGCGTCTTCCAGATCACGCCGGTCAACTCGACGGAGATCTCCGACTGGGGCCTGAACGACACCTCCTCGCTCGAAAAGAAGGTCACGGCCGTCGTGAATGCCAGCTTCTCGATCGAATAGAGCTTTTAAGGCCCGGCACCTCGGCACATTGCCCGCCCGGATCGAATCCCAAGGGGTAGGATGAACGGAGGGTATGAAATTTGATGCCCTTCCCCGTGAAAGTGTTATTATGAGGGATCAAACGGCGGGAAATACCCGATGAAAATTATGCTGGTGAACGGCAGTCCGAGAAAAGAATGGAATACGGCCACCTTGCTCAAACACGCCCTTCAAGGCGCGCAGTCGCAGGGCGCCGAGGCCGAACTGATCCACCTGTATGATTTGAACTATAAGGGCTGCAAGAGCTGCTTTGGCTGCAAGGAAAAAGGCGGCAAAAGCTACGGCCAATGCGCGTCCAAAGACGATCTGACGCCGGTCTTGAAAAGGGTCGAAGAATGCGGCGCCCTTATTTTGGGCTCGCCCGTATACCTGGCGAGCATGACCGGAGAAACGCAGTCTTTCATGGAGCGGCTGGTTTTCCAGTACCTGACGTATACCGATCCTCCGCAGTCGCTTTTTCCCAAGAAGATCCGGACGGGATTTATTTATACGATGGGTGTGACCGAAGAACAGATGCGCGAGTACGGCTATGGCCGGCATTTCGAGACGGCCGAGCGGTATCTTGCGAGGATCTTCGGCTCGAGCGAGATGCTTTGCTGTTTCGATACCTATCAGTTTGCAGATTATCATAAGGTCGTGGCCACCCGGTTTGATCCCGAGCAGAAGCTCAAAAGAAGAAAAGAAGTATTTCCGGAGGATTGCCGGAAAGCCTACGATATGGGCGTGAGGTTTGCCGGGCATTCGTAGAATGATGCGAGTTCTTTTTTCTAGCGGGGTTGGGGTTGGCCAAACAAAGGGGGTGTTATGAAAAATTTTTTCAAGATCAGTCTTGCTGCCATCTCGTATTATTCGCTCAAGAAGGTCATTGAAAGACTTCCCGAAAAATACCAGGGATTCGCCGTGTTGGCCTTGAGGACCTGCGTCTTCTTTATCCTTTTTCTGATCCTGTTCGCGTTTATGTCGGGGAGGATCAGCGCCATTTCGAGGAATTTGGACGGGCTCCCCGTTTTTATGGCCAACCTCCTTTTGGGGATGGCGTTTGTCGTGACGGGGCTAATCTCATTTCTCCTGACGGCTTTTGTCGAAGAAGTCTACCGGATCCTTTCGGCATTTCAGCGAAAAGTCACGGATGCCACCCGAGGCGTGATCGGGCCGGTGACGACCGCCGGAGAAAATGTGAAGCTGTCCGTCGAAAAGACAAAAAACTTATTTGTCAACATGGGCCGTGCCTTTACCGACGCGGCGAAGGCACTCTACGAAACTTCGGCCAAAATAACGGATGTTGCCGTCAGCCGGGCGATCGGTTGGACCCGTGCGGGCCTCAAGTCGAAGCAGACGGAGGTGGTTGGCATCGTTATCGTCAACGGCGCCAAAAAGTCTGGCGGGTTTATTCTCCGGAGCTCGTCGGCCGTTTGGTGTGCGACAAAGGCCGCGGTGAAAAGTTTGGGGGAGACCGTCGAGGGGACGCGAAAAAAATGGTTCAAAGGCGGGCCGGGCGAAAAAAGGGACGTTTGAGGTTATGAATATCGCCGTATTGGGGTTGGGAATCATCGGCCGTATTTGGGCCGGGCACTTGGCTGCGGACGGCCATCGGGTGCGCTGCTGGAACCGCACGCCGAAGGACGCGCCGGGGTTTTGCGCGTCAGTCTGCGAGGCGGTGGTAGGCGCGGAGGCGATCCTCGTTGTGGTGGCGGACCCGCCTGCGGTGCGGTCGGTGCTGGACCGGATCTTGCCGGAAATTGGCCCCGGGCAGATAATTCTGCAGTCGAGCACGATCTCGGCACAGTGGTCGCGGCTATTTGCGAGGCAAGTGCAAGAGACCGGCGCGATCTTTGCGGAGGTTCCTTTTACGGGCAGTAAGCCCGCGGCCGAGCAAAGGAAAACGGTTTTTTATCTCGGCGGGGGGCCGGAGGTTCTCGAAAAGGCGCGGCCTGTGCTTGGGCCCCTTTCGAGTGAAATCCTTTACATCGGTGAGATCGGGTCCGCGTCGACGCTCAAGCTTGCCATGAATTTGAACATCGCGGGGATCGCCCAGGCGCTGTGCGAAAGCCTGAGCCTGTGCCGCGGCTCGGGGATCAGCGACGAGGTCTATTTCAAGGCGCTGTCGCTCAACGCATCGCGCTCGGGCCTTTCGGACCTCAAAGAGCCGCGCCTCCGTTGCTGCGATTACAGCCCGCAATTTTCTCTCAAACACATGGGCAAGGACCTGCGCCTGGCGCTCGAGACGGCGGAGGCTCTCAACCTTAGGCTCATTCAGACAAAATTGCTGACAAAACTTTACGAAGAGGGAATGGCCGCGGGCTGGGCGGAGGATGATTTTATCGGACTTATGAGGCTTCTCGACCGGGAGCCGTCACACTCACCATCGGAAGGGGGAAAATCATGAAAAGTTGTCTCTACTGCAATTCCGAAATTCAGGACGATGCCGTGAAATGCCGTTTTTGCGGGGAAATGCTCGTTCGAGATCAGAAGCCGCCCCTCGATCCCCAGGCCATCGGGCTCCCCAACGTTTGGCCGGGATTGATTTTGGCCGTCATTGTTTTCGTCGGCTTCATGCTGGGGCAGCTTTTACCGGCGGCCCTGGCCAACTCGCTGGCGCTCAATTGGATCAGGCTGATCTGTACCATCCTAGCGGTCATTTATTGGTTTATCTGCCTCTACGGCCTGCATAAGACCGCTGAAGTTCTGTCGGACCATTGTTATCCCATTTCACCCGCCATGGCCGTCCTGCTCGGCTTTGTGCCGCTGTTCAATCTTTACTGGCTATTTAAATGGCCGGCGGAAATGATCGCGTTTGTCCGCCAGAGGACCCCGCAACTGAAGACTTGGCCGGCGGTTGTTTTGAGTTTGTCGTTATTGATCGGGGTTTTTGTCCAGGGGGTAGCCATGCTGGCCTTGTTTGTTCCCCTTGCCTATTTGGCTGATCTTTTGAGGAAAAGCCATCAGGTTGAACCCGTGCCCGCTCCTTATAGGAAAAGCGCCAAATCCGCGGCCACGGTGGTGATCATCGCTCTTTGCTTAGGCGCAATTCCCATCATGGGCCTGCTTGCGGCGATTGCGATTCCTAATTTCATCATGGCAAGAAACACGGCACAAGCCCGCAACTGCGTAAGTAACCTCATCGCGATTGAGGCGGCCAAGCAGGCTTGGTTTCGTGATCATCCGGAGGCTAAAAACACCTCTCCGACATGGGCCGACTTGATTCCAAAATATCTCGACGGGAATCAGGTTTGCCCGAAGGGGGGCATTTATACCGCCGGACCGATTGGGGTCCGCCCGACGTGTTCGATCGGGGATAACAGGACCCCCCAGCGTACGGGGGATGACCACATTCTGTAGGCCGGCAGGCCGGGCTGGGGCGGGTGGAGTCCGTTTTCATGTGTTTTTATGTTGCGGGGTTTTTTTGTTGTGCATAGAATAGCCCCCGCTTGTCTTCATTTTCAAACCGAAGTCCAAAAGGTTGCTTGAGGGAGGCGCTTCACATGGATTGGGGAATGCAAAACCGCTTAAATCAATTGATGCCGAAAGGCCGTTGTTTTTTTATGCCGGTCGATCACGGATATTTTCAGGGGCCGACCACGGGCCTCGAAAAGCCGGGCGAAACGATCCGGCCTCTGATCCCGTATTTCGACGCGCTTTTTTGCACGCGCGGCGTGCTGCGCGCGTGCATCGAGCCGGATTTTGGAAAACCAGTCATTTTGCGGGTCTCGGGCGGCACGAGCATGGTCGGCAAAGATCTGGCCAATGAAGAGATCACGACGTCGATCGAAGAGATCGTCCGGCTGAACGTTGCGGCCGTCGGGGTTTCGGTCTTTATCGGAAGCGATTACGAGAGGGAAACCCTCCGGAATCTCTCGCAGCTCGTCAATCGGTGCGAAAATTTCGGGATTCCGGTGATGGCCGTCACGGCCGTCGGCAAAGAGATGGAAAAGCGGGAAGCGCGCTACCTCGGGCTGTGCTGTAGGATCGCGGCCGAACTCGGCGCGAGGGTCGTGAAGACCTACTGGTGCGACAAGGATTTCGACAAGGTGGTGCGGGGCTGTCCGGTTCCCGTGGTGATGGCCGGAGGTCCCAAGTGTGAAACCGAGCTCGAGGTGTTCGAGTTCGTCGCTGACGGCATGCAGAACGGGGCCGTCGGGCTCAATTTGGGCCGCAACGTTTGGCAGAACCCCCATCCGGTGGCGGTGGCCAAGGCCCTGAAGGCGATCGTCCACGACGGCGCCACGGCCCGCGAAGCTCACGAGATTTTCAACGAAACGAAACACGGCGGCAAGGTCAAGGCCGGAAAAAAATAAGCGTATGAGCCTTCCCAAAACCATGCGCGTCGCCGTGTATTACCGCAATAGCGACGTGCGTCTTGAAGAAAGGCCCGTGCCCGAAATCGGCCCAGGCGAACTGCTCGTGAAAGTTGCCGCGAGCGGCATTTGCGGGACCGATGTGATGGAGTGGTACCGCATCAAAAAAGCGCCGCGGGTCTTGGGGCATGAGATCACCGGCGAGATCGTCCTCTCGAAATCTCCAAAGTACCGAGAGGGACAGAGGGTCTTCGTTAGCCACCACGTGCCGTGCTACCGCTGCAAGTACTGCCTGGACGGGAACCACACCGCATGCGATACCCTGCATCAGGGCAACTACGATCCGGGCGGCTACAGCGAATACATCCGGGTGCCGGCCCTGAACGTCGAACACGGCATTTATCCTTTGCCGGATTCTGTGTCGTACGTCGAGGGAACGTTTATCGAGCCGCTTGCCTGCGTGGTCCGGGGACACCGGGTGATCGGACTCAAGAGGGGGCACACCGTTCTCGTGATGGGGTGCGGCGTCTCGGGCCTGATGAATATTCAGCTCGCGAAGCTCGCTGGGGCCCGGGTGCTGGCGACCGACATCCACCCGTACCGGCTCCGCAAGGCTGCCGAATGCGGCGCCGACGAAGTCCTCGACGCCCGGAAAGATTTCGATTTCAAGGCCGACCGGGTCATCCTTTGCACGGGGGCGATCCAGGCCGTCGATCAGGCTTTCCGCTGCCTCGACAAGAAAGGCGTCCTTCTCCTTTTCGCGATCCCCGCGCAGAATATTCAAGTTCCGACCGTGGATTTTTGGCGAAATGAGATGGCCATGGTCTCCAGTTACGGCGCGGCGGGGCCCGACCTGGATGAAGCCCTCGAACTGATCAAAAACCGCAGGGTCCGCATGAACGATCTGGTGACCCATCAACTGCCGCTTGAAAAAATTCAAGAAGGTTTTGACCTGAGCGCCAAGGCCGGAGAATCCCTCAAGGTCGTCCTAACGCTTTCCCAAGGAGACATATGAAAAAAATCGTAAAATCGAAAAGTCCAAAAAAAAGGGCCAGAAAATCCGCACCGGCGGACGCCGAGCTGCCGCAGCTGGTGGCAGTCATGGCGAAAATCGCCGAGCGGCTCGATGGCCTTGAAAAAAAAACGGACATGGTGCTCGAGCGTATTGCTTTCCGGCCGGACGAGATCCGGCACGTTCCGCCGCCCTTTGTGCGCCCTGAAGCTCCGCGGCAAGTTCCCGAGCCTCCGCCGCCTGTTCAGGCGCCCCAGCCGAGCCAACCCAAACCCAACCGGGATCAGAACGGACGGATCATGTATCAAACCGTCTGTGCGGATTGCCACCAGGACTGCGAGGTCCCGTTCAAGCCGTTCGCGGACCGTCCCGTTTATTGCAAAGACTGCTTTGCGAAGCGCAAGTCCGGCGGTGGCGGCGCTCCCAAACCCGCGGCCCCTCCGGCCCGGGTGAGCGAACCTCTGAGGCCGGTCAAAGTTTTCCGCCACGGCGGGGTCGGCAAAGTGACGATTTCCGACATGAGCGCGGCTCCCCGGCATCCGGTTCCGCACGGAAGAAGGCCGATGTCGCCTCACAAAAAAAACAGAAAGCCAAAAAGATAAAAATTTTGACCGGGGAGTCCGGCGGCGCAAAGCGATGAACTCCGACGAAGAGCCGAAGGATTGGGAGATCCGCGAGGAAGAGGTCCCTGAGAAGCTGCAGGCGCGGTGGGACCGGGAAGAGGCCGGCGGCAAGGGTTCCGTTTGTTGTCCCGCGTGCGGGCGAGAGGTTCCCGGAGATACTTTTAGCTGCCTTTACTGCGGCGAGCGGGTCTTCGAAGATTCGGGGTTGCTCGGCAAGATTCTCAAATGGCTCCGGGGTTGGCGAGGACCGGGCCGTAACAGGAAGAGTTCTCCATGACCGGAAAAATGATGAAGCCTTTTCTGATGCTGATCTTGGCGCTCGGATTTGTTGTGATTTCAAGGCCCTTGGCGGCGGAGGAAGTAGGATCCTCCGCTCAGGAAGGCGTCGCCGGGGAAAACTCCGAGCTCCGGGCGGAGCGGGATAAGCTAAGACGGATCCTCAGTGCCATGGAGCTGAGCCGGGACGCTTACGCGGACGGTCTTGGAGCGGTCATGGAAGAAGTGTCCGCGGAGGCCGACGGGATCCGCGACAAAATAGACGGCGTCCGGACCGGCACTGAAAATCAGGTTCTCCTTCCGGGGCCTACGCCCGAACCCGAATTGACGGCGCCCGTCGTCGCGGAAGAACCGGAACCGCTGCCTGCACCCGAGCCGGTCGTAGAAAAAAATCCCGAGCTGCCGCCTGCGCCCGAGCCTGTCGTAGAAAAAAATCCCGAGCCGCCGCCTGCGCCCGAACCCGTCGTACAAAAAGCCCCTGAGCGGCCGCGCTGGACCTTTGCGGCTCCCGAGGTGCCTTTGTACCCCGGCGATCGGGGAGAGGAAGAGGAGAAGTTTTCCGGGGCGGCTGATGAAATGGTCCGCGACCTGGTCAAACACCTGAATCAGCGCGCCGGGGACATGGAGAAGCGCTACGGCCTTGAGGACTGTTTGGAAACGGTCTGGAAGGCTTTAAAAAAACGCGGCGTGAAAAATCCGGCCATCTATGACGCCTCCAGCGAATGGGGGTTGTCGCTCATGAACGTCTGGACGGAAATCAAAACGCAGATCATGTATCAGCCTGCCTTGGACGAAATCGTCCGGACCGGCATCCAGCTCAAAAACAAACCCGCTCTCGTTCCGGACCATCTCGAGTACCTTTTTGCCTGGAGAACGCTCTGGGACCAGACCGACGAGCGCCTTGCGGATTTATTCGGCCAGGCGGTAGGAAGGGCGGCCGACATCGCGTCTCTGGACGAGAAAAGCCTGGAGGCCGGAGAGAACCCGAAAAACGGTGAATCGGGTGCGCGCCAGCAGGCTTCCCAGGCGCTTTCGGAGCTTCTCGACGAAATCCTCATGACCGCAACCGCCCGGCCGTCTTTTGAAATCTGTACCGAACAAATCGGGCCGTCCTCGAGCGTCGAAGAAAATGACAAGGAGAGACGGTATGAGCTCAAGAAGGCCCTGAGAAAAGCGGGGACCGCCGATGAAGAAGCCATCAAGGCGGGTCAGGCCTCGGTAGAAATTTCCAAGATGGCGAAGGACCTCGAGAAGAAATACGAGAAGACGCGGCAAAAAAGCGACAATGCCTACCGGGATTTCCAGACGGTCCAACAGATGGGGGGGTGGGGCTCTCCGGGTTCCTGGCAGGCTTACCAGGAGGCCGAGCAGGAGGCGACGCAGGCGGAGGCCGAATTCCGGGCCCATCAGGCGAAACAAATTTCCGTTGAGCAGGAAGTCAACCGGCTGAGGCTCGAGGCGAAATCAGCTTGGGAGAATTACCGCGGGTGGTGCCGGCCATGAACGGGCGGATCGCTTCCCGCCGCTACGTTTTCGTGATGGCGATGGCTGTTGCGGCCGGTCTCTGGGCTTTCCCTCCGCTGGCGTGCCCTGACATCGTCTATTTGAAAAACGGCAACAAGCTCGAAGGCTTGGTCGAAAAAGAGGATGCCAAGTCGGTCGAGGTGAATTTCGGGGCGGGCTCGATTACGTTGACGCGCGACGAGATCGCACGGATCGAGCGCGCGGTGCCGGAGGATGCCGAGGCGCTTCGGGAACGGTGGAAGCGGGAAAAAAAGCAGCGGTCGCTCAAGAGGCCGGAGGAAGAACTGCGACGGATGAAGGCCAAGGCCGAGTGGGAGCTTCTCGAGAAACAAAGGGAAAAAGAGCGGATCCTGCGGGATGAATTTTCACCGAAAGAAATCCTGGCGGAAGTCCAGAACGGGCATTTTATCGTGCATGCCCTGCTGAACGGAAAGGTCCGCGTTCGCTTGACGCTTGATTCTGGAGCGACTCTGGTCACGCTGACGCGGCGGATCGCCGACAAACTGGGCCTTGACCTTAGTACGGCCCGAAAAGATGTTGTCGTCCTGGCCGACGGGCGCCGGACCGAGGTGGTCAGAATTCAGCTGGCGAGCCTCGAAATCTTAAGCGCTGTGACGGGGAATTTAAACGCTTCCGTGCCCAACGGCGTCAAGGCCGAACGGGTGAATGCCTTGACCCTGACAAGGGCCAACGACGTCATCGTCGAAACCGACGACAAGATCATCACCCCCGACGACGGCCTGCTGGGGACTTCGTTTCTGAATCTCTTTCAGCTCAAGCTGGACTATCAGAACGGAAAAATCACTTTTCAAAAAAATCCGCAGGTTTAGGCAGTAAAAACTGAGCGCTTAATCCAAAATCAAAGTGATGACACCGTTCATAAGCTGAAGCCTGCCGGCGTTGGCCAGGATCATGTCGAATGCCGTCGCATCGGAAAAAACCGGGCCATGATAAACGTAGACAAACACCATATAAGAGTTAAAGGTATTCGACTGATTTGTGGAAAAATCAGCCAGGTCCGGGAGCAGAAATCTCGGGACCGCAATCACGGATAACTGTGTGTTGGACTCTTCATTTAAATTTTCCGTTGAAGGGGGCGGCGGAACTGCCGTAATATCGGCAGTAGTGGTCGGCGCAACGAGCGTGTAATTACCCACATCAGCGCCCTCGATCGCTAAGCCGGTCACCGTCACGGTTTTTCCGGTCCCTACGTCCGCATCCGCAAAAGCGCCCACCGCATTGTCCGTATTGAGCGTGACGATCTCTGCGCCGATGACCCCTTCCAACAAGGCATGGAGGACGTCAATGACGGCAGTGTCCGTGCCGTCATTGATCTTACTGTTTGCCGTGATTCCGCTGACGGTGAGCGCTTTGGCCGTGATATCGGCACTGGTGATCGTGGGCTGCGTGAGGGCATAGTTATCCGCATCGGCACCCCCTAGAGTCAAGTCGGGGGACAAACCCGTTACAGTCTTTCCGACGCCGACGTCCTTTGTGTCAAAGCTCCCGGTGGCAGTGCCGAGAACAAGGACGACGATGTCGCCATCGGCCACTCCCACGAGTAATGCGCTATCGATATTGACCGTAGCCAGGATGGTGCCATCGTACGTTTTGTTGGCGGTGACGCCGGAAGTCGTAAGCGGGGTCGCGGTGATATCCGCGGTTGCGCCTGAGGCGTCTGTTACCGAATAGTTGTCTTTGTCAGCGCCGGTCAGGGAAAGCCCGCTTACCGTGACCGCCTTGTCGCTTTCGACGGCAGTATCGGCAAAAGCGCCGGTGGCCCCGGAAACATCCAGAGCGACGTCATCGCCGGTGTAATATTGATTGTCGCCGTCTGCGGCGGCCCCGCCGGTCAGAGTGGCAGCGCCGGTATTCAGAGTGGCAGTCGTCGTGCCATTATAAGCTTTATTGTTTGCCGTAATACCGGCGGCGGTGATCGGCTTTGCCGTGATGTCAGCGGTCGTGGATCCGGTCACCGAATAGTTGTCTTTGTCGGCACCAGTCAGGGCCAAGCCGGTAATCGTCACGGTTTTGTCGTCTCCGGCGTGAGCATTTGCAAAAGCACCTGTGGCTCCTGAAGCATCGAGAGCGACGTCATCGCCTGTGTAGTATTTGTTGTCACCGTCTGCGGCGGCTCCGCCGGTCAGAGCGGCAGCGCCGGTATTGAGGGCGGCTGCGGTCGTGGTGTTGTAGACCTTGTTGCTTGCGGTAATACCGGTGGCGGTGACTGGTTTTGGGGTGATATTGGCAGTCGCGCCTGAGGCATCCGTTACCGAATAGTTGTCTTTATCCGCGCCGGTCAGGGCAAGTCCACTCACGGTCACTGCTTTGCCGTTTCCGGCATGAGCATCGGCAAAAGCTCCCGTGGCTCCTGAAGTATCGAGAGCGACGTCATCACCCGTGTAGTATTTATTGTCGCCGTCTGCGCCGGCCCCGCCGGTCAGAGCGGCAGCGCCGGTGTTGAGGGTGGCCGCGGTCGTGGTGTTGTAGACCTTATTGTTTGCCGTGATGCTCGCAGCGGTGATGGGCTTGGCCGTGATGTCAGCGGTGGTCGATCCGGTCACTGAATAGTTGTCCTTGTCGGCGCCGGTCAGTGCGAGACCGCTAAAGGTGACGGTCTTGTCGTCTCCGGCATGAGCGTCGGCAAAGGCACCTGTGGCTCCCGAAGCATCCAGGGCGACATCATCGCCTGTGTAGTATTTATTGTCATCGTTTGCTGCGGCACCGCCGGTCAGAGCGGCAGCGCCGGTATTGAGGGCGGCCGCGGTCGTGGTGTTGTAGACCTTGTTGCTTGCGGTAATGCCGGTGGCGGTGACTGGTTTTGGGGTGATATTGGCAGTCGCTCCTGAGGCATCGGTCACCGAATAGTTGTCTTTGTCAGCGCCGGTCAGGGCAAGTCCACTCACGGTCACTGCTTTGCCGTTTCCGGCATGAGCGTCGGCAAAAGCTCCCGTGGCTCCTGAAGCATCGAGAGCGACGTCATCACCGGTGTAGTATTTATTGTCGCCATCCGCGGCGGCCCCGCCGGTCAGAGCGGCAGCGCCGGTATTGAGGGCGGCTGCGGTCGTTGTGTTATAGACCTTATTGTTTGCCGTGATGCCGGAGGAGGTGATGGGTTTGGCCGTGATGTCGGCGGTGGTTGATCCTGTCACTGAATAGTTGTCCTTGTCGGCGCCGGTCAGTGCGAGCCCGCTAAAGGTGACGGTCTTGTCGTCTCCGGCATGTGCGTCAGAGAAAGCACCGGTGGCAGCGGAAGCATCGAGAGCGACG
>JBAYGD010000001.1:0-285061 GCA_041666865.1 Candidatus Omnitrophota bacterium | reverse complement strand
TGGGACGCTCTTATCGACGTCGTACTGGGACGCGATGAATGGTGTGAAGAAGAGCCACAGTGACGTGACGTACAAAGACGCGCACATGGAACTCTCGAAGGTGTGGCAGTACGGGACGGACGGAACGACGGTGGTTGATGCGACGGAGACGGATTACACGGGCGTGATCTTTGGCGAGAAGGGCGAGATCGAGGCCGGAAACTTGCTATCCATGACGTACTGGGACGCGATGAATGGTGTGAAGAAGAGCCACAGTGACGTGACGTACAAAGACGCTCATATGGAGGTGTCGGAGGAGACGCGGTATGGAACCGACGGCGCCACGGTGGTGGACGCGACGAGGACCGATTACACGAAAGTGATTTTCGCACCGAAGGGGCAGATCGAGGCCGGGACCTTGCTTTCGACGGTGTTCTGGGACGGGCTCGGCGGGACGAAGCTGAGCGAAAGCCAAGTCACGTACAAAGACGCGCACATGATGCTTTCGGAGGAGACCCGGTTTGGCACGGACGGTGCGACCGTGGTGGATGCGATGGCGACCGATTACACAGGCGTCATTTTTGGCGAGAAGGGCGCGGTAGAGTCGGGAGTACTGGTTTCGACGGTGTTCTGGGACGGGCTCAACGGAACGGAGATGAAGAAAAGCCGAGTGACGTACCAAGACGCTCACATGCTGCAGTCCGAGGAGACTCGGTTTGGGACGGACGGGACGACGGTGGTGGACGCAACGGCCACTGATTACGCACAAGTGATATTTGCGGAGAACGGCGAAGTGGAGGCCGGGACGCTGCTGACGACCGTGTTCTGGGACGGATTCGGCGGGACGAGGCTGAGCGAAAGCAAAGTGACGTATGAAAACGCTCACATGCTGCAGTCCGAGGAGACCCGGTTTGGCACGGACGGTGCGACCGTGGTGGATGCGACGGCGACCGATTACACAGGCGTCATTTTTGGCGAGAAGGGCGCGGTGGAAGCCGGGCTCTTACTTTCGACCACGTTCTGGGACGGGATCTGGGGGACGAAGCTCAGTGAAAGCCGGGTGACGTATCAGGATGCTCACATGATGGAGTCCGAGGAGACGCGGTATGGGACGGACGGGGCAACTGTGGTGGACGCAACGAGCACGGATTACACGGGCGTCATTTTTGGCGAGGAGGGCGCGGTCGAGGCCGGGAAATTGCTTACGATGATGTACTGGGACGGGATCGGCGGTACGAATATGAAAAAAAGCGAGATCACGTACCAGGATGCCCATAAGATGATTTCCGAAGAAACGCGGTACGGAACGGATGGTGCGACGGTGGTGGATGCGACGAAGACCGACTTCGCGAAGGTGATTTTTGCCCAGGAAGGGCAGATCGAGGCGGGGACCCTCCTTTCGACGGTGTTCTGGGACGGATTCGGCGGGACGAGGCTCAGTGAGGGCCAGGTGACGTACCAAGATGCGCATATGATGATTGCCGATGAGACGCGGTTTGGGACGGATGGGACGACGGTGGTGGATGCGACGAGGAAGGATTATACCGGCGTGATATTCGGGGAGAACGGCGACATCGAGGCAGGGGTTTTGACTTCCAACGCCTACTGGGACGGATTCGGCGGGACACTGCAGAACATGAGCCGGGTGACGTACAAAGACGCGCACATGCAAGTGTCGGAGGAAACCAGATACGGGACGGACGGGACGACGGTGGTGGATGCGACGGAGACGGATTACACGGGCGTGATTTTCGGGGAGAAGGGTGAAATCGAGGCTGGGACGCTCTTGTCGACGTCGTACTGGGACGCGATGAATGGTGTGAAGAAGAGCCACATTGACGTGACGTACCAGGACGCGCATGTCACGGTTTCCGAGGAGACGCGATACGCGACGGACGGCGTGACGGTGGTGGATGCGACGCAGTCCGATTACAGCGGAGTCGTCTTCGGCGAGAAGGGCCAAGTGGAAGCCGGGACGCTTCTCACGACGGTCTTTTGGGATGCGATCGGCGGTAAGAAACAAAGCGCCCGCGAACTTACTTACGAGAACGAGCATGCGCTCTATTCGAAAGAGACACGCTACGGAGTCAGCTCGAGCGGGATGTGGTCGCAGGTGGAATATACGGAGATCGACTACGGGGGGCTTATTTTCGCAGAAAACGGCGAGATGGAGGCAGGAGTCCTTGTGACGACCGTGTATACGGACGATACGATGGCCACGAAATGGAGCTCGCAGGAAGTGACCTATCAGGATGCTCATACTCTCTTTGCGACCGAAACGAAGTTTGGCGTCAGCACGAACGGCGCATGGTCCGAGGTGAAGTACACGGAGACGGATTACGCGAATGTGATTTACGCCCCGAAGGGTGCGGTCGAGGCGGGCGAATTGGTCAGCGTAACCTATACCGATAGTGGCAAAACAAACAAATGGTCCGACGAGACCGTGACCTATCAGGACGCTCACACCGTGTTTTCGAAAGAGACGCGGTACGGCGTGGGCACGGGTGGCGCCATGGACGTGGTCGATTACAAGGAGACAGATTTTGGCGGAGTGATTTTTGCCGAGAACGGCGAGATTGAGTCGGGAGTGCTTTTGACGAAGGTCTATACCGACCAGGGCAAGACCAAGCTATGGTTCGACGACGAAGTGACGTACGAAAACGGCCACTCCTTGGTTTCTAAGGCAACGAACTATGGCGTGGGTGTGGGCGGACTGTGGGAAGCGGTCGATTACACAGAGACCGACTACGAACAAGTTATTTTCAGCGAAAGAGGAGTGGTCGAGTCCGGGACGCTCACGGCGACCGTGTATACCGATCCGAGCATGGCCAAACGATGGGCGGAGCATGAGGTTACCTTCGAGGATGCCCACAAAAACTTTTCGAAAGAGACGCGCTATGGCGTGAGCTCGAGTGGAGCGTGGGACGAGGTGGATTACACGGAAACGGATTATCGCTCCGTGGTCTTCACGGAGGACGGAAAAGTAGAAAGCGGAGTTCTTCTGACCACCGTGTACACCGACTCCGGCAAGTCGAAAAAATGGTTGGAGCGCGTCGAGACGTTCGAGAACATGCATCCGCTTTTCACCCAGGAGACAAAATATGGTGTCAGCACGAATGGCACGTGGGACGAGGTGCTTTACACTGAAACCGACTATGGCGCTGCGGAGTTTACCGTGGACGGCAACGTCGAAGTCGGAGACGTCACTTCGATCTCCTACACCGACTCCTCGAAGTCTAAAAAATGGCTCGAACACACCGAGTCCTATGAAGACGGGCACACCGTCACGACCAAGGAGACGAAGTATGCCGTGAGCACCGGCGGCGCTATCGATGTCGTGGATTTCACGGAGACGGACTACCGCGGGGTCGTGTTCGACTCCGAGGGAAAAATCACGGCTGGGACGCTGATTTCGACGTCGTACTGGGATGCGGGGATGACCCGCCCGTCCAGCCACAGCGAAAGCGTGTACACCGATGGGCATCTCAGCACCACAGACGTCACCCGGTACGGGACTGACGGCCTGACGGTGGTCGATTACACGGGCACGGACTATGCCGAGACGATTTTCGACAAGGACGGAAACGTCACGGCTGGAGCGATGAAAAAAACGGTGTCCTGGGACAAGTCCGGGACAGAAAAGAGCAGCGTGACCGACCTCTTGTATGAGAACGGTCATCTGGTCACGACGAAAGAGGCCAAATACGCCCTCGGCTCGTCGGGGGCCTGGGAGGAGGCGGACTACACCGAGACCGACTACCGCGGGGCCGTATTCGGCGAAGACGGGCAGATCGAGAGCGGAGTCCTAGTGTCCACGGTCTATACAGATCACACGATGGCGAAGAAATGGTCTAAGAGCGAGACGGAGTACGAGGAAGGAAACCCCGTCTTTACGAAACTTACCACGTATGGGGTCAGCACGGGCGGCGCCTCGGACGTGGTGGACTACACCGAGACGGACTACCGGGCGCTTGTGTTCCGCGCGGACGGGGCGATCGAGAGCGGAACGCTCGTGAAAAAAGTCTATACCGATGATGGCATGTCGCGGAAATGGACCGTTACGGAGACGACCTACGAGGACGGGCACATGAAGAAGTTGTCGGAGACCAAGTACGCCCTGAGCACCAACATGGCCTGGGAGGAAGTGGACTTTACGGAGTCGGACTACACCGGTACGGTCTTCGACAAGGACGGCAATATCGAAAGCGGAACCGTGAAGACGACGAAGCGGGGTCAGGGCGTGGAGAGGGCCGCCGTTCAAAGGGACCATGTCGAGAGCGACTTCTCTCTGGGCCTGTTTGACATGGACGGGAACCTGGAGTCCGGGGAGATCGTGACGAAAACATACAGCGAGGAGGGCCCTCAGGACGAGGCGATGCGAAAATACTGGTCGGTGACCGAAACGACCTATGAGGACGGCCACATGATGCTCGCCAAGCAGAAAAAATACGCTGACGGCTCCGCCCCCGTGGATTACACCGAAACGGATTACCGGGACACCTACTTTGATCAGGACGGCAGGATCGCGAGTGGGCAGCTCGTGGTCAAGGTCTATGCCGACGATTCAATGTCGGAGCTGTGGTCCGAGTACACGGCCAACTATGAGGACAGCCACCTCGTGGATTCCTCAGAGCAACTGTTCAGCGGACGGAAGAGAAACCTGTGGGTTAAAAGCCAGGTCACGTACAAGGACGGCCATCCGGAGCTCTCGAAAGAAACGGTTTCCGGCGCGAGTGTGACCGGCGGCACGGACCAGTCCTCTTATGCCGAAACGGATTACTCGGCGGCGGTTTTCGATAAGGATGCCCGGGTCGTTGCCGGAACCGTCCACGTGATCGTGTGGACCAATGACGGCAAGGGCGGCAACAAAATCTGGTCGGACCGGGTGCTGACGTACGAGAACGGCCACATGGTCGAGTTGAAGGAGAAGCGCTACGGGCTTAGTCTTTCGGGCGCCTGGGAAGAGGCCAACTATACCGAACGGGATTTTCGGGCCCTTATTTACGACGTCAACGGCGATATCGAAGGCGGTTCGGTTGTGACGACGGTTTATACCGACTCCACCAAGGCCCGTTTGTGGAGCCAGAACGCGATGAGCTACGAGGACGGCCACGCCGTGTCCTCCGCGGAAAAGACCTATGGCCTCGACCTGTCGGGCCATTGGGCTGAAGCGAATTACACGGAGACCGATTTCAAACAAGTGGTGTATGACATCAACGGAAACATTGCGAGCGGGACGCTTGCTTCGACCGTCTACACGGATTCGACCAAGGACAAGAAGAGGATGGTCAAGAAGGATACCTATGAGGACGGGCACAACGTCCTCGGGAAGGTGACCACGTACGGAATTAACCAGGACGGAGAATGGGGACAGATCGAGTATGCCGAAACGGACTACCGGGACGTGATGTTCGACAAGGACGGCAGGATTTCGAGCGGGACGCTGAACTCGACCACCTACCTGGACGATTCCAAAGCCAGGGAATGGTCCGAGACTGAGACCCTCTATCTGGACGGAAACGTGGAGTCCTCCAAGGTCACCGAATACAGTTGGAGTATCACGGGGGTGAAGGATTACGCGAGGTACACCGAAACCAGCTATTCGGAGATCATCTATGACGAAGCGGGCAATGTCGAGTCAGGGACGCTTGTTTCGACGGTTTACGATTCCCCGGGCGGACACAAATGGGCAAAGAACGAAGTGACCTACCGGGCCGGCCACACGCTCAAGTCGAAAGAGACGAAATTTGGCAGCGACGGCACGACGGTCCGCGACTACACCGTGAGGGATTTCGAGGATGTGATCTTCAATCAGGCCGGTAACATCGTGGCCGGTACGCTGATTACGGACGTCTATTGGGAAGTGCCGGCGCCCGGTACCGCGGGGCGAAAAATTAGTCATACCGAAACGACGCACAAGGAAGGCCACGCGGAATTCTCGAAAGTGACACGGTACGGGACGGACGGGACCACCCTCGTGGATTACACCGAAACCGACTACAATCAAGTCCTATTCGATCAAGACGGCCGTATTTCGGAGGGCACACAAACGGTTCGGGTCTATTATGACGGCCCCGGCGGCCGCCTGGCCGAGTACAGCGAGCTCACTTACGAAGACTACCACAGCAAGTTTTCGAAGGTGTGGGAATACGGGACGGACGGGGCAACCCTGAAGGAATATACCGAAACCGACTACAGCATGACCGTGTTTGACGACTCCAATAACATTGTCGCCGGCTCGGTTCTTACCATTGCCTATTGGGATGTCGGGGTTCGAAAGTTGAGCCGCAGCGAGGTCCTCTATCAAGAGCGACACATGCAGTTTTCGCAGGTGACCCGGTATACCACGGATGGGGAGGAGCAGGTCGACTATACCGAGACCGACTTCCGGGAGGGCATTTTCGATCCCGACGGCCGAATGGTTGCCGGGACACTCCTTGCGACCGTTTATGACAAGGATACCGGGGATAGGGAGCTTCGAAAGCATGACATTTCCCTTTTTGACGATGGCCATATCACGGACTTGACCTCCACGCGCTACGGAGACGACGGCATAACGGTCGTCGACGAAACCGTCATGGATTACAAGGACACTCTGTTCGACGAGGCCGGCAGTATTTTCGGCGGGACCGTCACGAGCGACGTCTACTGGACGCTCTCGAGCGGCCGGAAGATCAGCCACACGGAGACGGGCTATGATGAAGCCCACACGACCTTCGCGGAGGAAACTACTTTTGCCACCGACGGCTCGAATTTTAGTTACACCGAGACGGATTACGAAAAGGGAATTTTCGATCAAGCCGGCGCCATCGTCCGCGGGACCGTCAAGACAGAGACTTACCGTGACGACTCCAAAACGAAACAGATGAAGCACGGGGAAACGGTCTATCTCGAGCGGCACATTAAAACCAATGAAATGACCACGCTCGGGTCCGATTATTCCACCGAGGTCGACTACACCTACAGCGACTACCAACAGGCAATTTTTGACGACACCGGAGCGGTCCTTGCAGGGACCGTGGAAATGACCTCGTGGGAGGATTCCAGCAAGGCGGTCGAGAAGGCCTACAACCGGACCACGTACCTCGAAAAGCACACTGTCTTCACGGAAGAGAGAACGATGCGGGGCTTCGTGTTTGTGGAGTATGCGGAGACCGATTACCGGCAGGCGATTTTCGACCGCAACGGCCGCGTCCTGAAAGGGAAAGTCTTCAAGGAGTCGTGGATGGATCCCTCCAAGTCCGTCCATCGTACCTCGAAGGAAACGACTTACGCGGAGCGGCATAGCACTTTCGAGAAACTGACGCGGTATTTGATCAATAACACCGTCCTCGATTACTCCGAAACAGATTACGACGAGGCGCTTTTCGACGAGGACGGGGTGCTGTTCAGCGGGACAGTCCATACCAAGGCCTGGTATGACACGGGCAAGGCGCTCAAAAAGCACGAGACGGAGATCCGTTTTGACCAGCGTCACTCCGCCTTCTCCTGGGTCAAGGCCTGGACGCTCGACAAGCTCGTAGAAGATTACACCGAAACCGACTTCACGACGCTGGTCTTTGACGAATCCGGTGGCCTTTTCAAGGGCACGTTGCGCGTCGAGAAGTGGACCGACGACGACCGCAGCGTCCGAAAAAGCATGAATGTCCTCACCTATGAGGATCGGCATCTGGTGATGAACATCCTGACGACTTATCGGTCGAGCGAAGAGGTCCTGATCGAAATGATCAGCGGGAATGTCCGGGAGTATATGGAAACGGATTATGACGCCGTCGTCTTTGACCAGTACGGGGAAATTTTCAAGGGCACTTTGGTGTCGACGGTGTGGCGAAAGGACGACAAGACATGCCTGAAGTCCGAGACGACGACACTCTATGAGGACTCTCATCCCGAATTTTCCAGGTCTTACGTGTATGACATCGACGGCATCACGCTCCTCGAATACAACGAGAGCGACTACCAAAACGTCATTTTTGCCAACGGCGCCAGGCCGTGGCAGGGGATCTTTGTCTCGAAAACCTGGTGGGACGCAGGCAAATCCAAGAAGAAGGTCGAAGCCGAGATCGAATACGATACGGGCTTTACGAAGAAAACCGATACGACCAATTACGCCGAGGGCGGCGCGGTCCAGACCCGCACCGTGAGCGACTACAACGAAGTTGTTTTTGACGGAGAAGGTAACAAATGGGACGGAACGCTCAAATCAAAGACCTGGTGGGACAGCGGCAAGACCCGGCTCAAGGCGACGGATGAGACTGTGCTAAGGGAGGGCAATGCCTGGGAGAGCTTCGGCGTCAGCTACGGATATGACGGCATCGAAATCATGGACATCTCCTCGACTCAGTACCGGCACGCGGTCTATGACGCGACCGGCGCGATCGAATGGGGCTTTATGGATACGATGAAATGGGCGGACATGGCGCGCACCCAGGCGATTGAAAAGACGCGAACCTACATGGAAGATTGGGCCCCTGCTTTCTCCTATACCCGCACAGAGGACGACAAACGTATCGATTCGGCCAGCAAGTTCCGGGTGGACCCCGACGGCCGCACCGTCACGATTGACCAGTATGACATTACCAAGGCCCAGGAGACCGTTCTTTCCGATGCGCTCAGCGCGCCCGACGATGCGCCGGTCCACTGGCCGGACATTTTCCCCACGGCCGAGGATATCGCCATTTACCAGAGGTCGTCGCGCGTTTATCTCGACAAGGAGGGAACATCGGTTTATTCCATCAGTTTCGATGACAACGGGACCACAGCCCTCCAACTGAGCCAGTTCAAGTACTGGGAAGACGAAATTACCATGCGAAAACTGCGGCAGTTTGCCTACCACCGCGGCCACGTCCCCGATTACCTGAAGGACAACCAAGGAAATGATCTCCTCACGGTGCCCGATGAGGAAGACCTTGCGTCTATTGTCTTTTTCGACGCCAATGGCGAGAAGTCCATGAACAACCTGAGCTTTGACGCGCACGGTAAAATCCAGAGCTTGGGGGCCTTCCGGTACTGGACGGACGATCCCGGCACGGTCCGCCGGGAAGACAAGAACATGTTCAAGATCAATCAGTGGGCGACCCTCCTGAAGGAGAAGGATCTGGACGATTACTTCGGGACTCAAAAAGCCACCGGCTATGAGCCGCTCAATCCGGCGATTCAAAAAATCCCCAAGGAGGGCCTTGCCGCCGACCGCGAGAGCGCGACCTATTTCGACTGGAAGGGCGAGAATGTCCTCAATTCGATCAGTTTCGACATGGACGGGAAGTTGTCGAACATGAGCTCCTTCTATTATTGGAAGGATAACCCGGCCACCGCGAGACACGAAGAGCGGCGGAACGCCAAGATCCGGCAATACGCGGTCAGCCAATACACCGAACAGGATTTTGACGGACTTTTCCGTGATAACGCGACCGGTTATCCGAGAATGATCGCCTCCGGAGACGCGGCCGCGCGCTCTGACGGCAATCCTCCCGCTTTTGGGCCCCAGACTCTCGACGAGTCGACGCCGCTCGAACTGATGAACAACGCGAATACCCCGGGCATGGAATCCATAGTGGCGGCCCCGTTTATCGATACAGCCTCCGCGCCGCCCTCGGTCAAGATCAAGTCTGAAGACAAGCAGAGCGCTGTCTATTTCGACTGGAAGGGAGAAAAGACCCTGAACAGCATCAGCTTTGACTTTGAGGGCAAGCTTCAGAGCTTGAGCTCTTTCAAGTACTGGGACAACGACGAAGCGACGTACCGCGACGAAAGCAAGATGATGCGTAAGATCCGCCAGTACGCGGTCGCTAACAAGAACGAAGCCTTCTTCGATCATCTCTTTGGAGCCGATTCCGGGATTGCGACGAGTATGTCAGGCGGGGACATCGCCGCGATCGTGGCCGGTTACGTCGGCACGCCGATCATTCACGAATTTGTTCCCGCCTTTGGGCCTCAGTCTCTAGATCATGAGACGCCTGAAGAACTACCGAGCTTTGAACCCAATGTCATGGTTCCTCTTGTTGCCGCGGACACGATTAAGGCCGAAGACATGCAGAGCATTACGTGGTTTGACGCCTGGGGAGAAAAGGTCCTCAATAGCATGTCCATGACGAACAAGGGCACGCCCGACAGCCTGTCCCGGTTCTACTACTGGGACGACGACGAGGATACGGCGCGCGACGAGAGCAAGATGTCTCGCAAGATCCGCCAGTACGCTGCGGCGCACATGACGGAAGACCAGATCGACCACTACTTCGGCGAATCGATCGCGCTGGCCAGCGCCGGCTCCACGCAGACGGGCGCGCCGCCGGTTCCGTATGATGAGGACCAGGTGCTGCTCGACCCGGAGGATATCCAAAGCGCGGTTTGGTTTGATGACCGGGGCGACAAGGTCCTCAACAGCGCAAGCTACGACGTGAGGGGCACTACGCTGGACAGCCTGACCTCATTTTATTACTGGTCGGACGACACCACGACGGCGCGCGACGAGAGCAAGAGCAATCAGAAACTCCGTCAGTATGCGGCGGCTCATATGACCGAGGCCGACCTTGACGCGGTGTTCAGCGATGCCGCAAACATACCGACGGCTTTCACCCGCAACCGGTTGACCCTCGACCATACCACTCCGGTGTCGGGCGCAAACGGAGCGTTTTTGCCCGGTGGGATGCTCGACACGGGCGGGCAAAACAAGCTCAAACAGACCGATCTCCAAAGCGTGGTCTACTTTGATTCGCACGGAGAGAAGACCCTGAACAGCCTTGCGCTGGATCCCTACGGCGACTCCGAAAGCTTGAGCGCCTTCTATTATTGGGAAGACGATGTCAATACGCCCCGGGACGAGAGCAAATACATGGATCAAATGCGCCAATATGAGGCCCTGGACATCAGCGAAAGCGATATGGACAGCGTCTTCATCGCCGCCGGCAATCTGCCGACGGATATGTCCGCCGGGGACCGCAGCAAGCCGCCTCTTTACAAAGCACGGCCCATGGACCACCTGACGCCTTCCTCAGTCGTGAACGGCGGCGGAGCGACGGTCACGCTGGTCCCTGCCGCTATGATCGACAACACCGCGACTCCCTCGGAACCCAAGGTGGCAGAAAAGGATCTGAGGGGCCGCAACTTTTTCGACGGAACCGGCGAAAAGGTTCTCTTCTCCCACGGCTACAACCGTGAGGGAAAGATCAGCGGCTTGACGATTTACGACTATCAGAAGGAAGAGCCGAATAGTGAGCGCCGCCAGGAACTCTGGATGAACCAAACCGCCACCTTTACGATCATTGGGAATCTGGACGTCGATAGCCCGCCGCTGGATACGCCGGCGTTGCGAACGGCTGAAAACGTCGCCGCGGCGATCAAACACCCGGTCGGCGACGACAAGCTGAATAGCGAGGCCTTTTTCGACGGGTACGGCGAAAAAGTCCAGTTCAGCTATGATTATCATCCCGACCGCGGACTCGTGGGGATGACCCGGTTCAAATACCAGGAAGAACTCCCCGAAACCTCCCGGCGAGAAGCGAATATGATGGATTATACGGTGCAGTACGAGGTGGACGGCGATCCGGACATTGGGATGCAGGGCGGCACCTACGGCGTCGAGTTTGACGGCGTGTCCAACGTCGGAAATTCGCTTTTCGACGACCCTCTGGCGCGCACCGATGCGAACCTCCAAGAAGATATGTGGCTCGGGGACGACGAGAAGACCAGCCAGATCTATTTTGACCGCTATGGGAAAAAGCCGATGATCCAGTTTTCCTATAAAGACATCGAAAGCAACGGCGTCACGGTCAAGGAACGCAATGGATTCACGATCTTTCACTATCAGCCGAATGCCGCCGGCCGCGAGTCCGACCGCAACGATTTTATGGCGTCGTACACGGCGAGGACCACCAACCTGATCGACCCTCTCGAGCCCAAACTGCGCGAGGGGACGACCTACCGGACCCACCTCGACGATATCGAAACCGAATACGCGGACAATATGGACAGCAAGACACTGTTCGGACCGACGGGGGAAAAAGCGGTGATGAGCCTCGGCTACCGGCTCGGAGAGATGGAAACTCTCAGCGTAAATCACTATTGCCCCGAAGACCCCGCCACCGACGAGCTGGAATCGGCCCGGCTGGATTACGTCCATCAGTACGGCGTCAAGGATTACCCTGCGGCGATCACCATCGCACAGCCGGACGGGCGCACCCCCGTTTACTTGACGGCCCTCGAAAACCAGCTCAAGTACTATTTGGACGCGCGCAACTACTTCGATAAGAACGGAGACAAGCCCGTCTTCAACTACGGCTACGTCGGCCGCGACACCGACTCGGACGGCTTGAAGGACACGATCACTCACGAGTCGCTCAGCCTTTTCAATTACCGCATCGATGACAACCTGACGGGTCATGACGAATCGCTGACCTTGAGCTCGATGCTGCAGTACCGGGTGGTGGGCCTCTCCGACCTCATTGACGGAGCCTTCGGCGATTTTGAATCCGACCCCAAGGACCGATTGCGTCATGAAATCGATGAGGCGATCCTGGCCGGCGACGACGAGCTTGCGACCGAGACCTTCTTTGTGCGTCCGGACAAACCCGTCATTTACGAGAATGCGGAAACGAAGTACTTCGGGCGGGAGGGTGACGTTCCGGTCTATTCCATCAACTACTCCACGTCCGACCGGGATGGCAACGGCACGTACGAATTCAGCCCCACGACCATGAACGTCTTCATTTATCAGGCGGACGACCCTCTCACGACGATCGACGAGAGCCCCCGGATGAGCCGTGTCTGGCAATATACGATCCTTGAAGATCCCGACCCCTACCCGTATCCCATCACGTACCCTGCTTCCGGCACGACACCGCCGGACCCTCTGACGACTCTTGTCGACGACCGGCTGGCGAGCGTCGTGGTCTATGAAGGTTCTGGGGTGCGGCCCATTGCCACCGTGGACTACCGGGACGGCATCACGACGGGACTGTCACTGGCCTATTACCGGAAGGATGCGACCACCTCGTTGGAGACCACCTCGATGAACGATTATATGGTTTCCTACGATCTCCTGCGAAGCGACGAGCCGATGACCATCCTCGAGCCGGCGGCGCGCGATTTCCTCTGGCGCGAAGCGCTCGCGATCAAATACCAGGAGGTCATCTCCGGCAAGCGGTTCTTTGACCTGAACGGCGAGAGCATCCTTTATACCTACGGCTACGAGCCCATGGAGACCGACCAGTCGGAGCTGATGACCCTGACCGTTCTCAAATACGTGACCGATGATTCCGCCACGCCGGCGGACGAAAGCCGTAGGGTCGATTTTAGCCGCATCTACCGGATCGAGGGCACCCCCGACACGGCCGGGTTGGACGGCACTCCGCTGCAGAGGACGGCCGCGAACGTCGACGCCGCTCTTTCGGCCGGATCTGCCGACGACGAAGTCCAGAGCGAAGTCTATATGGACGAGCTCGGCCAGAAGCAGATGTTTGCTTTCAACTTCGAAGACGGGAGTAAGACGGGTATCAACCTGTTCCACTATCAGGACGACCAGGGGACCACTGCCGAGGACGAGACGCGCCGCCTTGAACGGGTCACCGAATACAGGGTGCGCGGCAACGCCGACATTGCCGGCACTTTCGTGACCAAACCGACGACCCGAAAAACTCCGGACCTCGTCGCCGCCATGGGCTCAGGCGCCAAGCCCGACGAAATCAGCGGCGAATCGATTTACGACGAAATCGGAGAAAGGATCGTGAAGAAGCGCGGCTATGAGGACGGCGGCGTCATCTTGCAGACCTTCTTTACCTACAACGACGCGACGGGCCGCGTCGACATTACGGACGCGTATGTGGTCGTCGGAGAAGCGGACGACGACGAGAACCTGGAGGATAACGACGTCCTGCAGAAGCGCGACTATTTTGCCGTTAGCGGCTCTTTGCGGCCTTTGTTCAGCTATACCCTCATGCCGGGAGATATTCCCGCCGATCCCGATGTTCCTTCGTCGAGGGAAGTCAATTTGGCGACTTACCAGTACTGGTTCAATCCGGAGCTCCGGCAAATGGTCCTCTCGACGGTCGATCAATACTCTGTGGTCGGGACCAACGGGGGCGACCTCCACCTTCCTTTTGCCGACCGGACCCCGGAAAATGTGGCAGAGCAGCTCTCATCGTCCAACGACGTTCTCGTGACGCGCAAGTTTTTTGATCCGGCGGGCCGCAAGGAGATCTACAACCACGGCTATGGGCAGATCGATCTCGACGGTGACGGGCATCTCGACGAAGGGGCCGTTACGTATGTCGTTGTTTATGACTACTGGCCGGAGGATCCCAGCACCGACGAGAAAGAGAATCTCAATATTTACCGGACGCGCCAGTATGTGGTCCGGGGCGGCCCGGATACGGCGGATGAGTTGGGTAACGTCATTGCGGTGGGGCAGCCCGACCACCTGACGACCGAGACTTACTACGATGACAAAGGGAAGCGGCCCGAGTACAGCATCGGTTACGATGAGTACGGGAACAAGACTAACCTCAACGTCTTCCGGTACCAGTCTATCGAGGACAATCTGGAGACGGCGATTAACGAGAAGACGACCGTGAAATCGGTCATGATTTATTCGATCAAGGGCGATGTCGATCCGGTCGGGCCAAAAACGCCGGTGGATCCCCTCGGCCTCGAAAAGAAAGACGATGCCGTCAATGCTCCCGCGGACAACGACGTCTTGGTCACCGAGAGAATTTTCGTGGACGGCGGCGGAAGGATCGAAGGGGCCTACACCTACAACTCCGCCGGCGTCAGGGCGTACTACGATAAATATTTTTACCGCGGAGACCCTTACACTCTGCGCGGCGACAGCGTTCGCATGGTGGAGCGGTACAAGCTTCGTACCGGAACCGAGTATTACCCGGGCCTGGATCCCTTGATCGGCAAGACCTATTATGACGAGGAATTCGACCGCCAGCTTTATGGAATCAATTACGACGAATTCGGGGTGCCGCGCTCCTTGCTCGTTTTTTATTACCTGGCCAACGCAGACGACCCGACGACCGAGATCAACGAGGCGATGGTTCTGGATCGTACCGACACGCTGGAAATCGTCGATGCGACGCTGCCGATCGGCGTGACCCGGAGCGGTAACCTAATCATTCCTTACGGCAATCTCACGCGCGGCGACGAACAAATGATGGCTGAAGGCGGCGGCAGGCAGGCCGGGCGCATCGTCTACGACACGCAAGACGCGGCCGCCAGGACCCCGATGAATTTGCTCACGTTTATTTACGAAAGCGATGACCCGTCGCTTCCGGGCTACACGAAAATGACCGGGACCAAGACCTACCGCATTATCGGCGACCCTGACCCGGTCGACACCGCCAGGGACCACACGCACAACAAGCTCGCCGGAGATGATGTCCTTTTGAGCGAAACGGTCTATGATGCCCAGCAATCGAAAGTTACCATGGTCCGCGCGTTCCGGGCGGACAACACCATTTTGTCGGAGACGGATTACTATTACGAAGAGACGCCGGGAACACCCCCCGTCAAACACGCGCTGAATTTCACGGTCGCCTATCAGATCATGTCCGGGGTGCGCGTGATGACCTCGCTCACCAATTACGAAGGATTCGAAGGCTCGGAAAAGGTCAATACGGGGCAGTTCGATTCCGTGGATTTTGACGCGCTTCCCGCGGATCCCGCCGTCAAGGCCGTGCTGCTCGCCAATGGCTTTTCCGATACGACGCCGAAAATGCCGCTTCCGGGAATGGTCCTCTTCGGCGACGCGGGGAAAACCGTGACCCATTACACGGATTACACCTACTGCGGGGCCCACGATCTGACGTGCCAAGGCGGGGCGCTCAAGATGACGGAGACTTACCGCGCCGACAATGTCCTGATGTCGCGCTCGGAATATTCGGGCAACCCCTCGGACGAGCGTATTTTCCGCATGACTACCTTTACGATGGTACGCCTGGGAGAGCCCCAGATCGACACCGTGAGCGACTATGTCTATGACGGCGCCACCTTGAAGCGGATCGTCCAAAGGGACGCCGCAGGCCGCACCCTCCAGCTGACGACGTTTACCGGCGTCCGCGGCCATGAAAAGACCGAGCGGATTACCCGTTATTATAAAGACGCGACTCTGCAATCGAGCACCCGTTATGTTTACGGCGAACTCGACGAGCGAATCAAGGAGACGATCACCGAAACCGTCCAGGGAGATTATACGCGGACGGTTTACGAGCTTCCGGCGGGAGAGGAAAGGGTCAAGACAGTCACCAACAGCATGAAGGTCGGCGGGGCGCTCGAAGACCTGACTCGTGTCGACTACGAGTATCCGTCGCTTGATCCGCTGGCCCCGCTCACCAAGGTCACGACCATCGATCTTGCCACCGGGGCAACTGTGCGGATCATGCATTACAACGGACAAAAGAACGAGGAGAGGGTTCTCTACAACGAGAGTTTTCGCGACGGCGTGCTGCTCAGCCGGGAATATCAATTTTATGCCAGCGATTCCGATTTGGATACTTACGACGACGACGCTCAGACGGTGACCATCGCCGGTCAGCCGCGCGTGCGCGCCGGGCGGTTCGCGCCCCTGAAAAAGGTCATTACCGTCGAATACAGCGTGTCGGGCGCACAGAGGGCCATCACAGAGACTTACTACGACGGGGGGATCGGCCGCGAAAAGCCGCAGACGGTCAACGTCTACCGTATGGACAAGGCGATTAGCTTCAGCGGGCCGACTCTCGTCGACGTCGGTCCCGAAATCACCGGCTACATCGACGCCGGAAGCGAATACTACTACCGGACTTCCGACGGTTCGATTAACCAAGTTGTTACCAAGCGCGGCAACCCGACCAATCCCAACCAGGTGACCATGTCGGTCCTGTCGGTGGCGCAGTATTCGGGGCCCGAAGGCCGCGAGCACGTGGTTTCGACGACGACCTACAAATCGATCGAGGCCGACGACGCGCAGCTCATGGACAAGAGGATTTTGAGCGATATTAACGGCGACGGGACGGTGGACACCTACGATGCGTACCTCCTGACGACCAGCATCGCGGGGCTGATGAACGGAGACCTCAATAACGACGGCGTCAAGAACGCGGCGGATGCCGGCGTGATCCAGAACATCATCGAGACGCTCAAGATCCTGACCGACAAGGGAATCCAGCCGGGTGCCATTACGGCAGCGAGCGCCATCGATCTGAACGGGGACGGCATCATCGACGAGGATGAGTCCAAAAAGTACGCCAAAATCCTCGGCGAATTCGTCGACATCAACTTCGACGGCCAAGTGGACGCGGGAGACATTGCGACCCTGGTCAATATCATCGGGCTGCTGATGGGCTTCGACACCGACGGCGACGGGACGAGCGACTACGACGAGATGGCGGCCGGGACCAATCCCTACAGCATGTACAGCTCGATGAAGGACTCCGACGGCGACGGCTTCAGCGATTTCCTCGAAGATACCTTTGGGACCAATTCCAACGATTATAACGATACGCCGAAGACGATCGGGGTGGATTCGGACAACGATGGCATTAGCGATTTTACCGAGATTTCGAAGGGCTCGAACCCTCGCGACCAATACGAAACGCCGACGAACAAAATCGATACCGATCTGGACGGCTACGGCGACTCCTATGAAATCAAATACAAGCACAGCAATCCCCGCAGCATCACCGATACGCCGGCCTTCATGCCCGATCATGACGACGACGGCATCAGCGACAGCTTTGAATTGCTGCTGGGCACTAATCCGCGTGACCAGAACGACGTGCCTTTGCCCGATATGAGCGGCCCTGCGGTCGATGTTGACGGCGACGGGGAAAGCGACTCGCTCGAGAAGTTCCGTGGCACCAATCCGTATGAGGTCAACGGGCCCGCGGATCACTGGTTGATCAAGGTAGACAGGGACGGCGACGGCTTCAGCGACTCTTTTGAGGTCGAGGCCAAGACCAACTGGCGGGACCCAGGCGACTTGCCCGACCGGGACACGGTCGCCGCTTACAATGACTACGACGGCGACGGATTTTCGGACAGCCTGGAAAGGGCGCTCAACACGCGTTATGAGGATCCGGACGATCATCCTAAAGACGATTGTTCTGCCCCTGAGGACGACGATGACGCGGACGGTGAGAGCAATGAGTTCGAAAAATTCCATGGGACGGATCCCAATGACGTCAAGGATAACCAGAGGCTTTTCAAAGATACGGACAAGGACGGCTTCAGCGATCTTTTCGAAAACCGGTGCCGCACGAACCGCTATGACATCGGAGACAAACCCGATCCGGCGACGATGAAGCCCGAGGCCGGAAACGACGCCGATAGCGACACCTACAGCGACAGCGCGGAAGCGCGGGCGGGAACCAATAAGGATGACGGCGGAGACACCCCGGACATCGAGAAGATGGAGCCCTCAACGGATTCGGATGGGGACCTCTTCAGCGACTCCTATGAGGGCGCTTATGGCACGAATCCCAACGAGCCCGATAGTGTTCCAAAACGCGACTCTGACGGCGACGGCATCGACGACGTCCTCGAGGTCGAGGAGGGGACGAGCCCCTTCAACAGCATGGACAATATCCATACCATGGTCGACTCGGACAACGACGGGGAGAGCGACTATTTCGAGAAGGTGAACGGCACGAACCCGTACGCCGACAACGACGACTCGAGCAACTTCACCGATTCGGACGGAGACGCTTTCAGCGATTCGTTCGAGAAGGAGATCAAGACGGACTGGCAAGATTCTAAGGACTACCCGAACATCGAGCACATGATGCCCTTCCGCGACCGGGACAAGGACGGCTACTCCGACATCCTGGAGAAACGACTGGGCACGAATGATCTCGATATCGAAGACAAGCCGAATACGGCCCTGACAGGTCCCGTGACCGATGATGACGGCGATGACATCAGCAATTCGCGGGAATACCGCTTCGGGGCGAACCCGTTCGATGCCCAGGACATGCCGGACACCATGACGGACACCGATAAGGACGGCTACAGCGATTCCTTCGAAAAGAAATCGGGCACGAACTGGCGCGACCGCATGGACCTGCCTATCCGCATGGAGATGAAACCGCGTCGGGATTCCGACGGCGACAAGATCAGCAACTACCTCGAAGCATTCCTGGGCACCAATCCCTATGACGGAGCTGACGTGCCACTGGCCGACCTGAGCGGTCCCGCGACCGATGCCGACGGGGACGGCGACAGCGACTCCTTCGAGAATTTGCACAATACGGATTCCACGAGTCCCGCGGACAACTCGAAGCCTTACAAGGACACCGACCGAGACGGCTTCAGCGACGAGCTCGAAAAAACTTCGAAAACGAATCCCTACGACCCGACGGATATCCCTCAAGGCACCTCGCATACCCCGTCCAAAGATACGGACGGCGACGGCTTTTCAGACAGCCTGGAATTCTCTTTGGGAACGGATGCTAAAGACAACACAGACATGCCACTCCCGAATATGAGCGGACCCGCCTCAGACTCAGACGGCGACGGATTCTCCGATGCCTTCGAAAGACGAAGCGGCACGAACCTCCATGATGCCAGCGACAGCCGGACGACGTTCCTCGACAGCGACTTCGACGGCTTCAGCGATTCCTTCGAAAAGCGCGCCAAGACGAATGCCTTCGACCGGCTTGATGTGCCGGACCGCGCTTCGATGACTGCTCAGCAGGATTCCGACGGAGACGGCTTCAGCGACAGCGTCGAGCTCAAGCTGCACACGCGGTCTGACGATCCCGCGGACATGCCGATGGCGGACCTTACGGGGCCGTCGACGGATACCGACGGCGATGGCGCCAGTGATGCGTTCGAACTCCAGCACGGCAAAAACCCTCAGGACGCCTCCGATAATTTGAAACAGTATCAGGATTCGGACCACGACGGTTTGAGCGACAGTCTCGAAAAAATCCTCAAAACAAACCCGCACGACCGCAACGATATGGCGGACCTTGTCGCGATGGCGCCGCTCGTCGACAGCGACAACGACGGCTACAGCGACAGCCTCGAGGCTTATTTGAAGACGAACGCGCTTGACGGTGGCGATCAGCCGAATGCCGGCATGACCGCTCCTGCGACCGACAGCGACGGCGACGGCTTCAGCGATTCCTTCGAAACCGCGGCGGGCTCGGATCCGGGAGACCCCAACAACCTGCCGCTATCCGCCTATATGCTGCGCGCGGAGTGGACCGCCGCGGAGCAGCAAGCCTTTTCATTGGCGGAAGATTTTATGGCCCTGGAATTGGGCGTGGCCAAGAACCAGTTCGCGCGCTCCTTTGTGGTGGCGCGGCTTGACGGAAAATATAAAGTCACTCTCCTCTACCTGGGCGCGGAGCAGGATTGGCTCGTGGATGTCGAGCAGTCGCAGGTGACCAAACTCATCCGGGAGCCCCAGACGGCCGAGGAAGCAAGAATTGTTTATGACAAGAGCCAGGCCCAGAGTTTCGACGCCGTGGCCGCTCTGCTTGCTCAGGAAGGGATCGCCGTGGCCGCGATCGTGGATGCGGTCACAGCGGACAACATCGCTTCGCTCGCGGCTATGTCCAAGGAGGTCGGTTTGTTTGTGATTTACGGACGCATCGTGGCCTTGACCACGAGCAATCCCGACAAAATCAGCATTCTGAAGGCCGCGGGACAAATTCTTGGGCTAAGCACGCTCCATATTCACACACATACAGACGGTTCTGCTCCGAGCCTTACGGACATCCAGGATGCCGGCACGCAATCGCGCTACGTCGTGACGGCGTCCAAGGTCTATGAATACAACGAAACCGGAATCCTGAATGAGGCGACATCCTTCGCGCCGCTAGCCGCAAAAATTGCAACGGAGCAGTCTTTGTGGCTGGGGTCCGAGGCGGAAGAAATCCTGGCGAGGGGAGTGCTCCACCGGTTTGTGGTCCTGATGGATCTTCTGGATTTGCTGCCGGAGTCACTGCGATTGCAGGTCGACCTGGCTTCCTGGGGAACTTTGACGGATTCCGATCGGGACGGGGCTCCGGATATCATCGAAATCAAGGCCAAGACGAGCCCGGTCGACGCCGAATCGGCCCCCTGGAAGTTCAACGATTCGGACGCGGACGGCTTCGACGATGCTTTTGAAGCTTATCGCGGAACCAACGCCTATGATGCCTACGACCACGACGGCTTGACTCAAGACAGCGACCAGGACGGCCTGAGCGATTCCTTGGAGCTTCGAGCAAAAACCAATCCTCTCGATGCCGAAGATCTTGCGAACCCGCTCACCCTGACGCCGCTTCAGGATATGGACGCCGACGGCGTGAGCGATAGTCTGGAACTCTTGCTGGGTACCAATCCGCGGGATGGCGAGGACGTTCCTAAAGATGATCTGACCGGCCCGGCGGTGGACGCCGACGGTGATGGCTTCAGCGATTCTTACGAAGTCGCTTCCGGCACCGATGCTATGAGCGCAGGGAGCATTCCCAACCGCGACACGGACGGGGACGGTGTCATGGACGGCGACGAAATCACGCACGGGACCAATCCCTATGACGTTGCGGACACTCCTGACACTATGACCGACACGGACGGAGACGGCTTCAGCGATTCCTGGGAGCGTTTCATCGGATCCGACCCCGAGAATCTGTCGAGCCTGCCGGGTCAGCTCCTCGATTCCGACTCGGACGGCTATGATGACGGCCTGGAAATGGAGCTGCACACCGATCCCTACGCGGCGGACAGCAATCCTAAAACGAAAACGGATATCGACGGCGACGGCTGGGACGATGCGTTCGAGCTGGCGCTCGGCTCGAGCCCGTATGACGAGAGCGATATCCCGGGCGATGGAGACGGGGACGGCGTTTCGGACGCGGCTGAAGCGGCCCTCGGCCTGGATTTCCGTAAGGCCGACTCCGACGGCGACGGCTTCTCGGACGGCGAAGAGATCCGGCTGGATACGGATCCTGCGAGCGCCCTCTCGCGCCCCAGGACCACGGCGACTGACAAGGACGGCGACGGCATTCCGGATACGGCGGAAGCCTCACAGGGCACGGATCCTCTTGCGGCCGATTCCGACGGAGACGGCTTCAGCGACAAAGAGGAGAGCGAGAGAGGCACCGATTCTTTGGATGCAGGATCGAGCCCCTACCGGGACACGGATGGGGACGGCTATACTGACGCCTACGAGAAATTCACCGGGACGAATTGGACGGATCCGCTCGACAACCGCGACGTCAAGCTGGATTCCGACGGCGACGGCGAGTCTGACTCGCTCGAGCGTTTCCAGGAGACCGATCCTGCTAATCCCGCAAGCAACAGCCGTCGCGATTCGGATGGTGACGGCATGAGCGATCTTGAGGAGCGCGCCGCGAAAACGAATTTCTTTGATTCCCAAGATTATCCCGGACATACCGTAGATACCGATGGGGACGGCTATAGCGACGCCTTCGAGCGGTATTCGGGCACGAGCGCGCAGCGCGCCGACGACTATCCTGGCGCCTCGGTGGATACGGACGGCGACGGGGAAAGCGACGTTCTTGAGCTGGCCAACGGCACCAACCCGCGCAATGCCAATGACAACCGCAGGACCGATACGGATGCCGACGGAATCACGGACGTGCTCGAGGCGCAGATGGGGACCAACTTCGACAAGGCCGATACGGACGATGACGGCTTCAGCGACGGGGAGGAATTCAGGCGGCATACTTCGGCGCTGGATCCGAACGACAAGCCCCAGGGGCTGGCCGGGACAGACACCGACGGCGATCAGATCTCGGATGTGCGCGAGCTCGAGCTTGGCTTGAAGCCGCTCGATCCGGATTCGGACGGCGATGGCTTCTCCGACGGAGAAGAGATGGACCTTGGGACTGACCCCCGAGTTAAGGAGTCGAACCCGCGAAAGGTCTTCGGGATTTTGCTCAATCCGTCCATGATCGAAAAGGCGGACATTAACCGGGACGGCGTCGTCAACAACGTGGACATCACGATGCTCGCGAACGTGATTACCAACTTTAAGGACATCGACAAGAACCTGCGCGTGGACGAGAAGGACGTGGATGCGGCTCGCAAGATCATGAACTTCTTCCTGCTGGGGATCACCACGCAGGACATCCGCGCGGCCGACGTCAACTCTGACGGCTACGTCAACGAACAGGATATCACGGACCTCGAAGCGACGCTCGCGCACTACGTGGACGTCGACCAAAACGGCAAGGTCGATGGCGATGACCTGGCCAAGATCGAGCAGATTGCGAATCTCGAAGTGCCGCTCACTCCGGACGAGGCCGAGCGCGCGGATATCAACGGCGACGGCATCATCAACGAAGACGATTACTTCCAGCTCAAAGATATCGTCGACCACTTGGTCGATGTCAACGGCGACGGCAAAAGCGACGCCCTGGACGTCCGGCGGATCGGGGAGGTGGTGGAGTCCATCAACCTTGGCATTACGAACGAGGAGAAGGCTCTCGCCGACGTGAATGGCGACGGCGTCGTCGATGTCCTGGATATCCGTCTCCTCACGCTGATGATCGAAAATTCCAGAGACGTCAACGGCGACAACGCGATCGACGCGTATGACGTGAAGAGGATCGAAGACATGATCGGGCCGGACCGCGTGACGCAGCCGATCACGCCGGAGATGGTCGGGCGTGCCGATATTGTGGCCGACGGCGTGATCAATGAAAAAGACCTCAAGAAGCTGGTCGAGGCCCTGCAGGACTTGGAAGACGTCAACGATGACGGCTTTATCAATGCCAATGACGTCGAAAGGATCAAGCTGATCCAGCAGTACTTGGGCTTGAGGATCGGTCAAAACAACGAGCTGGACCGCGCCGATTTGAGCGGCGATTACGAGGTGACGAGTGCCGACGTCACGATTTTCCAGCGAGCCTACGACCTCCTCGACGGCGGCTTGACGCCCAAGATCGCCGATTTCGACCGGGACGGCAAGGTCACTTTGTTCGATAAGGCCATGCTCGAAAAACTCGTAAATTCCGGCCTGGGCCAGGACTTCATCCGCGATTTTCTGCGCGCCGACGTCGACAACAACTTCCAGGTGACCACAGCCGACCGTGACAAGGTTCAGGACAATGTGAAAAACCTGATCGACTTAACGGGAGAAGGGCTTGTGACGCAGGACGACCTGACACGGCTGACCAAACTTGTCGGTTTCGAGAAGGATACCTATGGCGCGGAAATTATCCAGCGGGCCGGCGCAATCGCCGAGCCCAACGGCACGGTGGACGCTATGGATAGCGCGGTATTCAAAGAGGCCATGCAGCTCCTTTACGACTACAACGGAGGGCTCCTCCACGACCTGTCGGGCGATAATCTTTACACGGACCTCGACGTGCGCATGATCAATGACATCCGCAGCTACCTGGCTCTGCAGAACAGCCTCGAGGTCGGACCGCTTGCCAATTACGACGTGGACACCAACGGTTCGGTCAATCAGGCCGATCGCGACATCATCCGCCACAACCTTGACATACTGCCCGACCTGAACGGTGACCACGGGATCGGCCCGGCGGACAGGACAGCCATCCAGTTTGTGCTGTCGAGCTATGAAGCCGGCAATCTCAAAATCGACGATTTTTTCCTTGTCACGGACGCGGAGCTGGCGAAGGCGTCAAGGCTCAGCGGCGCCGGCGACACGGTCCTGAACGGGGCGGACCTTGCAGCCTTGAATGCGGCCATTCAGCAGGGGGCCGACCGGCCGAATCAGTATGACGTCAAGTACGACCTCAACGGGGACGGCAAGGTCATCGGCGGCGAGGCGGATCCGGCAAGCGACGTCTACCGGTTGACGTTCCTGATCAATGCGGGACCGCTGCTTGTCCGGGAGGCCGAGCTGACCAAAGCCGACATCAGCGGGGACGGCAAAATCAGCCGCCACGACCTTGACCTCTTGATTGACGCTGTGAACGGCGGCCCCGAATTCGACATCAACGGTGACGGCGCCGTCAATACGGCCGACAGGGAAAAGCTGGCCCATATCCTGAAATTTGTTGACCGCGGGGAGTTTGAGCGGGCCGACATGAACCATGACGGCCATATCACGGCCGAGGATGCGACGCGCTGGGACCTCTTGGGCAACGTGGACGTTAACGGTGATGACAAGGCGGACGCGGCCGACAGGCTTGCGATCGAGAAGCTGGCCGCTGTGGAAACGGCAGGGATCGGCCACGAAACGTGGTTCCGCGCGGATGTTAGCCGCAACGGCCTGATCCAGTCCAACGACGTGGAAGCCTTTACGGCTGCCTACAACACCCTTGCGCGCATGGATGTGACGCAGGACGGCTTGATCAACCGGGAGGACCTGACCATGATCGACAAGGCTCTCGGGATCGCGTTCGATACGCAAGTCTTCACCGCCACGCAGATTGCCCGGGCCGAGATCGTGGTCGACGGAAAGCTGGATACTGCCGACCAAACCAAGCTGGAGAACGCGATCAAGGCCGTGGAAGGCCTGTATGAGCGGACCACCCAGAGCGTCCAGAACGCCATGACTGTCGTCGACCGCATTATCGCCTATCTGGAACGCAAAGAGCTGGACCGATGGAAGGACCGCGTCGACGTCAATCAGGACGGCGCTTTGAGCAATTCCGAAGTGGACGCCTTCCGCAGCGTCTTGCGCGAGCAGGGACTGAATGAGGTGGAAATTACCGCGATGATCGTCAAGGTCCGCAACGCCTACTCGAGCGAGGAGAAGCGTCGCGCCAACCTCGATTCCGAGGGGGGCATCGACGAGCTCGACGAGCAGCTGCTGCGTACCGCCCTCCAGAACGTCACGAAGTACGATGTCAACAACGACAAGGTCAACGACGGCCTCGACGTCACGCGCATGGATCAGATCCTGGCCGAAATCTCGCGTGGGACGATTTCGAACCGTGTTTTCAACGGGGATATCAAGACGAACGGGATCGTCGACGGAGAGGATTTGGCGCTGTTTACCACGGAGTACGCCGCTTTCTCGGTTGCCGACGTGGACGGTGACCTCGACGTGGACGGTACGGACCTGGCGCGCATGAAGGTGATCGCCCAGTACCGGGGCTACGGCATCAAACTGATCGAATTCGAGCGCGCCGACATCGACCACAACGAAGAGATCGCCGATGACGATTGGAAGGCCCTGGATGCGGCGATCAAAAACAACGTCCGCTACGACATCAACGGCGACGAGACCTTCGACGGGCAGGACGAAGCCCTGATGAGAGAGATGATCGCCAAGGTGATCACCGCCTATTCGCTCGAGCATGCCGACGTGAACAAGGACGGCGTCATCGACCGGACCGATTCCCGGGCGCTCGCCAATACGATTGCATCGTTCCGGGACGTCGACGGGGACGGCTTCGTCAATTTGAACGACATTCAGCGCATCCGGGAAGTGATTCGGGATGCTCAGCTCGCTGTCACGCCCGAAGAGAGGCTTGCGGCCGACGTCAACGGAGACGGGAAGGTCGATAACTGGGACCGGGCAGTGCTCAAGGAAAGCGTGTCACGGCTCGTCTTCGATTATAACCGCGACGGACACTCGGATCCCGTCGATCTCGAGGCATTCGTGAATGCGATCGAAGTCCTGGCGGCCAATCAGGTTGGCCTCGACCAGCTTGCGCGCGCCGACATGGATGGGGACGGCAAGATCACCGGGGCCGACCTCTCGCTTATCTCCAACGCTTTCTATTATGCCGGGGACGTGAACCGCGATGGCTCGATCGATAAGGCCGATCTCGAGAGACTTCGCGAGCTGATGGAGTTCAAAGACCTCGAGAAGTCCCTCTACGGAGAAGCCCTCGCGATGGCCGATTACAACGGCGATCAGCGCATCGAGACCTTCGACATCGAGAAACTGACCGATATCGTCTTGCATCCGGGCCAGTACACGCTCCTCGAGCAGCAAAAGGCCGATATCAACCGCGACGGAGAGCTAGGGCAGGGAGATGTCGATTATGTCACCGAACTCGCCCGCCTGCTGGCTGCCGATCTCAATGACGACAAGGTCCTGAATATTTTTGACGTCGATGTCCTGCTGACGAAGACCGCCGAGTATCAGGCTCTTATGGGAGACAAAGCGGCCATGGAGGCCGCGAGCGGCTTTGATTCCGCCGACCCGGGCCAGGCTTACCTCGACCTCGTGGCGTCGATCGATGCGCTCCTGGCGCGCTACAACTTTGAGGCGGATGACGCGCTGGATGCCAAGGACGTGGACGCGTTCAATGTGATGGCCAAGGCCTACGAAGACCTCGTGGATCTCCACCGTTATGCCGACGTGAACCAAGACGGTCTGGTGAGCGACGCCGAGAAGCGCACCGTCCTGTCGACCATCGCTCATTACGTGGATCTCGACAACAGCGGGACCCCCGACCAAACCGATATCGACAAGCTCGACCAGATCCTAATCTACAAGCGGCTGAACGTGACGGATGCCGAGCTGGCGAAGGCGAACCTCGACGGCAACAGCGTCATCGACGGGGCGGACGTGACTTTGCTCGATCAGGCGGTCAAGTATTTCTATGCGGCGGACATCAACGGAGACGGAATCGTCTGGACGCGCGGCCAGCCTTTGCCCGCCAATTACGCTTTTATCGACGCTCTCACGGGCGCGGCCCGAGAGGCGGAGCTCGACAAGATCGACGACCTGAAGCGGTTCGATCAGATTTACCAATATGTGGTTGCCCACCCCACGCTCGAAATCTCTTATGAACAGATCAAGGCGGCGGACCTGAACCTGGATGGCGTGGTCGACAGCCGGGACGCCGACGTCATCCTTGATTATAAGGCGGGGAAATTCGATATCAACGGCGATACCCGCTGGAACCAGGCGGATGCGATGCGGATGGCCGACATCGTGAAGTACTTTAAGGCCGGCATCAGTCCCGAGGAAAAATTCCGCGCCGATCTCGACGAAAGCGGGACGGTCGACGAGGCCGATCTCATCCTGATGCGCAAGTACGCATCGCTTTTCGTGAGCGGGGATCTCAACGGAAACGGTTACGTCGACGAGGACGACCTGGCCAAGGTGCAGAGGATGATTCAGTTTGCCCAATTTGACCTGGGAACGCCCAAGCTCCTCTCCAGCGTCGATCTCGACCAGGACAACCGGGCGGATGTTGTCCGGTACTCGAACCCTGTTTATCAGGCCGACGTCAACCGGGACGGCAAGATCACGGCGGAGGACAAGCAACTCGTCCAGGATGCGCTTCTGCGCATGGTGGACGTCAACAACGACGAAAGCTTCGACCAGCAGGACGTCGAACGTCTCCTGGAAATCCTGGAATCTGTCAATCTCCAGGTCAGCCAAAACGACCTCAACCTGCTCGACGTGACCGGGCAGGGCGGCACAGGGGTGCCCGACGGACGGGTCACGGGAGCGGACATCACTGCCCTCAACAACAACTTCCAGATTCTTTCCCGAACGGACTTCAACGGGGACGGGACGGCGGACGACAAGGACGTTGCGTTCGTCAAAAATATCATGGATTTCGTCAATACCCAGCAAATTGTCTCGGTGCAGGCTGTCCAGGCGGCGGACCTGAACGGGGACAACAAAGTGGATGAAAACGACATTCTGCTTGTTGCCGGGGCTCTTGAGGACCTCACGGACCTGACCGGGGACGGCGAAATCGACGGGGATGACGTCGATCGCCTGGACGACATCCTGAAGGCGCTCGATCTCAAGGTGCAGGCCTCCGAGATCGCGGCCGCCGATCTGAACGGCGACAAGGTGATCGACGACACCGACAGGGGCTTGATGCTGAGCGTGCTTGCGGTCCTCGCACACAAGGACCTCTATGACGTCACCGGCGAAGGGACGATCGACGGAGCGGACCTGGCGCGCGTCGAGGAAATCGTCCAAAAGATCCGGGAGAACGGCCAGATTCCTCTCGAAGAGCTGTCTAAAATGGACATGGCGATCGGCGGCGTCAAGGACGGCGTGATCGACGACCGCGACGTGGCGCGCGCCCTCGAACTGGTTCAGGCCCACCGGGATGTTAACGGCGACGGACTCATTAATAGCGATGACGTCACTCGCATCCAAGACGTCATCAACTACCTGGCGGCAGGGATCGGAGACCGGGAAAAACGCGTCGGGGACGTCAACGGAGACGGCAAATACGATTCCTTTGACGTGCTCGAACTGCGAAAGCGCGTCGGGATACTCAAGCGTTCAGAGATGATCGACGGCACGCCGGGATTGTCCGAACAAGACCTTGTGCGCCTAAACGAGATCGTCACCTACGTCAAGACTGTACAGACGAGATTTACGCCAGCCCTCGTGATCAAGGCCGATTTCTACAAGGAGGGCGATGACGCCGACATGATCACGGAGAACGACTTCGAGGTTCTCGAGCGGATGATCAAGCACAACGTCGACGTCAACGGGGACGGCACGGTCGACCGGGACGACATCGCTTTCATTTACACCGTCATCGAAGCCCTCGACGCAGGTATCGCGCGTCCCGAGAAGGACATCAACTCGGACGGGGTTTTGTGGACTCGCGGGGAGCCTCTGCCCGAGCAGTACCAGTGGATTGCGGCCCTTCCGGAGGCCGAGCGGGAAGCGGAGTACGACAAGATTGACGACGCTGCCTTCCTGAAGGAAAGTCTGGCCAGGCTCAGCCAGTTTGACGTGAACGGCGATTCGGTCGTTACCGAAGAGGACCTCGAGATCCTGATGCGGATCGTCAACCGGGCGTTCGTCGAAGGCGCGGTTTACGGCGAGGAGTTCCTCGCGGCCGACATCGACGGAAACGGTGCTGTGGACGGAACGGATCTTGCGATCCTGCTTTCGAAGGCGGGCGCCCATTCGGTCCGTAAGGACGGCGTCGCTTCACTCTCGCGCTCCGGATTCCTGGCATCCGGGACGAGTATTTATGCGACCGAGAACTTATCCTATACGGATTACACCGTCGATTTGTCGATGGATGGGGTCTACGACGTCGGCCTGGCGGCGCGCAGCTACGACCAGCAGGTCTTCCCCGAGGGGTACAAGTTCGAGTTCGACGTCTATGTGGATAACGTGTACCGCGGGACCGTGCGAGTTCCGGCGGACCGCCGCTATTATCAAGAAAACGCCGTGCGGCTCGAGCTGACCCAGGGGCGCCACCTTGTCCGGTATGTCTGGACCAACGACGCGACGAACGTTTATTCCCCCGAGGCCCTGCGCCAGGGACAGTACGGCGAGTTCTTCGGCCAGGGAGAATACGTTTCCACAAACGTGCAGGTCGGCGAGATTTTCGTCCGCTCGCGATATGACCTCGACGGGGACGGGCACGTCGGCGAAGCGGACGAAGAGCTTTTGAATCGCGTCCGGTATGATTTCCCAAAACTGGACGCCAATCACAGCGGCCTCATCGACATCCATGACGAAACGTCTTTTGCCGCGCGCCTCGACGCGTTGGACCGGGATCCTGCTTTGGGGCCCGACGGAGACGTGGATGCCGCCGACTTGGAAGCTTTGAGTTCCTCAGAGCTCGCCTCGCTTGCGTCGGAACTGGGGCTTGCCGCAGGCGCCTCGCGTGTGGAAGTGCTGACGGCGCTCGCCGAGGAGATGGACCTTGACGGCGACGGCTTCATCAATCAGGACGACGTCGACCGGCTGAACGCCATCATCCTTTCGATCTATCAGATGGACCGGCTCGAGAGGGCCGACATGAACAAGGACGGCCGTGTGGATGAAAAAGACCTCGCCCTGGCTCAGGACCTCGTGAAGGGCTTTGTCGACCTGGACAAAGACGGCTCGGTGACGTCCAAGGACCTGATGCGACTCGACGAAATCATCAAGTTCAAGCTGTGGGGCCCCGACACGGCCCGCGACGAGTGGAATCTTGCGGACATCAACGGCGACGGCCGTGTGGACAGCATGGACGAGGCCTTGCTGCAAAACACGATCCGCGTTTATTCTCTTTATGACATCAACGGCGACGGCAATACGAATGCGCTCGATTATGCGGAGATCACGCGGCTTGCGGATCTTTTCCGGGCGACGCGCGCCCGGCTGGCGCTGGCCGACATGGACTCGAACGGCATTCTTAATTCCGCGGATCGTGACGCCTTGCTGGAAGCCATCCGGTACGCGCGCGACGTCAATTCCGACGGACAGATCAACGGAACGGACGTCACGCTCGTCGGGAGGGTTGCTGCCCTCGGTATCTACAACGCCAAAGCGGACATCAACGGGGATGGTTTCGTTTGGACTCGCGGCAGCACGCTGCCCGCGGCTTACGCGGCGATTGCGGCCCTTCCCGAAGGCTCCCAGAAGGAGGCGGAGCTCGACAAAATGGATGATTTGAAGCTGATCACGACCGCAGTAGCCCGGCTCCGGGATGTCAACGGAGATCAGGTGTTTGACCTCATCGATGTCGGTTTTGCTTCCCTCGAGCTCGATTTGTCGCAGTACGCAATGGCGGATCTGGACCAGAGCGGGACGGTGAGCCGGACCGACTATGAAGCGTTCCTGGCCGCGTTCCGGCGCCTCGACGTCAACGGCGACGGCTCTGTGGACGGACTGGATTTGTCCGCGATCTCTGCTTCGAAGAATTTGCCCGTCTCCGCAGCCGTGGTCGAGGGGCTGACGAGGCTCGAGCCGGCCGGGTACGACGCGGCCGGTCTCAAGGTCAGTATCGATTGGGAAGGGGATTTCGCTGGCGAATTGATCCGGCATTTGTGGCATCCCGTGATGCCCGATCCGCCTTCCTCCAACTGGGTGTTCGAGGAAGGCCTCCTGATCCAGAAAAACGCAACCGAGACGGCCTATGCCGAGGCGGGGACCGAGACCTGGAAGGACCTGGAGTTTTCGGTGGACATGACCTTTACGAGCTTTACCAAGAAGGGCGGCATCCGCTTCCGCGTGCAGGATGAGTCGAATTATTACCAGGCCGAGCTGAGCGAGGACAAGCTGACGGTCGGCAAAGTGAAAAACGGGATTTTTACCGTCCTTGGGTCGGTGGAGCTTGCCGATCCTCTCGCGCGGGGCGAGGTCTACAACCTGGCCGTCAAGCTCGAAGGCGAAAAATTCACCGTTTCTTTCCAAGGAATCAAGAAGTTCGAGATCGAGGACCTCGAGTTCGCGGAGGGGAAGATCGGGCTGGTGACAGAGGCGTCCTCGGCAGTTTTCAGCCGCATGGCGCTTGTGACCGACGCGGCGCTTGCCTATGTGGCCGAAAACGGCCTGCTCGAGACGAGCCTCGACGGCACCGCCGGGGTGGATGGCGGCGACTACACGGTCCTTGCGGCGATCATTGCCGCGGCTTCAAGCAACTTGAACGGGGATTCCGTCCTCGACGAAAAAGACCTCAATCTCCTGATGATGCTGTCGCGTTCAGACCTAAACGGCGATCATGCGGTGACCGGTGCCGACGAGACGGCCTTCGGCTACAGCGTTTATGACATCGACGGGAGCGGTCGGTTTGACATGGTTGACGTCACGGACGTCGAGCGCTTCAGCCGGATCGGGGACCAGGTCCAGGCCGCCGTGTTCCGCGACGCCGGGAAGGTGGACATCGACGGCAGCGGGACGATCGATTCGGGTGACTACAGCAAGGCGGCCCAGCTGTTCAGCCGCTACGTCGACGTCAACGGGGTCGACGGGGTCGACGGGGACGACGTGGCGAGGATCAAAACCATCGTCGAAGCGCTGGCGCTGATGGTGACCCAGGATCAAATTACGAAGTTCGATTTCAACGGGAGCGGAAAAATCGAAGCCGAAGAACTGGCGTGGGTTCAGTTTGGCATCGATAACTTTAACCTCGTGGATGTGAACCATGACACCACGGTCGATGTCCGCGACGTCAACCGCGTCAAGATGATGATCGAGCTCCTGTACCATATCCAGTCGATCGGGATCGAGCGCATTGTGGACCATGACCTCACCGGCGACGGCAAGGTCGATGACGCGGATGTGAAGAAATATCTCGAGAGCGTTCTTGCCGGGCTCGACTCGGACGGAGACGGGATCGCGGACGAGGCGGCCGTGGATCAGATCGTCAGCGACATCGGCAAGGTGCGCGTGTTCGACTTGGCCCAAAGCGCGCTCGAACGCGCGGACCTCGACGGCAGCGGGACCGTGGATATCGGCGACATCAACGCCTTCTTGGGTCAGCTCGACAATTACCTTTTTAGGGATCTCAATGGCGACGAGGCGGTCAACGAGGTCGATTTCAACATGCTCAAAAGCATCCTCAATACGATCAACCAAAAGGTGCATTACACCGACGCCGATCTTGCGCGCGCGGACTTGAACGATGACGGCCATGTCGATCTGCTCGACGCCGCCCTCGTGAGCGGGTGGAAGGATATCGACGCGGACGGGGCGGTCAATGCCAGGGATTCGAGCTTGGTCCGCTACTACGCCTATGCCGGCGAGTCGGACCTCAACGGAAACGGCCGGTTCGACGACGGCGACCGCAGCCTGATCCGCCAGAGTTTCGGCGGCAACTCCGTGCGCCTTGCCGCGTTTTCTGCCGAACCCGGTACGCGCGGGGACCGTATCGGAACGACCCTCGTGGCCCCTGTCGCCGGCAGCTCGTTTGTCTACAAGGTCGGCGCGAACGTGGCCGGGACTTATGAAATCGGCCTTTTGGCCAGAAGCGGCGACGGACTGCTTCCCACCTCCGGCGCTTACAAGTTTGAAGTTTTTGTCAACGGGAACGCGGCCGGGACTCTGACGCTCGAGGCCTCCGAAGATTTGTACAAGCAGGCGACCGTGCTTGCCGCGCTCCTCGAAGGCGACAATTATATCGAGTTTCGCGGCGCGCCGGACAGCGAGAGCGCGCGTAAGGTGCAGATTTCCACGGCCATTTTTGACCATTCGGCGGATATCAACGAAGATGGCTCGGTGGATGTGCTGGACTTGGCCATTTTCGACGACGTCCGGGCTCGACGGGTGGAGGCCGAGCGCGCGGATGTCGACGGCTCCGGTGCGGTGGACGCGCAGGATGAAGCGGCCATTGCCCAAGCCGGCGACCTTATTGATGCGCGCGACCTATCGGTGCCGGTTCCGGAGCTTGGCATTTCTCTCAACGAACAGCAAGTCCTCAATGCCCTCGCGGCGCTCGGCGGTCTCAAGGCGGGGGATGCAGGCCTTGCCTCGACCCAAACGGTGAAGGAGAATTTTGAGGGCCTCGGTGTTTCGGGGCTTCTCAGCGTCCCCTCTGGATGGCGTCTGGACGCGGGAACGCTCGAGCAGACGGATGCCTCGACGGGGGTTGAGTTGATTGCCCCGATCGGCTACGACTATCTCCAGAACCTTTCTTTTTCAGCGGACCTGCAGGTCCGGGGAGCGGGTACCGGCGTTCACGAAGCGGGCCTGGTCTTGCGTACCCAGGGAGCCGATCATGCCTCCTATTACGCCGTCAAGATCGTCCGCACGTTGACGGAAACCGGCGCTTCGGATGTGCTTCAGCTCGTGAGGGTCGACGGCGGGACCGTGACTGTTTTGGAGTCCAGGAACCTGGGCCAGGTGCTGACCGATCCTGTCTACCACATCACCGTGGATATGACCGCAACAGCGATGCAGATCCGGGTCAATGACCTGGCGCCTGTGACGTATAACCAAGTGATGTGGAGTGCCGGATCCCTTGGATTTCTCACGAAGAGGTCCAACGCCCGGTTTGACAACTTGAGCCTCAAAGCCGCTATTGATCTTGCCGACATGGCAGCGGACCGTCTCCTCAAGTCCGACTTGAACGGCGATTTGGCCGTGGATTCGTCCGATTATGCGATTCTCGCAGCAGTCAACGGGCTCTCGGGGGTCGACTTGGACGGGAGCGGCGGCACTGCGAATTCTGAAGATTGGCGCCTCCTGGCCTTGGCCGGCAATGCGGACGTCAATTTGGACGGCGTCACCGGCGCGGCCGATGTGACCGCAGTCAGAGATGTTCGCACAAAGGCGGCGACCTTGGCCGCCGCCGACATCAACCTGGACGGCGTCGTGAGCGCAGCCGACGAGAAGGCCCTTGCGACGGCAAGGCGCCTGCTTGTGGACACGACCGGAGACACGATCGTCAACGAGGCAGACGCCGTTCGGATCCGCGAGATCGGGGCGATGTCGCTCTTCAAAGAAATTTCTGAACAGGACTTGAACGCCGACGGAGTCATCGGAGAGCTCGACCGCCAGGCCATCGTTCAGGTCCTCGAACGCCGCTACGCTGAGCTTGCGGTGAGCAGCCAGGAACAGGCAATTTTCGACATCAACCAAGACGGCGTGATCAACTTCGTCGACATCCGCCTGATCGTGACGGCTAACGCCCATTACGCCGCGAGCGACCTCACGGGCGACGCACTGGTCGACGCTCTTGACAAGGTCCGCCTGACCGGCCAGTTGGAAGCGATCTATTCGCAGGAGATCTTGACCGCGGGCCTGCGCGCCCTTGCCGACCTCAGCAAGAACGGCATCGTGGACGGCACCGACCTACAAATGCTCTCGGATTCCATCCGCTATTGGAGGGATTTGAACAACGACGGGGAGGTCGATGTCAAGGACCTCAACTTGATCACGCAGTTGGTGGATTTCATGGCCGATCCCGCCATCCTGACGTCCAATCCGGAGCTGAGCAACCTTGAGCTTGTCCAGGCCCTGCGCGCTTTCGGGCAGATTGTGACGACGGAACAAACGACCCGCACGGAGGTGACCGTGACGGGGACCGCAGGATTCGAGGACGGAGGACAGGATACTTTGCAATGGAGAAGTTATATCGCGGCGAGCATGATCGAGCGCTTGCAGACGAACCGTGACTTTCTCGAAGATGTCCTCGGCCGCCTCGGTGCGATCACTCTGGCGCATGGGTGGACCGATTTGGCGAACGGCGAGCACTATCCGATGGGCGGCTCGGCCTATGACGGCGAATCCACGAGCCTGATGGGCGATTACCACTACGGGGACTATGCGGTCGCCCAACAACGCCTATGGACCGCGGACTGGAGCGCGGACGCGACGAACTATGCTCTGAGCGGCAAGTGCCTGCCCGGCAATGTCCTCGGATGTTTCTCCGAGACGTATCCGTTGAGCGGCGCCACGTACCTGGAGCAGGCTTCCGGGATGAGCCCCGTCCTGGATATGGCGGCGACTGAAGGCTACAAGCCGCAGATTCAGAAGCTCCAGGATCCGTTCACTTTTGAAACCTACAACTTGAGGCTCGAGACCCAATACGCCAATCTCCAGGACGAGGGTTTTAATTCCCAGTACGGGGCTGTGTTCCATCTCGAGGAACATGACGGGCTCTATGCGGGGGATGACGAGTACTATTTCGCGAGGATCGTCCGCAGGGTCGATGGGGCCCAGCTCGTGGTCCAACTCGGCCGCAAGAGCGCGGACGGGGTCGAGATCGTGGACGAGGCTGTCATCGCCGACGGAACGCCGGTTTCGGATCACGGGTCTCTTGTTCTTGAACTCGCGGTCGACAAGGATTCGGTCAAGATTTCGGTCAACGGCGCCGAGCTCATCACGGCGGACGGCCTGGAGGCGCAAACAGGCAAGATTGGGTTCATGAGTCAGAATGCCGGAGCCGCGATTCTGAAAGCCGGTTTGGAGGGGGATCTGCCCCTGAAGTTTATCCTGCAGAACCGCCTGCTGATGCAGGACCTCACCGGAGACTCGATCGTCAACGACGCGGATTACCGGGCTCTCGACCAAGCCGACCGGATCCTCAATCAAAATACGGAAGAGTTCTACCGTGACGGGGGATCTGCCCTGATGACCGACGTGGTCGCCGAAGTCGCCGCGACGGGGCTTCTCCTTGACGCCTACGACCCCTATGAACAGGGAGTGTGGATCATTGAGGGCGGCGAACTCCGCCAAAATGACGCTCTCTCTGAAGAGGTTCGGGCGATTGCGGTCCGCTCCGAACAGCCCTACACGAATTTCGTGCTGGATCTGTCCTACGGATTCGACAACGCCAAAGAAGGCGGGGTCATTTTCCGGCGCATGGACGACCGTAACTACTATGAGTTGGTGCTGGGGTATAACCCTCCCAACTCGGCGACGGGACAAGCCGGCCGTCCGGTGACTTTGCGCAAGTGGGTGGACGGCCAAATGACCGTGCTCGGGACGGGGTCGACCAACGTTAGCGGTGATCGTCTGACGCAATTGACTCTCAAAGCCGACGGTAGTCATATTGCGATCCTCGTGGGAGGTCACAATGTTCTTGATGTGTCCGATTCGAGCCTGACCGAGGGAGGCATCAGCCTTTTCACCGGAGCGAAGTCCAAAGGGGTTTTCGACGACGTGACGATTTCCAGGATTGACCGGCGCGACGTCGATTACGGCCTTGCCCGCCTTGTGACGGTCCAGGACACCAACTTTGACGCGGGCGGGACGGGAGACTGGACTCCCCGCAATGACGGAGGCGTCTGGAAGGCTGAAGACGGCGCCCTCAAGCAGACGAAAACCGGAGAGATGGCCTATTTGAATTTTCTGGACGTTCCGGAGCTCAAGGACCTCTCGATTGACGCTGAAATCGCTCTCGGCGGAGAACGCAAGGGCGGCCTGATCTTCCGTTATACCGACGACATGAATTACGATTACCTCGAGTTTGACGTGACCAAGACCCGAGTCAACCTGTACCGGATGGAATACGGAAAGTCCAAGCTGCTCGGCTACGGAATCATCCCGAAACAGGAGGACGCGATGGCCTACCGGGTGACCGTGCAGGCCGCGGGAGACTTGATTTCAGTGGCCGTGAACGGCGTGTCCCTGATCCGCGTCAAGGACCAGGCCAACTGGTTTGGCGACGTGGCCCTGTACAGCGCTCCCCGGAGCACCGTCACGTTCAATTCGGTCAAGGTTTCCAGGCTGGAGACGTTCGAGGACATCAGCCTGAACGGGACTCTCACGGCGGACCTTACCGGGGACGGACAGGTGGATTCCACCGACTACACCTTCGTCAACGACATGGATATTCTCGCCCGCAGCGACTACAACGAGGACGGCATTTTCGACGCTCGCGATCACGAGCTGTTCATTCTGGCGGCTTCCGGGAGGGCGGACGTCAACGGAAACAGCATGGTGACGGCCATCGACCGCACCGTGCTCGCAAGCGCCATCAACAACCACATCGACGTCAACCGCGATGCGGTCGTGGACGCGAAGGACGTCGAGAGCGTTTCCAAAGTGGCGGCCGCTCTGGCGATGCCGAACGCTTGGGCGAATCTGCTTGCGGCCGACGTGAACGACGACGGCTCCGTGACTTATCTGGATATGGAGCTTGTCGCCAAGAGCATTCAGATGGTCGACAATTTGCACCGGAAGGGGCTCGTCCTCACGGACTTTACGAACCTTGCCACTCCCGCGGAAAAAGAAGCGTTTGTGACGGCGCTCAATAACTTCCTGCACTCCGCGCTGACGGTTTCGGACCTTCAGCAGGCGGTGACGTATTACCGCAACCTGGACGGAATCGGAGGCGTGGACGAGAACGACCTCGAGTGGATGCACGACGTTTATGTGCGTACCCACGAGACCATTGCTCTCGACGAACTTGCCAAGGCCGATCTGGATCGCAACGGCTTTTTCGACGACAACGACATTGCGCTCTATCGGCAAATCGCGCCCTATCTCAAGGACGTGGACGGCTTGCCCAGCGTGAATCTCGCGGATCTGATGGCCGTCAAAGCCGTTATCTTCCGTAAGACGACGCTGGATCTCAATGAGACCGGGATCGTCGATGAACTCGACGCCGAAATGGCCGCGACTCTCATCGGCATGCAATCGGTTGCCGTCAAGGCGTCGTCGTCCGTATCGCGCAGCCAGTTCCAAGCGGCCGGAACGGCCCTTGTTTTCGACAACATTCAGGCGCTCACGAATCCCTCAGGCGGCTTCGACCAAAGGTCCGGCGGAGTGCCGCCCACGTGGCAGCCGGGGTATTTTGATCAGCCTGCGCCGACCCCTGCGGCGAACGTGACGGCGGAGTTTGACCTGGCTGTGACGAAGGCCGGCGTATACGACGTCGGTCTTGCCGTCCGCAGCCACAATGGTCAGGCCCTTCCGGAAGGCTACAATTACCAGTTCCGGATGACGATCGACAACGTCGACTACGGAGTCCTTCAGATCCCCGGTAACCTGTCGGCGTATATCTTTGAGTCCTTGCCGGTGAAGCTGAACGCCGGTAACCGCAGGGTCCGGATTCAGTGGATCAATTCGATCCCGGGAACGAGCGTCGAAGTCCAGCAGGTTTTTGCCAAGGCGGGACTGGATATCAACGGCAACGGCCGCGTCGACCTTTCGGATGTCGAGACCGTCCAGGCCATGATTGCCGAAGAGATCGCGGTCCGCTCGAGTGACCTCGACCGAAACAACCGGACCGACGCTGAGGACAGCCTGTGGATGGCTGCTGCGATCGCGGCCGTGGCCGAGATTCGCGGCGCCGCGCTTGAGACGGGCGTTACCTTGGCGAACGTTGAGGCCCATCCGAACGTGGGAGCCCTGCCGGATACCTATTTGCTTGAACAAATGATTTATGTGCGGGACAAGATGACGACGCGGGCTCAGGCTCAGGCGGATTACGACGCGGCTAAATTGCAGGCCTCGACGGATCCTGCCAACTATGCGAGGAAGGCGGGGCGGCTCGCGGCCCTGATTGCTATGGAAAATATTCTCACCGCCCGCAATGCCGCTCAGACGGACCTGAATCTCAAGACCCAAGCCTACAATGCGGCGGTGCTCGAGCGCGATCAAGCTGCCGCGGTGATGGCCGCGAAGAAAGCGGCCTGGGACATCGCCCGGACCGAGCCCGGCGCCAATGCCGCTCAGGCCGAGGCCGATTACGTTGCGGCCAAGCAGGACTATGACGGGAAGGCCCTCAGCGCCGAAACTAAGCGGCTCCTGATGGAAACCTCCAGGTCGGTTCTGAAGACGGCTGCAACCCGGCTCGCTCTGATGCAGACCCTCAAGAAAGCGACGGCTCCTGATTTGAATCCTGACGGAACCCTCGACGCGGCGGATCAAATGATCGTTGACCGCTCTGTGGCACGCGAGGACGATGCGCGGCGCGCCGATGTCGACGGAGATGGGAAGGTCAACAGTGCCGATGTGGTCCTCCTCGGCAACGCCATCCGGTACCTGAAGGACATCTCGATCGAGACCCTCGAAACGGTGGTTGGCTATGCAAAGGAAAATAGCGATCTTGCCCAAAGTGACGTGACCCGCAACGGGGTGATTGAGCTCCTCGACAAGCAGCTGGTCCAGTTTGTCATCACAAAGGACCTCAATGCCGACGGGATTGTCAAGGGGAGCCTGGGCGCTATGAGCTTGGACAACGTCGAGGCCGCGCTCCAGGCACTGGCCGTGGCCCAGAACGAAGACTGGTATCTCCTGCTCCTTTCCGCCGACCTGGACCTGTCGCGCAAGCTTTTTGATCTCCTCGACAAAAATAAGGATGGCGTGATCGATCTGCGCGACCTGCCGGAAGGGATCGATCCCAAAAAATTCGAAGTCTACGACGTCGACGGGTCCGGAAACCTCAGCACGGCGGACGAAGACCTCCTATCCTACGTCCTGGGACTTGTCGACGAGCAGGGCAATGTGCTCCCGCCGACGCAGGACGCGCCCTATAAGTATCTCAACCAGATCAGCCCGGAGCTGCGCAAGCGCGCCGACGTCAACGAAGACGGGGTGATTGATTCGAGCGACTTCAACCTGATGTCGCTTGCCCTCCAGCTTTTCGTGGGCGATTCCGACGGTGACGGCATCAACGACGCCGACGAGATTACAGCCGGCACCAGTCCGACGGAGCCGGACACCGATCAGGACGGTTTCAGTGACGGATGGGAGCGCTATTTGCAAACTGATCCCAAGGATCCGCTGTCGAAGCCTGAGCCGGTCCTGGCGGATTCCGACGGCGACGGGCTTGCGGACATGCAGGAGCAGGCGTTGACGACACAGCCCAACACGGCGGATTCCGACGGCGACGGCTTCAGCGACGGTGAGGAGATTCTGGCGGGGAAGAACCCGCTCGATCCCAACGACGCCCCCGTTCACATTGTGGCGCTCGCCGCACAGGATTCCGACGGGGACGGCGTTACGGATGCGGACGAAGTCATTGCGGGAACAAACATCGAATTGACGGACACGGACGGGGACGGCTTCTCGGACGCGGAGGAAAAGCGCAAAAACAGCTCGCCGACGAATCCGGACAGTAAGCCGGTCTATAGCGGTGTTACGGGCGATTCGGACGGGGACGGCATCACGGACGCCCAGGAAATGGTCAACGGCACGGACAAGGATTCGGCGGACACGGACAACGACGGCTTCAGCGACAAGGAAGAGCAGGTGCTCTTGACGAGCCCGACGAACGCGGCTTCGAAGCCCAAGGCGGTCTGGCCGGACACGGACGGAGACGGGGTTTCCGACAAGGACGAGCTTTCGCTCGGGACAAACAAAAACTCGACCGATTCCGATGAGGATGGTTTCTCGGACGGTTTCGAAGTGAAGTCGGGGACCAATCCCTCGGACGCGCTTTCGCATCCCTTGCCGGTCAAGCCGGACTCCGACGGCGACGGCATTCTGGACGAGACGGAAGTTCAGCTTGGACTCAACCCGCTGAAGGCAGACTCGGACGAGGATGGTTTCAGCGACGATGAGGAGAAAGCTCGCGGAACGGATCCGAAGTCGGCGGATTCGACCCCGTATGTGCCCAAAGGAGATGTCAATCAGGACGGCCGGGTCGACGCGACCGACATCAAGCTTGTTTGGGACATTGCGACCTTCCTCAAGGGCGGCGACCTCGATAACGACGGCGACCGGGACATCCAGGATGAGCTCAAGATCCAGACGCTCTTCGGCGGGGAACTGATCGAACGCGATGCCGCCGACCGCACTTCGGCGGTCAATTTCACGACGACCGACAAGACGATTCAGGCGCGCAAGACCGAAGGCCAGGGCGAATACAGTTTCTCCTATGAGACAACGGTGCAGCCCTACGTCGATTCCGACGGCGACGGATTCGGCGATCACGAGGAATTGGCGAGAGGCACGGATCCTGAGAACGCTTCTTCCAAGCCTTCCGGCCAGCCGACCGGCGGCCTCTATGCTATCGGACTTTCGGCTCGCAGCCTCGACGCTTTGAGCCTGCCGCAGGACGGGAACTACCGGTTCGAGATTTGGGTGGACGGTCATAAAATCCAGCCCAAACAGGAAGATCCTCTCAACGATTGGTGGTATTGGGACGACGATTGGGGCTATGAGAATTATTATACGGGGCCCGAAGCCGGCCAGCGAGCGGATCAGCTCGTGGTCCGCGGCAGCACCGATCAGTTCAACACCTCCATGATGCGCAATGTCGAGCTCTTGCCCGGCGCGCATACGATCACTTTCAAATGGGCGAATTCACAGAGCTATGAGAAAGGCGTCGGGGAAAGGACTTGGAAGTATCAGGAGAATGTGACGCGCAATATCCTGCCCTCGGTCGAAGTGAGAGATTTCTTCATCCGGGAGGTCCGCTACGACGAGCGCGCGGACTTGAACCGTGACAACAAGGTCACGGCCGAAGACCTCGACGCGCTGAAGCGTGTCGCGCAGACCTACCGCGAATTCCAAAGCGCCGACCTCAACTTGGACGGCAAAGTGGACGCCTCTGACCTGGCGATCTACCAAAACGGGCCGCTGACCGCCAATCACGTTGCCGACCAGCGGATCACGGTCAACGGCAAGACCTACGACGTCCGCTATCGCGCCGGGGAGGACCAGTACGAGCTTTACAACGCGGGGGAATTCTACCGGACTCAGCCCACGAGCCGTTCTCTTTCGATCGGAGGCAAGGAATATCTTGTGCTCGGTCCCGACGCGGCGACCGGCGACGTCCGGATCGTCGAGCACCTGGACTCCGACCTGAACCGTGACGGCGCGGTGGACTTGGCCGATCTTGCGCTGATGCGCGATGCCCTGGTCAACGTCGCCCGCAGAGCGGACGCGGTCGACACCACGAAGCGCTCGACGGCCTGGCGCTACGCGACGGGCGAAGACGGCGCGATCTGGGACGATTGCGACGTCTACTGCAACCGCGAGTACGATCAGCAAAGTCACGGATGGCTGCGCTACAACATGGAGGCTTATTACGACGGCGATTACGACATCGGCCTTTTCGTCAAAGACCTCCGAGCAGCACCGGCCAGCCTGCCGGCCGGATATCAATACGCACTTCAGCTCGTGGTGGACGGCAAACTCGAGGACGTCATCCGGGTCGACGGCTTCTCGGACCATTACGAACAGGGATTCGCGACGGTCCATTTGACGGCCGGAGTCCACGACATCGGCTTCCGGTGGATCAACCGGGAGGTATTCATGGGGATGACGCCGACGATCCAGGTCCGCGAGGCCTTCCTCCGCTCGACCGACCTGCGCGGCGACCTGAACGGTGATTTCTTCGTCGACCAGGCGGATGCCGTTCTGTTCAAGCAGCAGCTCGGCTCTTCCGTCGACATCCAGCGCCTCCAAATCGGCGGCCAGGCGTATCACGTGCTCGATAATCTTGACGGGACCTATACCTTTGCGTCGGGGACGGACCGCTTCACGAGCGACCGGCTCAGCCGAACGGTTTATTTCGGCGATCCGGAGCTTCCTGAGACCAAGAGCTACATCGTCCTGGTGGAAGACATGACGGGCCTCGTGACCACGGTGGAAAATACGGCCTCTGACGTCAATAAAGACGGCGTGATCGATTATGCCGATACACAGATTATCCAGAGGGTGTTCCGGACCCCGCAGTTTGAGGTCGAGAACATGGCCTGGGACAACAAGGTCTCCTATGAGGTGGATATCGATGAAAGCGCCCGCTATCTGGTTGGCCTCGCGGCCAAGGACCGCGATGGGGCTACGAGCGGGCAGGTGACATTCCGCGTTAAAATCGACGGCAAGGACCTTCCCTCCGCCATCGCTCTCGACAGGAGTCCCGAAATGGTCGAAGGCGCCGTCCAGGCCTATCTCGGCAAGGGCCGCCACCTGATCGAAATTTTTAGCGACGGTTATTATGACTACAGCCCGACCCAGGTGGGCCGCTTCTTCGTGCGCGATGCGCGCGGCGATTTGAACGGCGACCTCCGGCTGACCCTCGATGATCTTGCCATCTTCCGCGAGCAGGCGTCGTCCACCGGAACGATTTATCCGGCGGAACTGACCGTCTCGGGCGTGACCAAGCGCTATTTCGTGATTGATAATCTGGACAAGACCTTTACGGTCAGCGACGGGACGACAGGCTTTACGAGCGATGCGAACGGCAGCGACACGCGCGGTAAGCTGGTCACGGTCGCCGGCAAGGACTACATCCTCAAAATCGACCGCGATGCCCACAGGGTGGACCTGGTGGAGCGCCTTGACGGCGATATCGATCTCGACGGGGCCATCGGGGAGTCCGACGAGGCCGCGCTGCTTGCCCAGCAGGCCCACTTCTCGCAGCGCTTCGACGCAACTGATTTTGCGACCACCGGCGGCTTGAGCTGGAAATACCGGGAGGACGGAACGGCGATCCGGCTTTCGAATTTCATTCCCAATAATTTGTCGGGGGCATTTGCCTACAACACGCCGGTTTATCGGGTGACGAACCCGGCGACGGGCCGCTTCCTCGTCGGATTCGAGATCTCCGCGGGCGCCGTGCAGGCCGGCGAGACCTATGAATTCAAAGTGCTCGTGGATGGCGTCGAGAGAGGCCAGATTCTCGGGGTTCCCGTTACGGAGACGGCGGCTTATTTCGACGCCCAGATCGATCTTCCGGCCGGGACACACAGCATCCAGCTCCTCTGGGCGAATGCGAAAGCGACGCTCAACCCTCCCATCGTGCACAGCGTCTTCATGCGCGATAGCAAGATCAACACCTGGGCGGATCTCGACCGCAACCAGGTCGTCGATCGCTCCGATGCATTGGCTTTTGCACGCGTCCGGCCGTCATCCGATGTTGAGAGCGTCCGGGTGACCGTTGCCGAAGGCTCTGCAAGCCGCGACCTCGAATACCGCGCCCAGATTTACGGGACGGATCCCAGGAAGTATCTCTTCTTCAACGCCTCGGACACGACCCAAACGGTCGTTTCCGAAACCCGTGCGATTGCCGCGGTCGCCGGCGCGGCAGAGAGGACCGTTGAGACCGTGACGCTGGAGGGATGGACTTTTGCGGTGAGTCAGGACCCGGCCAGCGGCCAGGTGGTCCTGCGTGAGATGACGGAGACTGACGTGAATGCCGACGGGGTGACGGACGCCGGCGACTGGGCCTATTTCACCGCCCAGGAGGACCTCTTCCATCAGTCAAAGCCTTCCCTTGAATATCAAAGGCTAGAGCCCGCCTACGGCGATACCGATGGGAAGTGGCGGATCTCCGACGAGGGGAGCCTTTATACCCATTGCACCGATCACTGCGGTGAGGCCGCACTGACGTACAAGTTTACGACGGGGGAGGCGGGCCGGTATGTGGCGGGCATTCGCTTTGTCAATCCCGAAGCCCAACCCGGATACCGCTACCATCTCGATGTTTATGCGAATTCCACCAAAGTCGGAACGATTTATATCGACGCGACCGAGAGCGGTGAAGTGATTGCTACGACGGATGTGGCGCTTGCGGCCGGAGAAAATAACCTCCGGTTTGTGTGGTCCAACGCCTCCCAAGCGCCTGTTTCCGGGCTTGCGGTTACGTTTGACGGGTTTTTTGTGCGGTCCCTGAGGCAGGACACGGCGCTTGATTTCGATCAAAGCGGCACGGTCGACACGAGGGATTTCCAGATCTGGCAGGATCGTCTGCCGAGGCTCGGGACGTCGCAAACGGTCGTGATGTCCGGCATCACCTACCGGATTACGGGATACCTTACCGAGCCGGTCACTTATGACGTGTTCGACGGCACCGGGCACTTCCTCAGTATGGACGGCCGGTCTGTCGTCATCGGCGAAAAACCTTATTTGATCCGAGAGGCCGCGGACGGGACCGTTTCTCTGACGGAGTGGCTGGCCACCGACCTCAACGCGGACGGCCTCGTGAGCGCCGAGGACTACCGTTATTTGGAAGCGGAAACCGCGAAATACAACCGCGTCGCAGACGCCATCGATTACAAGCTGGATGCCGCCAATGTGTATTCGAGGATCCGGCCGCATGACGACGGGACGAGCGTCGTTTTGATCGGTGAGACGCAAGTCCGGTATGATTTTGACGTGCCCGAGGCCGGCTATTACGAACTGGCCGTCGCGGCCTCGAGCCTGACCGAGAACGAGCCGGCCTTCTACCGCTATCACTTTGATGTCCAGGGAGCCACCTGGGCGGATCATTCGGTGCGCGTGGAGGCGGCCGACGGAACCCGCACGGGAAGCACGAAAATTTATCTTACCAAAGGACCTCAGACCCTGGCCTTGAGCTGGTCGAATCCTCCGAGCGTTACGCAAGAGAATCCTTCGATCGTGAAGCTCGAGCGGGTGGCCTTGCGTTCGGCATCGGCGGACGACCGTGCCGATCTCAACCGTGACGGGGCCGTCACGGCCGCTGACCTTGCCGCCTGGCTTGCGGTCAATCCCGAGGAGAGCCGCTTTGCAAAGGTGACCCTGGGGACGACGGCCTATGCCGTGACGGCGAATCCCGACGGGACTTATGCCTTCACCTCGGAGGGAGTGACGGTACCGTCCTCCGGCGATGGGAAGATCGTCCGCCTGGCTGACAAGGACTATCTGATCTTGCGCGACGCGGATACGGGGAGGATTTCTCTGGCCGAAAAAATGCCCGGTGACATCAATCTCGACGGCTTGATCGGCGCGGATGACTTCGATCTGCTTTCGGAGCAGGCAGAGCAATTCTCGGATACGCTCGGAGCACGCGATTATGACACGAAAGAGGCCGGGTGGGTGGTGGCCGCGGGCGGTGAAAACCTGACGAGCGCGACGGACAGACAGATCAGTTACCGGTTCGATGTCCCGGCGGAAGGGGACTACGAGATCGGCTTCCTCGTGAGGCAGACGACGTCGAATCTCGATTGGTACAGGATGCGTTTTGAGGTCGCTGTCGAGGGTGCGGCCCAGCCGCTGCGAATTCGTGTGCCGGCGTCCGAGAACGAGTGGGTGCCGGTCAGCTTCAAAGTCCACCTGGCCGCCGGCTCCCGAAAGATCCAGATTGACTGGACCAACGATTACGAATCGACCTATGCGACGCAGGTCCCCGCTCCGGAAGCCGGAGCCGCCGCGATCGAACTCGGCGGAACGTTCTTGCGCGCTGCTGCGACGGATCTGCGCGCGGATATGAACGGCGATCAGGTTGTCGACAGCCGCGACCTGCTGGTCTGGCAGGCTGAGAATCCATCGGTCAGGGCGGTGCGGCAGGTGACGGCCGCCGGGAAGGTCTGGTACCTGCACAAGAACATGGACGGAAGCTTCACCGCCGGCGACGGCACGGAATTAGTTCAAAGCGACGAGCGGGGCCGGCTGATTGAGCTCGAAACGGCCGCCGGGACGACTTTGGAATGGATCATTACCGAAGACCGGGCCACGGGCTCGCTCAACCTGACCGAACACGTGAGTGCGGATGTGAACCTCGACGGGGAAATCAGCCTGGCCGACCGAGATCAGATGACGGACCGCCTCCAGTACACCTCCGAGCTCAAGGACGCGATCGATTATTACAACAGCAAGCCCTTGAGCTATGAAGAACAGACGGACGGTTCTATGATCCTTGACCAGGATGCGCAGACCCTGCGCTATCAGTTTACGGCCAACCGGACCGGATGGTACGAATTCGGGGTTTTGGCCGGGGCCGTTGCGGCGGGCCCCGAACATTACCGGCTTAACTTCAATGTTTCGGTGGGCGACGCTCAGAGACTCGGCGACATACGGCTCGACGGAAGCACGACGACCGTTCAGGACGGCACGATCCGGATGTTCCTTGAGGAGGGCAGTCATCTGGTGAACCTGACCTGGAACAACTCGAGCGAGGGTGGTTCGACCGGCGTATCGGTCCGTTTGGAAGGCGTTTATTTGCGTGATGAAGCGGCGTATGACGGCGCGGCTGATTTGAACGCCGATCACGTGGTCGATCGCGAGGACCTGATCGCGCTTCAGCACGCGACGCCCCGTAGCGAAGACCTTCATGAGATTCTCCTGAACGGCGAAGCGCTGTATGCGCTGAAACATTGGGACGGAACCTATACCTTTGAGCGTTCCGGCAGTCCTGATGTCGCAAGCGATGCCAAGGGTGAGATGGTGATGCTCGAAAGCCCCGCGGGGACGATTCGCCAATACCGGATTTTCGAGGTGGACGGCCAAGTCTATCTGAAGGAGCACCGGCCGGCAGACGTGAATATTGACGGAACGATCAATGAGGACGACCTCGATGCCCTGGTCTCTGCGACCGGCGAGCCACAGCAGCATTTCCGCGCGATCGATTACAGCGGTACCATCGACGGCTTCGGGACAGAGGGCGGGAAAACGGACGTCTGGATGATCGGAAGCGAGCCGGGGGCCCTTGAAATCCGGGCACCGCTGGCGTCTACCCAGCAGTATGAGCATACCTACGCGCTGAGCTATGAGTTTGAGGCTCCCGAGGCGGGCGATTATGATATCGAATATGCCTTCCAGGACATTCCAGGCCTTGTCCTGCCGGCAGGATTCAAGTATGACATGAACCTGCTTGTGAACGGCAGCTTCGTCGACGATGTGCGCCTGGTCCCCACGGGTGTCGAAGAGACGGCGGGGGCGCGGGTCAAGCTCCATGCGGGCAAAAACACGATTACTGTCAATTGGGAGACGCACTTCAAGACGGGCTGGACCGGGACGGCCGGAATCGAATTCAGGGGCTTGACGGTCCGTTCGGCGGACGTCTCGGCGCATGCCGACTTGAACGACGACGGGATCGCGGATGCCGCAGACCTTGACAGGATGCTCTCTGCGATGCCCGACAGCTCCAGAGTCCAAAAGCTCGATCTCGACGGAGCCGTCTACTTTGCGGTCCATCAGCTTGACGATACGTACACGATCTGGCGCAAAGGCGCCGCCGGCATCGAGTCCTACCGCAGTGACAAGCTGGGCCGGGTCGCGATCACTGATGCGGAGGGCTACCTCAACCGTGAGTATCAGGTGGTCAAGACGGAGACCGGCGAGATTTACCTGGCCGAAAAACCCGCGGCCGACTTGAACTCGGACGGATTCGTCAATACCGGCGACGCGGAGCTGATGTCGCGCGCCCTCGGATCTCACGACATTCCTGCGAAAGATTCCAAAGAGTATGACGCTGCGGCCAACTTCACGCTTTACGATAATCCCTTCGATCCGAGCGACGGAACGGGACGGATGATGGTGGGCGAATACCGCGACGACGGAAGCAAGTACTTTGTGGATTATTCCTTCGACGTGCGCGGTACCGGGACCTACGATGTGGGCTTGACCGTCAAGGATATCGCCCTTCCGTACGGCACGAATGCCTATGTTTTCGACGTCTACGTGGATGATTTCAGGACCCCTGCCGGCCGCCTCGAGATCCGGGGGCGCACGGGGGGCCTCGTCACCGGGGCGCTCGAGGACCTGCATCTGGACACCGGCTATCATACGGTACGATTCGAGCTTAAAAATCATTCACAGCAAACGTCCGTTGCGATCGACAAGGCATTCCTCCGGGACATTCGCTATGACGCGCGCGCGGACGTGAACTCGGACGGCGAAGTCAGCACGGCCGATTTCTTTGAGGCCTTTGCGGATTCGGGGAACACGACGTCGGTGCGCCGTCTGGCCGTGGGCGGTCATGATTACTACGCGTATCGCTATCACGACGGGCGCATGGCGTTTCAGGAGATTGTGACGCCGGTGGATCCCGAGGCCGAACCGGTGCTCTCGACGGACCTCTCGTACGGCTACCATTACGACGTCGCCGAGGGTGACAGAATTCTAAAAAGCGGGGCCAATCTGAAGGTGACGCTCTCCGGCAAGGATTATTACGTCCATTATGACGACGCGACCCGGGATGTCGCGCTGGTCGAGATGCTGGACGGGGACCTCAATGAAGACGGGGAATTGACACTGGCCGACGAGCAGATTCTCACGGAGCAGCTTGCGGACCTTGCGTCCCCGGTCCTGAAGACCGGCGCCGAAAACAGCGCGCAAACCGGTTTCGTGGTTGCCGGCGCGGGTGCGATCGTGGCCGCCAATGACGGGTCTTTGGCCCGGCCGGTCAGCACGGTCGATTATCAGTTCGCCGCGCTCCACCAGGGAGAATACCAGCTGACTGTGACCGGCGGCAATCCGGCTGGCGTTCCGCTGCCCGACCCCGATTACGTCTACGTTCTCGGCGTGTACGTGAATGACATGGACCAGCCGGTCGGTCAGGTCCGGATTCCGGCGCACCCCACGGAAAGGTTTGACGGAAAGTTTGCCCTTGACCTGGCGCAAAGCGGAAACGTCCAGGTGCGCTTGAAATGGCTCAATCCCGTTGCGAACCAAACCGCCTCAGACCACCTGACGCGCTTTCAGCTCGACTCGGTCCAGATGAGGGCCCTTGCCTATGAAGCGAGCGCGGATTTCAGCGGAAACGCCGTGCTCGACGCGGCCGATCGCGCGGCCCTGCACGCCTTGATCGGCCTGACGGGCATGACGAGCATCGAAAGCGCGGAAAAAGATATTTTGGTTACGCAGCCTCACATGATCGACCTTTCGATTCACGATTCCTTTGAAAATCTGAGCCGTTGGGACATGACCGACGCCGCGACATGGGACATCCGCCACAACCGCCTCGTGCAGCCGGACACGACGGCCGAAGATCCCGGGGTCGCCTTTCTTACCGATAGCGATTCGAGAAATTTTGAATTCGAAAACAGGGTTCAGTTCGATAGCGTGAATCAGGAGGCGATCTACTACGTTCGTTATCAGGACGCCAATAACTATTATAAAGTCATCGTCCGCGGACGCGATGAGCGGCTCCAGCCCCATCTGGGGACGTTTCAGGATGTCCGGGTCTACAGCGTGATCGGAGGCGTTCAATCCGTCGAACCTATTGCGGACGCACAGCTGCCCGTGTCGATCCTTCGCTCCAGGGAATACAAAATTGCTCTGAAGGGCTCCGGCGAGCGCGTGACCGTTTCAATCAACGGAGAAGAGGCTCTTGCGTTTGAGGACACGGAAGGCTTTGCGGGTAAAATCGGCCTTTCAGCCCGTCAAAGCAGGCTCTGGATTGGCGACGTTCGCTTTACGAAAATCGAGCCGCCCGTCGCGAGGATCTACCGGCTCGAGGAGACGGGCGTCACCAATCAATACCGTTTGACGAATGTGTCGGTGCCGGCCGAAACGTATCTGGGAGAGGCGTCCACGGGCACCGTCCGGCTGACTCAGTTCGGCAACGGCATTTACAAGGTCCGCCGGGATATGCCGCGGCAGGATGTGTTTGCAATCGAAAGGCAAATTTTTACGGCAGACCCCGTCGTAGAAGCTTGTGAGGCTGGAACGACGGCGTGCGGCTATGTGGCGGCGGACGGCGAGATTCTCCGCGTGACCCGGTCGGCCGCGGATGGACACTTTGACTTTAAGGACTCCGACGGTGTTCTCGCAGGAGCGAGTAGCCTCGGGGCTGATTCAAGGCAAGTGGTCACTCTCGGCAACAGACCGTGGTGGGTGAACCTCGCGGGCGATGTCATCACTCTTGAAATGAAGCCTGTTCAGGCACCGTCGCAGTCGCGACAAATCGTCCAGACCGTGATCGACGGGGCGACCCGCATCTTCCGCTGGGAATGGGTCGCGGGAGCAGGTCAATTTACGCTGACCGATATGACGCAGGAGCCTCCGGCGGTGACGACGACGACGGGAACGTCCCACGAGGTGACCCTCGACAGTGTGGTTTACCGTTTGGTCAAGGACGGGGAGGTCCTCGCCATGCTTCAGTCCCGTGATTCGGGTGCCTCCGCAGACGGCGTGCATGCCGTGGCTGTGGGAGGGAAAGTCTACGCAGTAACGCAGGCGGCTGGAGTTTATACGTTTACCAACGTGACCGACGGGATCGAGCATCCGGCGAGCGATCCGGACACCGGTACAGTCTTGATTGGCGACATCCGATACGAAATCCGACTGGCCGATACGGCGGGCCGCATTGAACTGGTCAAGGCCGGCGAAACCGTCCTACAGGGACCCGATCACATCCTCCAAGCGGGCAGCGACTGGTACACGGTCATCAAGAGGAATAATCGCTACTCCTTCACGCCCTCTGCGGGCGGCGCGGCCATACCGGAAACGAACCGCAGCGTGACGCTCGGCGACGTGACCTACCGGATCAGCGAGGATGCTGCAGGCAAGGTCCAGCTCAGCCTTGCCGTCGAGGAGAAGAGTACGGCCGGTGAGCGCAACTTCGTCCGGCTCGGCGAGGCTGTTTACTCGGTTTCGATGGCCCCCGGTCAGGTGACCTTCCAGCGGGTGGTGGGAGGCGCTCTCAGCGTCACCGCGGTGACGGCGGAAGTGACCCTCGAAGGGGTCCGTTTCCGGATTTTGAGGGACGTGCCGAAGACGGGAGACCTCCAGCTGATTCCCCTGGGAGCGCTGAGCCAGGCGGTTTCCGGATTCAAGGGGATTTACGTGGAGGGGATCCTCTATGAGCTTCAGCTGGGCGCTCAAAGAACCTTCATCAACACGGTCAGCGCTTCGACGGTTTCCTACGCCGTCAACGCGTCTGAAATCACTTTGGACGGGCAAGTCTACCTGGCCGTCTACGACGGGACAGATCCTTTGAAGGTGTCCCTGGTCAAAAAGCCGGCGACGAGCGCTTATCCGGGTTCGAATGTCCGGGCGATCCAGATCCTCGACAAAATTTACTATGCGGAGCAGGTCGCCAGCGAATTCCGGTTCACTCGCGTGGATGCACCGCTCACCGTTCTGAACACCGCGAATCAACTCATGACGATCGACCAAGTGACGTTCCGCGCAGCGTTCGATTCACTGTCGGGCACAATCAGCGTCTTCAAGCCTCAAGCAGAAAGCCAGCGCCTTGCCGGCGAACTGTCGGTGGAAGTCGACGGGTCCTTCTATTCCGTGGCGCAGTCGGGAGCCGCGTTCGTCTTCAGCGACGGGACGAATCCGCCGGTCCAGTCCGCGGCCGACGGAAAGACCGTGACCCTGAAGTCGGTGCTCTATGAGATTTCGACGGTGCCCGATCCGCAAGATCCTACGAAGATCCTCGTGTTAACCCTGGCGAAGCGCCCCGACCGCTCCGCGTTGCAATACGACCAGATGATCGAGCTCGGAGGGACGGCGTACGGAGTGCGCCGAGACAAATCGACGAACTTGACCTATACCGGAACCTACACGCTTTACGAGAACGGCGTCGCGAAGGCGACGAGCACCTGGCCCGGCAAAACGTTTACGATCAACGGGACGATTTACGACATCACGATCGGCTCCGACGAAAACATTTCCGTCACCCGCCGGCTGAAGGTGGGGATTCCTGCCTCGGCGGTTTTGATCACGATTGACGGCGATTCGTACGATGTGGCCGCTGTGGGATCGGTTTACAAGTTTACCCCCCAGGGCACGGGCGCGACGGTGACAAGCGTTCTGAAAAAGGACACAAAGCCGCCGTATGCGACGCTTGCCCATGTCGTGACGATCGACAACATTCTCTATGACGTGACGAGCGATGCGGCAGGGGTCCATCTGAAGGAGCGGCCTATGGCGGACCTCAACGGGGACGGGTTGATCAACGCCCGCGACTTGCAGATCGTCCGGTCCTCGGTCACGCGGCAAGCGGCGATCGACCGCTCCGACATCGACCGCAACGGCATCGTGGATTTCAACGACGCCCGCCTCTTCGACAACGCACAAAAATACTACCGGGACGTCAACGACGACGGCGTGATTGACGAGCGGGACCGAATGGACACGGCCCGCGTCGCGCGCTTTGCCGACAACACCATGCTTCAGACGAAGGCCCTCGAACTTGACTCCAAAATCAACAGCCTCTTCGGAGGCGGCGCCTACGGCGGGGCCATGTCGTTCGGGTCCGGCTACGGCGGGACGGAACTCTCGGGGCTTCTGGCCAAATTCTTCCCGGGCTACAATGGCTCCAACCGCAACAACGGAAATATCGAAGTCGAGGACGTGATGGATTTCCGGTATGCGCTCGAGGCCGTGAAGATGCTCAAGTGGACGGATCCCCAGGGGATCTACGGGGTCCGCGACTTCACGGGCGACGGCAAGTTCGACGAGTCCGATATCACCTATATGGAAGACCTGAAGAAGCTCATGGACAAATTGAGCTGGTTTCGCGACAAGTACCAGGACACGACCGGAGAACTCATCTTTCAGACCCTGCGCGACAAGCTGCTGGCTGCGGACGTCTCCAACGACGGCTATGTCAACGATGCCGATAAGGCGATCATTCTGGACTCCTATCAGAACTACGATAAGTATAACTTCAACGACACCGATTCCGTGGTCAACGACACGGACGTGGATTTTGTCGCGCGCGTCTGGCGGCTGATTATGCCGGTGATCGACACGAACGGCGACGGTCTGCGAGACCTCCAAGACCGCTATACCGCCCTTGACGGGCGAATCCCGGGCGCCCAGGTGACTCTCGGAACGGCCTCTCAGGGCATGGCCGTCACGAACGGCGTTCTCCACACGGCGGTGAACGAGGCCACCTTTACCCAGGAGCTCAAGGTCGAGACGAGCGGAGACTACTACTTCGGTCTATCGGCCCGCAGCTTCGAGGGCGTGGAACTTCCGGAGAATTTCTCTTTCAAAGTCGATGTCACGGTCGATCTCAACGGAGACGGAAAGTTCGCTCTGGAAGAGTACCAGGGCGAAATTTCTGTCAAAGGCGTCTCGGGGCTCAAGTTTGAGGAAGGCCTCATAGTTCTCCGCGGGCTCACGGCCGGCAAGCAGTCGGTCCGGTTGACCTTCAAGAACACGTCGATCGCCACTCCGATCGAGATCCGGGACATCTTCCTCAATAAACACGGGTTTAATCTTTCCTCGACGGACATGAACGGGGACGGCCAAATATGGCTCGATGACGCCGAGGTGCTGACGGCCTTCATCGCGGCCCACGATGCCGACTCGAACGGGATGCTCGACGATTACGAAAAAACCCGCATCGAAGCCCTGACGGTTTCGAACGGCTACGAGGCGAAGCTGGACTTTGACGCCGACGGCAAGATTACGGCCAAGGACAAGGCGCTGTATCTGGAGATCAAGTCGATTTACGATTACAACCGGGATGGGGAGGTCACGCAGCTCGATGTCAAAGAGGTCGAGAACGTGGCCTATTACTTCGTCCACTCGAAGGCACTCGAGACCACGAGCGGCTACGCTGGAGGCTATCAATATTATTTCAACAATCAGGGATATTCCTCCGGGACTTATCTTCTGGACCTCGAAGGCAACGACGGAGATATTGACGTTAAGGACTTGCAGAAACTGATCGAGATGGTCCGCATGGACCTCACCGGTGAGGGAGTCATCAACCGCGCCGATTACGACAGGGCCTTGGCGATCAAAGATTATCTGGATGGCGCGTTCCGGGCCGATGAGTTGCGCCGCGCGAACGTGACCATGGACAATACCTTTACCCTGAATGACGGCTCGGCAAGCACGGTGGAGTCCGGGCGTTTGGAAGAAATCGTGCTGGGCGGGGTGACTTATGAAGGGGAGATCCTGGAGCCGTCGGGTGAAATCATTCTCAATCAAAAACACCTGACGAGCGCTGTCGCCGAGGGCCAGGTGGTGCGCCTCGAAGAGCAAACACTCAGCATTTACAAGGGGACCAGCAGCGAGAATATGGCTCTGGCTTCTGAGGGCGTCACTGTGAACCGGGTTTCCTCGGCGTCGAATGACACCTTCGATCCGAGGAATTTGATCGGCGCAGCGATCGGCAACAGCGAGGCAGGCGCCGCCGGCGATTTCCTCTTTGCCGCGACGGATAGCCACCAATCGGTCACGATCGACCTGGGCGCCGTGAAGGACGTCGAAAAGTTTATCACGAGGCATGCCAAACCGGGCGAAGAGAAGGCCGTCACGAGCGTCTCGATCGAAGTCTCCGAGGACGGCCAGTTCTGGACGAAGGTCGCCGAGACCGCGAGGACCGCGTCGAACCAGACGGTGAATGTCATCGAGCCTGCCCGTGCCCGCTACGTGCGGTTCAATTTTGGCGGTCAGGGGTCCCGGGTGATGGACGTCGAAGTCTACGGGGTCTCCGGTGGCTTTGTCTTCGATGGCGGGGTGAAACACCCGATCAACCCCGCGGACCGTACGGTGTCGATCGGCGGCCGAACCTACGAAGTGACCGAGGACGCGGTGACGGGAAATCTTGGACTTGCGCCCAAAGACGTCATGGCCACGAGCTATGCGGCGCGCCAGGAAATCGAGATCGAGGGCCGGCGGTATAGCGTCACCTATGACGAAATTGCGGGCGCTTACACCTTCCTCGGGACTGATGAAAAGAAGGTTTCCAATCCCTATGCCGGCACGGTTCGCTTGGACGGGAAGCTCTACAACCTGTTGCCGGATGGGATTACCCACCGCGTGACGCTCGTGCGCTCGAGCGGCGTTGCGGCCGTGCGTTCGGAGCACGCCGCCGATCAGACCCTCACGATCGGCGCAACGTCCTTCGAAGTCCTGCGGCGTGACGACGGCAGTTACCTCGTGAGCGACGGCACACGCACGATCGCAAGCGACGCGAGAGGGAGCCGGATCACGATCGACGGCTTTAACTACCGGATCGAGGAGACTGACCCGGATACGCGTACGGTGACGCTCATCCCCGATGCGATTGAAAGCGTCCATACGGCCGATCAGGTGATCGAGATCGTGCGGCGGTATCAAGGCGAGGAAACGCGCGGCAAACGTTACGACGTGGTCGCGAACGGCGACGGCAGCTTCGATTTTAACGACGGCTTCTCGGTGATCCGGAGCAGGGACGAGAACGGGACGCAGGTGGTCGATCTCATGGACCGCCGCTTTGAAATTGCATCGACGGCCGACGGCGTTGCTCTGACGTTTGTGCCGCCCTTGGGGGCCGATGGTCTGGAGCTTGTCCCCGGCCTCGAGTTCTTCAGCCGGGTCGCGGCCGCCGAGTTGAACTCCGTGGAGGCTGACTCTGTGGAGGCGATTTCCGTCGAGGGCGTCCGCTACGAAGTGGTCAGGTACGGGGTCGATTATCAGCTCGTCCGCGGAAAGTTTACGCTTGACCTCGCAAATGCGCAGACGGGCGACATCCTTTCTCTTGATCAGAAGAACTATCAGATTTCGATTGACGGCAGTACGCATCGTATGGCGCTCAGCCGCGTACTGCCCACCGTCGCGCAAGGCGTCGATCAGGTCCTTCGCGTCGAGGGTGAAACGGTGAAAGTGAGGATTGCGGCAGACGGCTATCTCTTCAATACGGATACGGCGTCGGTTTCTGTCGGCGGCACCGTGACGATCAGCTCCAAAACCTATACGGTCGTCAGTGCCAATGATTTCGGAGACATCCGCCTCGAACGCGCCGCGAGCGGCACCGATCCCGTGACGAGCCGGACTGTTGCGAGCACCGTCGTCAGGCTCAATGGGCATGAGTACGGGATACTCGAGACAGCCAACAATCAGTGGACTCTCTTCGAGGACGGACTTGCGGCAAGCGCCGTGACGAATGCGGCCGCTCACGTGATGATCGACGGGCGCAGCTGGCGTTTTGAAGCCGACCCTGAGTTTGCCGGCCAGTTCCGTCTCGTCGCAGTGCCTGAGGAGGTGACGGTCCTCGAGGGTGAGTACCTTGTGGATCGCGGGACCTTTTATGCCGTGACCTACGACAAGGCGACGGGCGTCTACTCTTTCGATGACGGCCACGCTCGCTACGAAAGCGTACCGGGTACGAACCTTGTGGACCTGAACGGGATGACCTTCGAAATTTCGAAAGAGCCGTATTCCGGCAGAGTCGTACTCGAACAGCCTTACGCGCGCAGCGCCTCGATCCAGTACGGCCAAAACCTTGCACTCGGACTTCGGAACTATCGCGTCGAACACGACTGGAAGACGGACATTTATACCTTTACCGATGAGACGGGGCCGGTCACAAGCGATCCCGTCAAGGATACGGTCCTGCTTGGCGGCATTCTTTACAAGGTGAAGATGGATCTTGTGACGGGGCAAGCGTCCTTGGAGCAGGTCCGCCGTTTTGAGAGCCAGCACGAGTTCGTGACTCTCGACGGTAAGCAGTACCAGATTACGAAGCGGACCGGAAATACCTACCGGTTTACGTTCATGGGGCAGACGGACGGAAGCGTTTATTACGACAGCACCGGCGCCGGGACCGTTCTTCTCGACGGAGTCGATTACGACCTCGACGTCATCAATCCGGATGTGCCTTCCATGCGCCTTGCGGTCAAGGCCGTGTACACCGGAGAGGATGTCGTGATCCTTGGGATCCATCACACGGTGAGCCGCTCGGGCGAGTTCTTCTCGGTGACCGATACACAGCAGAACGTGACGTCCATGAGCGACCGGACCGGCCTCCTTTACATGAAGGGCTTTCATTATCAGATGATCGAGCAAGGCGGGACGCTGCGTATGGAGCGGGTTTTCACGAGCTTGCCGGTCTCAAAGCCGGTCGAAACCGGAGGGGTCCTCTACACCGTTACGGATGATTTCGCAAAGGGGCGGATCCTTTTCAACGACGGCCTCCATCAATACGAAAGCGACACGACCCGCAGCACGGTGACTCTGGCCGGACGCGCCTATACGATTGCGGTCGATCGTGCGACGCGCCAGACGACCTTGACGCGCAACGACGGCACGGCGGCCGACCAGGTGATCTCCGACGGCGTGACGGTCGAGCTCGACGCTGAGACGTACTCGATTCGCCGCAATACCGACGGGACCGTGACGTTGTCCGGCCCTGGGCGTGAATATCCGGGCGACCGCGACGGCATCGTGAGGATCGGTGCCGAGGCCTTCGAAATGACTCCGGGTGCCGGTTCCGCGCTTGTCTTCAAACGCAGGCTGACGAGCATCGCTCACGAGGGGACCGTCCTTCAACTCGGAAGCCGTTATGTCGCGATCCGGGACAACAAGGACGGGACGATCGACGGTGAGGACAAGCAGGCCCTTGCGGACGTCCTCGAGCGTTTCAACGTCTATGACCTGGACGGCGACGGGAGGCTCACGTTGAACGACCTGGACGTCAAGCGCGCCGAGATGAGCGAGGCGATGCGGCGTGCCGCCGAGGATGTGCAGAGGGAAGCCGACATTTATCAGATTTTCCGGGAGATCTATTCGGAAGAAGCGATTTCTCAGGACACGCTCAAGGCGTCTGAACTGACCGGCGACGGAATCATCGACAACGACGATATCGCCGAAATGAACTTCGCGCTCGACTTCTACCGGTCGCTCGGTCTCGACGGCGATGATGTGGGGACTCTCCAGTCCGTGATTCCCGAAATGACCGTCGGCGCGACGACCTATGTGGTCCGCGATGACGGTGGCGGCCTGCTGACGCTCGCGAAAGATTCTCTGGAATGGCACTTTGATGCACAAGGCAACGGGACGATTGATGTGACGCCCTATCATATTTCTCAGGATTCAATCACCGGCCGGTATGTTCTGGTTGCCACCGGGGACGTGACATCCGTTACGGGGGATATCACCCTGAAGGAGCGCACGTGGAACATTGCCCGGGACGAACAGACGGGCGCGTATCAATTCTTAAGCGGTGCGGACCTCCTCGCGAGCAGCGTCCCCGACGGGAGCGGCCATGCGACGGTGACGCTCGACGGCGTGAGCTACGAAATCAGCACGGCGGCGCTCAATCAGGTTGCGATGAGGGACATGACCGAGATCTCATCGACGGCCCCGACGCTGCGCGCGGCGGGCCTGGAATGGCGAGTGGAGCGGCCTTCGGCGGGGGTCTGGCGTCTTGTCTCCGTGGCCAATGACTCGATCACGCACGAAAGCGCCGGGACGAGGATCGTGCTCGGCGGCCTGGCTTATCAAATCGCCGAGAACGCGCAAACCCGTCAGGTCACGCTGCAGCGGGAATACCGTTTTTCGGAATCGGCGGGCGAGATCACGGCCAACGGCCTCGATTATGCGGCGGCGAAATATGGCGAAGTTTGGACCTTGACCCGGAACGCTATTGACTACACGACCTACAGCCGAGGCGCCGAGCACCTCCTGAGGATCGGCACGACCCTTTATGACGTCACCGAGGAAGCCGGGCATCTCGTCCTCACCGAAAAATATTATGACCCCGAGCGGAGAGTCCTTTCCGCCGAGCAAGTCCGGGCGGTGGCCGAGGAGCTCATCCTAGACGCCAAGGCGGACCTTAACGGCGACGGCAGCGTGAATGCGGAGGATTTGACGGCGTTTCGCGTGAAGGCCAATTACAACGACCCGTCCAAGACGGATCTCGACGCGAACGGCGTCACCAACGAGCTGGACGAGAGGATCCTGACCGCGATTGTCGAACGCAACAAATTGCTCCGCAAGGCGGACGTGAACCGCGACGACGAGCTCAGCCGGTTCGATATCACGAAACTCCAGGATTATTACCGCAGCAATCTCAGCTACGACGTGAACGGGGACGGCGCATCGAACCAGGCGGATGTGGACTTCCTGACGGGATTGATCGAGAGATCGATGGTCAAGGAGGCCCTGCGGGACCGCCTGGACGTGAACAAGGACTACAAGCTGGATGCCTCCGAGGCCCTTGTGCTCAAGACCTATTTTGAAGAACTTGCCGATCTCGACCGCGACGGATTCAGGACGGAGGCGGACGTGAAGCTCCTTGAGTCCATCAGCGCGCAAGTCCAGGCCATGGCGGATGAGGCCCATGTGACGAAGGCCCAGATCGCGCTTGCCGACGTGAACAAGGACGCCATCGTGGATTACCGCGATGAAATCGCCTATGCGAACGCCATCCGCTATCACGTCGACTTGACGGGCGAAGGCACCATTGACGCGGAGGACGTGAAGGCCCTTGACGAACTGTTGCAAGGCGGCGGCGAAGGGATGGACGATGCTGCGTTCGAGTATATCAAGTTCAATGTCCCGCAGTTCTACCTGCCTTCCGACGTCCTGAGCAAAGCGGACATCCACAAAGACGGCGTTTATACCGCCGAGGACGCAACGGAATGGATGAACTTCATGCCCGTCACGAAGCCGACGGCGGCCGCGCAGGCCAATTACAAGGCCGGCTTCTCGAACGCGGCCGGCGACAAGCTGTCGGGCTACACGACCGGCGCGTGGTTCGAGTTTACGGCGATGAGCTTTGACAAGGACGGGCGCACCAGCATCGGGATTCAAATGAAGGCTTCGGAGCGCACCTACGTGACGTTCGACGTTTTTATCGATGATGACAAGGTGGGAACGATTGCCGGGTATGCGGATGAAACCGGTCCGGCAACATTGTCCGCCTTGGCCGACGTCAAGGCGGGCGCCCACAAAGTCAAGTTTGTCCGGACCGACGTTCCGACGGCGCAGAGTGAAACCGGCGCTCCCGTGCGCGTGGATCTCGAGATCTCCAACGTCATGGTCGGCGACCCGATTCCGGCACGCTATGACGTGGACGGCGACGGGCGGCTGACGGACCGTGACGGCCAAATCATCAGCCAGGCCGTGAAGGGCGCCGCGATCTTGCGCAGCGCCGACATGAACCTGGACGGCGTGGTCGACGAGGAGGACCTCACGCTATGGGACCACCCCGAGAGGATGAGTGACATCGACCGTCCACGGCGCAATATCGACCGGGAAGGCGATACGCCCGACCCCAATGACCGCGCGGTCATCGAGACCCTGATCAAGATCCAGCAGATTGCCTCCCGTGCGGACGTCAACGGGGACGGTTTCATTACGGCCGATGACCGCAATGAACTCTACCGCAGTACGCTTTATTACCGGGATGTTGACGGGACTCCGGGAATCGGCGAAGGCGACATGGCGGCCATCCAGGCCATCAGCAGGATTTTCCACACCGTCGACATGGAGGACGTCGAGCATGCGGACCTGAACCGGGACGGCGTCAATGACGAGCGCGACGGCGAGTATTTGCTCCAAGCCCTCCGGGACAACACGTTGACCGATGCCTTGAATGCTCTGCGGACCAGCACCCACCTGGGGTTGCGGGTCGGGGAGAAAATCTATGACAGTGAGGAGACGGCGGCCCTTTTAGTGGCCCTCGGCCCTCTCGAATTCCGGGACGAAACGATGTGGGTGCCCTCCGTGGTTTCGGATGACTTTTCGGCTCCGAATCCCGAAATGTGGACCGAAATGACCGGGGCCTGGGTTCTCGAAAACGGCCGGCTGGCGCAAACCGACCTTGGCGACCGCGTCAGCACGGCCCTGTTGGCTGCGGATGCACTGCGTGACTTTACCCTGTCGGCTCAAGTGAGCCTCGGCGCGAGGACGCCGCAAGGCGAGGGCTCTTCGGGGGCCGGACTGGTCTTCCGGTGGCAGGATGACCGGAACTACTATGACGTCGTGCTCAACCGGGAAACGGAGGAAATCGAATTCCGAAAGACTCAGGACGGCGAGACGACGGTGCTTGCGAATGCGTCCCTGAACGTGCGCACGGCCTCCGGCCAAAGCCCTCTGGGCATGCCGTACGGATATTCCATGGGCGGATATGATCAGCCGGGCATGATGGGAGAAACCTATCTGCGGGACGGCCGGTTCTACCGCCTCGAGGTCCGCGCCCAAGGCGATCATTTCGAAGTTTCGGTGGACGGGGTCGCGATGCTTCAATTTGCAAACGCCGACCTGGCCACAGGCCGGGCCGGTCTCATGACGGAGCAGAGCAGCGCCGCTTTCGACGACATCCGGCTCACGACTTACCGGGCGGTCTCCGACATTGCCGCCAACAAGGCTCTTGCGATCGATCTGACCGGCGACGGGAAGATCAACGCGTTCGATTACGACGCCCTGAACCAGATTGCGGCCTTGAAAGACCTCGATATCGACGGTAACGGGGGCACCACGGAAGAGGACCGCAAGGCGGACCGCGAGCTTCTTTCGAAGATCAGCCGCTCGGACTTCAACCGGGACGGGGAGGTCAACGACGAGGACCTTGCTTTTGTCGACGTGGACCAGAACGGCACGCTCGAAGATGCCGATCGCCTTGCTATGAACAAGATCGTCCAGATGTCGACGGTGATCACGCGCTTCCGCCAGGCCGACGTCACCGGCGACCGCAAGGTCAACGACAAGGACCTCGCGGCGATCTTTGATGCGCTCGCCTATTACCGGGACATCGACGGCAGCGGCTCGATCAACTCAAACGACCTGGCCCGCCTCAAGGATGTGATCGAATATCAGAGGATCCAATATTCCGAGGCCATCATCGACCGTGCCGACGTTAACGGGGACGGAGTCGTCACGGATCTGGATCTGGAGGACCTCCTTTATGCACGGACGTGGGTTCCGAAAACGGACGTCAACGGGGACGGCCAATTCGGCGGCACGGGGGATGTGAATGCGCTCTCCGACGTGCTGGACCTCTTGGCGCGCAATGAGCTTGCCCTGCCCGAAGCGGTGGGTAAGGCCGATCTGGACCGCAACGGCACGGTCGACGGGCAGGACATTCAGGCGATGACCGATCTTTTGACCGCGATCGCGGCCGATCCGTCGCTCGAGGCCGTGGCATTGAGTGATGCCGAAACTTGGGACCTTGCGCGCGACGGACATATCAACCAAGCCGACTTGACCTGGATCGTCCACACGGAGGGTCTCATCCGGGCGGGGAAGTTCCTGACCCAGGACGAGCAGAACCGCTTTGACGTCAACGGCGACAAGACCCTCGACAACCGGGACCTCGAGATCGTGACGAAGGTTTACGACCACCTGGTGGATGTCGACGGCGACCGCAGCTACAACACCAACGATGACAAGGTCATTACCGACCTTATCCGTAAGCGTGCGCTCGGCGTGACGCCCGAGTTGGAGCGGCGCGCGAACCTGAACGGCGACGGGGCCGTCAATGAGGCGGACCTCGAGCTCTTCGAGAAAGCCCGTAAGGCGGCGTCCGTGATCGACACAGATTCCGACAGCGTGGTGACGGAGTCGGAGCGGCAAGCCTTCCGGGATCTGGTGACGTGGTTCCTCTCGCGAGGGATCGAGTCGGCGGAGGCCTTTGAACGGCGTGACGCCAACTCGGACGGATTTATCAACCTGCTCGACATCGAAGAGGTCCGAAAAGTCCGCCTGGGCGAATATGCCGAGATCCGGGACCTCGAGTATTTCCTGGAAGTGGAGTCGCAGAAATTTAAAAGCTTGGCTGCCGAGGCGCGCGACGTCGACCGCGACGGCCTCTTCGGAGAGCTGGATGTCGAGCGCATTCAAACGATGATGGAGAACATGGACCTCATTACCCAGGGCGTGACCGCCGAGGAGGTCCGCCGCGCCGATTTGAACCAGACGGGCAGCATCGATAGCGAAGATATCGCGAATTTTCTGGCCGCGTCCACCTCGAGCGCCCGCTACGACCTCAATCACGACGGCTTGGTCAACACGGACGACGTTGCGATGATGAATGACGTCCGCACGGCGATTCAGGACGGCGAAATCCTTCGGATCAAGGGCTATTTCAGTACGAACCCTGACGGCCAACCAGTCTACATCCGTGGCTATCTTGATTATGACCTCGACGGCGACAAGTTCGTTGGCTTGAAGGACGTCAAGAAAGTCCAGGACGCGATCCTCGGGCACACCGATTTGAGCGGGGACGGCCTCGTGGACTACAGCGCGGCGGGCGCTGACACGGCTATTCTCAAGGAGATGACGGAGCTCGACAGCCTCCTGCGGCGCCTCGGTTTCGGCCGGACGATGGACGCGTACATGATGAGACAAATCAAGATGGGAGACCTCAACAAGAGCTACGACGAGGTCCAGGCGATCAGCGACGCGGCCAACGCTCAAGAGGCGGGGAGTGGCCTGCCGCCTGATTGGGGAGATTATCTGGACTCGGACGACATCCTGTGGGCCCGTTTCGCCCTCGATGTGGCCAAAAACTCCTTTTATGACCTCGACTCGAACGGCACGTTCAACGAGCTGGACGTCAAGCTGGCCGATGAAATTCTGCAGAACATCCAGCAGCCGCTCGCGCGCATCCTCCAGCCCGAGACCTTCGACCACTACGACGTCGACAACAACTGGCTGCTCGACGAGACGGACCTCGGGATCGTCAAGCAGGCGAACACGAACATGATCTCGACCCGGCTCGACCAGCTCAAGACTGAAAAAGACGCGGTGATGATCGCCAAGATGCGGGGGCTGGATATTCCGATCCGGCTCGAGGATTTCGACCGCATGGACCTCGACGGCGACGGGAAAATCACCAAGAGGGAACCGGGCTCGACGCGGGCAACTTCCGACGTCGACATCTACCTGCGCGACGAGCGGGATCCCGTTTTTGTCGAAATGAAGAGGCTCCTCCGGGAAGATCTTCAGTTTGGAGGCGGGGTGGTCTCTCTCGAGAACGATTTCGACTACATCAAGCGCTACCTGGAAGGGGTGGACCTTTTCCAGGACGGGCTGTTCAACCAGCAGGATGTGGACTGGATCGACCATAAGATCCAGCAGATCGAAACCGGGGATACGGTCTCGCTGCGAGACCAGGCCCTGTCCGACGTCGACCGCAACCACAACCTGAACGTCAAAGACCTCGACACGATGCTCTATGCGATGGCCAACGGCCGTGACATCGACGGAAACGGCTACATCGATCTCGAGGACGCGGTGGTGACTGCGGACGTCCAGCAGAGAATCCTCCAGGCGCGCACCGTCCAGGAGGCCCTCGATATCTTGAACGGCCTCGATGCGGCCGTGAATCCGCCTGCGTTCGAGCAGAGCGCTCCGGTTGCCGAGCCCGTGATCAAGGTGGAAGCCATTCACAAATTGCTCTCCTGGCATCAGGATGGCGGCGACTACGTCTTTACCGACGGGACCAACACGGGGCGGGGCGCTACTCAGGTGACCTTCGACGGTGTCGTTTTCAACATCGTTCCGGGCGGCGCGGCCGGGATGACTCTTGTCGCGGCGGACGCCTCATCCAGTACGGCCGTTGCACCGCCTGCTCTCCTGGTCCACGGCCGGATTTACTCGGTGCAGGTCGATGCAGAGGACGGGACCGTGACGCTCGATGACGGCGCCGTAAAGGTCCGAAGCTATGCCGAGAGCGCGCTGCTCGGGCACATCGATTTGGCGAACAAAGTCTGGAGCGTCGTGACGGACGTTGAGACCGGAGCGATCTCCCTGGAGGAGCGGGTGAATTTCGGCGCCGATGACCGCAAGGCCATGACCCGCGTCATGGACCAGTACCGCGGAGAGATCGTCCGCCTGGCGCCCGAACTGGGGCTGTCTCTCAACACGGCGGAGAACGTCTCGAATATCGAGAAGGAAATGGCGCGGCGCGGCGCGGCCTACGTCTTAAATAGCAATCAGGACACCACGGCCGATGATCCCGACTTGATGGCCCTTCGGGAGCTCGTCGAGAAGCTCGGGATCGCCCCGGAGAGGCCCGAGGATCCCGACCTCGGTGATGTCACGCCTTACCGTGCGCTGTCCGAAAAATTTAAATTCATGGAATTCGATATGGACGCGAACGGCACGATCTCCACCGAGGAGATGGCTTTTGCGCGCGACAGCATCCAGAAGGTCCTGAATTTCGCCCTCCTGACCGAGGAGGACAAGGCTTCCGGAGACGTCAACGAGGACGGCGTCCTGAATAACTTCGACGTCAACCTGCTCAATGATGCTCGCAACCGTCTGGCGGACGTGGACGGAAACACCGGGGTCGATTCCGGGGATTTTGCGTGGTATCAAAAAATCAAACAGTACCTGGATTACGGGATCACGGACGAGGAGCTGGAAAAAGCGGATATCGACGGTGCTAACGGCGTCACCGCCGACGACTGGAAGGCTCTGGAAGCCGCCTTGAGGAACATCGACCTGGCGGACTTTGACGGCAACGGCGCGGTCACTCAAAGCGACCTCGACGCCATTGCCAACAACATCATGCTGGTTCAGGCGGGCTCTCTCGATCAGGAGCGCAAGACCCTTGCCAAGAAGGACCTGAACGGCGACAACCTGGTCAACGCCGAAGACGATGCCATCTTCGACCGCGAGGTCAACCAATATCATGTGGATGTGGACGGCGACACGTATGTGACGCCGCAGGACGTCGAGCGCATCCACGAGCTCATCGAATGGCAGAAGATCCGCACGCCGACCGCCCAGGAACTCGCTGACGCAAATATCGACGGGGACGCCGATGTGGACTATGACGATTGGTCGCTTCTCTCCGACGCTCTCAAGGAGGCTGTCGATGTGAACGTGGACGGCAAAGTCAACGAGAAGGATGTGGATGCCGTGGATGAGGTGATGCAGCTGATCAAGACGTACACCGTTATCCTGTCGAAGACCCCGAAGACCGGCAAGACCGTTTTTGACAAGGTTCTCCAGATCGACGGGCATGTGTTCAATATGAAGCAGGAAACCGAGGGAGTTTGGCTCATTAACGACGGCTTGAAAGATTACGTCAGCGATGCCGACGGCGTCGTGACCGTCGGCTCCGTGACCTATCAGGTCTACACGGAAACCGTTACGGACGCTCTGGCCCCCGGCGGGACCCGCGAGGAAATCCGGGTCAAAAAGCTTTACACCAACAGCGTCCGCGTTTCGGAAGGCGTGATCGCCATGGCGGGACGCGAGTATGAGGTCGAGAAGAACGAAGACGGGACGTACACGTTCGTCGACCGGACGACAAGGGAAACCTTCCGGAGCCAGAAAGCCCTGAACGTCGTGATGATTGCCGGGGAGCCCTATGATGTCGTGCTCGACGATTTGACCGAGAAAGTCAGCCTGCGGCGGCGGGACCTCAACCGCTATGAGTCGATTGCCGACGGGCGTTTCCTGATCACTCTGAACGGCAAGACGTATGCGGTCGAGCGGCGCTTTTATGCTGCTGCCACCGGCACGGGAGCCCTCACGGGTATCCAGGGGGCGTGGGGCTTGTCCTCGTCCGATTACGGAATGGAAACCTTCATGGAAAACTTCACCGGCCTTGCCGAGAGCGGTCTTCTGGCACCCGACATGCCGAACGGCGCCGACAGCCTGAGCATGAATTACGGGTCTTTGACCGTGCCCGGGCAGGCGCAGACGACCAGCTCGCGCCTGATCGAGTATTTCGTGTTTGACGACGGACAGCGCCTCTTCAACAACGTCCTGGGGACCCGGGACATCGAGATCGACGGGGTGGCCTATGAAATCATCGCGGATCCGGCGACCCAGCAGTTCTCAGTGCGCGAGAAGATCGCCGCGGACGTCAACCGGGACAGCGTGCTTAACTCGGCCGACCGCAGCTTGATCGAGGAGGCCTTCGGAAAGACCTCGATCATCCTGAACGCGAGCGGCGACTTGAGCGAGACGGTCACGATCGACGGGGTACGCTACGCCATTTTCAAGGATCCCTCTACCGGGCTCCTCCGCCTGGAAGAGCAATTCGACTCGAGCCGCGCGGCGGAGTTCGTCCGCATTCACGACACGCTCTACCGCGTCGAGTACGAACCCGTCGAAAGTTTCGAGTCGGGATTCTCGTTCAGAAAATATTCGTATACCTTTGCGCCGTATCTGATCAACGACCTGGGCCAGCTGATACCGGGCGCCGCCGACCTTGGGTCGCAGGTCAAGGTCACGGACGATTATATCGAGATGGCCGATGGCCTCCGCTACCGCCGGGTCGCGGGGCAGACCCGGCTTCAGCATGTTACCGTGGACAGCACACGCATCGATGCGTCGAGTTTCGAGTTGGCTCACACCGTCTATACCTACGAAAAGACCGGGACCCAGTACAGCATCTCGGACGGCACCACCGTGACCCTTATGGAGTCGGGGGCGGGGGTGGTGGAACTGGCCGGGCGCCTGTATGACGTGACGGAGCAAAACGGCGAACTCACCCTGAAGGGACAATCGTATCCGGCGCTTGGGACGGATGAGCGCGCTCGCATGATGGAGGTCGGCGGGGCCTATTACGCGGTGGTCGAGCTCGAAGACGGGACGTATGTGTTCTCCAAAGCGGGCCAAAGCGTCGGGGCTGCCAAGGCCGGCGAGCCTGTCACGCTCGACGGGCGTACTTACCGCCTCATTCTTGAGGGCGACGAGCGGGTTGCCGGTGCGCCTCAGGAGCAAAGCCTTGTCCTTGTGGAACAGGCCGAAGGCATGATCGTGAGCACGCAGGTCATCGGCCGGACGTCTGTCGGAGGGATGATCGAGATCTGGGACGGCAGTCAGACGAAGACCTATGAAATCAAGCCGGCTGAAGGCGAAAATTTCAAGTTTGTCGATACCCAAGGCAATGTTTATTTTTCGACGAATCCTTCCATGCTGACGATTACCTCCACGGCGAACGGCCAGCAGGTTCTGGTGTACCACATCCAACCCGCAGGCAACTACGAGCTGACGCTGACCCGACTGACGCCTCCCGGCGGACTCGACTGGCGCTATCTGCCGGCCGGAACGAACTCGGTGGAGGGCTGGTCGTGGACTCGTGCGAATGAAATCAGCGTGAACGGTCTGGATTACGCGATTGTGCGCTCGAACTACGATTCGAATGCCCAACTCACGGAGCTCGTGCTGTCCAGGGGCGGCACGGAATACGTCTATCAGAGCGCGCAGGGAACGATTACGCTGGCTGACGGGAATGCCTACCGGAGCGCCGGTTCGTGGGGGGGCGGATACGGTGTTCTCGTCTACTCGCCGGGCTCGCCGCTTGAGGTCGCCACGAGCGTCATGGTGACGCGGTCAGCGGCTGCGGTGGACGGAGCCAATTATCTCGTGGAGCGCGACGCCCAGGGGCGGTTCTTTGTCGTGGTTTCCGGTGCGAAGGTCGCCGTCGATCCCTCGGCACTCACGGTGACCCTCGGCGCCCGTACCTACAAGCTGGTCCAATACGCTTCTCCGTCCGGAACGGTGCGGGCTGTCCTGATCGAGGTCAAGACGGGCACGATCGTGACCGAACCGCGCGAAGGACGCGACGCAGGCGAGAAGGAGCTGATGATTGACGGCACGGAGTATCAAATCGTGACCGTCCCGTCGCCGGAGGCGGGCGCAGTGACGTATCTGATCCAAGGCTCGAACCAGTACATCTATGATGCCGCTTCGGGATCGATCCGGATCGGCGCCCGGACCTACCGCGTGCTCGGCGATTTGGCGCGCGGACAGGGCTATACGGTCCTTGTGGAAGAGACCGAAGACCGCGCGGTGAGCACGGTGATGGACCTCGAATCCATGAGCGAACTGCGAAACCGCTTGCAATCGGGAGAACGGGATTTGACCCGCAGGCCCAAGACCTTCGCGGACCTCGACGGCAAAGCCTATGAGCTGATTTTGGCCGACGGCGGTCATTACTTCCTCACGGACGGAACGAACGTCTATCACGGTTCAAGCGACGGCACCGTCGACATCGACGGCAAGGTCTTCAGAATTCATTCTTATGTCGTGAATAACTCCCAGGCGCGGACGGATCCGCAAAATGACAACTACACCGGCTATTACTTTATTCAGGAACACGAAAACCCGGTTCAGTACATGATGTTCCGCGGCGAAAACGGCCTGATGCAGATTGATTACCAGCCGATTACGGCGTCTCAACCCAAATACGTGATGGACGCGGTAACGCAGAAGGTCCGGCTCTTCGACGGGCTTACCTATACGGTTTCGATCAACCGGCAAACCGGCAAGGTTGCGCTTGAGGAGGCATCGGCCGCTAAGTATTCAAGCGAAGAGGCAACCTTCCAGGCGATTGTCCTTGCGCTCGATGGTGCTACCGGCAGTGAACGCGCGAATCAGATGCTGACGAGCCTCCAGGTCGGCGATACGTGGACCCAGGATTTGATGACTTACACGAAAGTGGAACTCCTGGGAAAAACCTATATTGTGATCCGCGACGGCACCCGGTTCAGTGTCGCACGCGAAGACCTGATTGATTACAACGCCGTGCTTGCTGCAAGCGGCGTGACGAGCCCGGTCGAGAAGGAGAAGTATCTCGCTGCGCTTCGCCGGGAAATGGGGGCGGAGTCGATCGTTTCCAGCCGCGTCTCCGGGAATCAGACGCTCGTGACGCTTGACGGCATCGAGTTCCTCCTCGAGGTCCATCCGGTGACGGGCGCGGCGATCTTGACCGGGCGCGACACCCGGACAAAGACCGCCATCGATCCGCTTGTCAAAGGGTCGACGACCCTCCTTGTCGAGGACCACCCTGACGGCACCTACAGCTTCACTTCGCCGCTCTGGGACCGGTCTTTCCGCAGCGACAATAATACGGCGCCTCCTAGCGTCGTTTTGGGCAATAACGTGAAGTATGACGTTGTGGTGCGCGCCGACGGACAGGTGATGTTGAGGGAGTCGGCCGAGGAAAGCAGCATGCCGGCAGCGGACCAGACGCTGGAGGTTTACGGACGCAACTACCTTGTTTTCGACAACCACAATGGGACATGGACTTTCTCGGACGGGATCCACTCCTACACGAGCAAGGCCGCCGACAACTCCGTTCGCATCGGAGAGTTCGTCACGGTGCCCTATGCGGAATACGAGAAGCACCTCGCGGAGGGAACTGAAAAGGAAGTGACCGGGCTTCTTTACGATCTTTTCATCGGCGCGGACGGCAAGATCCGACTCGAGGACCACAAGGAGACGCACAAGCGCCTGCAGATTCTTGAGCTTGATGGCGCCTTCTACGTTGTCAGCAAGTCCGTCCTGGGCGACGATACGCTCAATGATTTCGAAACGGGCGAGACCAAGTTCATCATCGCTCCCACGGAGTCGACCCTGCGCATCGGGAGCCGGGAATATCAAGTGACCCGCAATCCGGACGGCAGCCTTTTCCTGTCGGGGGCCGGCATCGATTCTAGGACGGGGGATGTGGTCCGGGTGAAAAACGAGACCTACCTGGCTGTCGACCTCGGCGCGAACCGCTACCGGTTTGTTCTGAACGGAATTGCGTATGAATCGAGCGACTTGAGCGGGGCGCCCAAAGTGACGCTGGGTGACCGTCTGATTTATGCCGTCGAAATGCAGGGCGGACGTATCACGGCGTCGGAAGACTATGTGAACGTTTCTTCCGTGAGCGCGTTTTCAGCGATCCTGAAAGGAAAGTTCTACACCGTCGAATATGACGGCCTCGGCGCCGTCTATTCCTTCTTTCACAACGGCACGAAAGTTGCGGAGAACTCCGGAACGCAGGTGACGATCGACGGCGACCTCTACGAAATCGAAGTGGACCCCGATACGGGCCGCGTCGACCTGATCGGCGCCGCGGACATCGGGACGATCGCCGACCGGGCCGTGGTGGAGGTCAAGGGACGGATCTATGTGGTCACGAGACAGGGTGAGCCCTACAACCGGTACCGCTTTACGTTTGAAAACGAAGTCGTGTATGAAAATCCAGACACGCATCAGGTGGAGCTCAACGGGGTAGTCCTCCAGGTCAAAGACGTTGATGCTAATCATCCTCTTCTTTTCCGCCTCGAGCAGGTCGAAAAGCGCGTGAGCGTTCCGGTGGACCTCTTCGAGGTCGCCCCAGTCGAGTTCATGCGTTCAGTCGACTTGGCGGGAGTGCGCTACACGATCGAGTACGAAACCAAGGTGACGACGATCTCGGAGGACATTCATTTCGAGAACCTCAATGTCGAGCCCCGTTTCACGATGAAGGTCGATGAAGCCGAGTACATCAACCGGCCGAAGCCCGCCGATGTGTGCTGGCGCGATAACCTTTATGAGGAGCACTGTATCCAACGCGATCGCAACCGGTACATCGTCGATACCCCTGAGGCGACGATCGGCGTCGAAGATTATCCGTCGGCTTATGTCAACGGGGTGGAGATCGACGGGGTGATTTATCTGGTCAGCGAGATCAGCGAGCGCGTGCACAGCCTGTCGGCGAACGGCCGGCGCTATGTTTCGACCTTCGATTCGAATGAGAATGAGGAGTCCATCGAACTTCCCGGCGGCGTCAAGATCACCATTTCGCTGCCTTACGCCGGGCCCAGGCGCGACCGCGAGACCGAAGAAACCGCGAGGCGCAAGTCGGCCTACTGGGACACCGTCATGCCCGACTTCAAGCTTGCCGACGGCTCCGCTTCCGGCCACACCCTGATCGAACACCGGAAAATGGAGATTCCGACGACCCTCAAACAGTACGCACAATTCTCGCGGCTCGAAAGCGTTCCGGCGGCAGGGCAGTATTCGCTGGGCCTTGCGGGCGAGACGCCTTCTGAAGTGGAAAAGCGGCTGACGGTGGACGGGCGCGACTTTACGGTCATTGCCCTTCCAGACGGTAAGGTCCGGCTCGTGGAGGACTACCTGAAGAGCGAGCTTATCGAGGGATGGCGCAAGATCCGGTTCGGCAGCGAGGCGACCGGCTGGAACTTCGCCAAGGACGACACGGGCGTCTACACGTTCAGCGACGGTCTTGTCACGGTGTCGAGCGACAACAGCGCTGTGACGCCCAAGGTGACCTTGAACGGTCACACCTACGACATCGCATGGGACGAGGCTCAAAAAATCCCAGTCCTGACCGAACGGCACATTGAGTCCGAGGGGACGTCCCAGATTACTCTTGCCGGGATCACCTACTCGATCACTCTCAATGCGGACAAGTCCTACACCCTGACTCGAACGGACGATGCGTCGGTGAGCGCGACTTCGAGTGACCGGGTCCGTGTGGGGGTGATCTATTACGTGCCGTCCTACGACGCTCAGGGAAGGATCGTGTCGATGCGCGAGGCGCACACGGCGCAGGACCCCATCGACTATGTCAAGACGGTGGCGGTCACGGACATGTATTACCAGATGAAGCAAAATTACGTCTACAACAACCGGCTCTTCGGGGAAAACCAGGTCCGGATCATCGAAGGTACGGTTTTGTTGGGCGGCCAATTATTCTCGATCGCCTACGATCCGATGACTCGCATCACGACCTTTACGGCCGGCCAGGGCGGGGCCAAGACTCCGTTCTTCGAGGGCGGGCAGGAAGACGGGCAGGTGATCGATCAGATGGCAGGACCCGCGGTGTTTGACGGCTATTATGAAAAGGGCCGTGTCTTCCAGGCCTCCGGAAACAAGATCGTGATCGGCCCGGTGACCTACACGATCATTTACAACGACCAGGGCCCGATCAGCGTTGTCAAGGACTCGGACGCGGGGATCTATGCGGAGCAGGCCTTCTCGGGCAGCCTCGAGTGGCTCTACGACATCGTCTACAGCCACAACGAGAGCGGCCTTTCGAATCTCTCGCTGCTTGCGGGCGCCAATGAGATCGAGTTTACGCGCCGCTTCGAGTCGGCGATCGATTCGGCGCTGTTCTCTTACTACGGCTCTGTGGACGACCCGGAAAACCGGCGTCCCGATCCGGTGAAAGCGTCCGTTTTCGACACCTATGGCTCGCGAAGCAAGCTTGCGGCCGGGATCGAAGAGCTCTATGACATGTTGTTCAATTCTCCGAACGGAGCATGGCAGAATTCGGCGACCGCCGCTTTTTACCTTCCCGAGAGCGAAGTCGTGTACTTCGCGGGCGATTACTCGACCGAAGAATCGGCGGCTGCGATCATGGAAGAAGGGGTCCGAAACCAGGGGGCCGGGATTTCGTCCATCGACCGTGTTTTCGAGCCGGTGGCCAACAAGGTCGCTCCGATCATCGTCGACTCCGGAAGGGAGTACAGCTACGGGGCCGATCCGGACGCCATCAAAACCACCGGCTATGTGGTCGGAGGGAACGGCTACGATCTTTCGTTTGACGCCGACGGGGAGCCGATCCTCTCCGAGTATAACGTGCTGCGCGTTTCGGGCGAGAACGAGGCGCTGATCCTTTCCTATGAGCTCGTGAGCGCCTATCAGGACGTGAAGGCGGGCGATGCAGACTACTGCCAGTACGCGCCCTCCGGGACCTGTAATTGGTGGGGGCAGCTGACGGTGAGTCCCGAGGATGCGCCCGTCGGACACAAGCCGGTCGCCTATGTGTCGGATCTCAATCCGTTCGACGCCACCTATAACCGGGCAGCCTATGAGCCGCTGATCAAACAGCGGCGCGCCTGGACGGGGGTCGACTACGACGATGCAAATAATTATTTCAGGACCTATACGGTCAAGGACATCAAGGAGAATCCGGAAAAGTTCAATTACGATGCTGCCACAGGCACTTTTGACCTGAATGGCAGGACGTGGCGCATGTTCCGCAATCCCGTGTCCGGCTCCTACACGGTGATTTTGGACGAGACGCGCAGGACCTCCGTCGCGGTGGACACCGTCAAAGTCCGTTCGACGATCTACCAAGTGGTCCCTGAACTCGACGCCAATTACGGCTTCAGTTTCCATGCGGAGGGAGCCGATCCCATCTACGGCGACGCGACCAAGCGGGACGACGCGCGCGGCGTGTTCCTCGAAGTCAGCTTGGGCACGGGATTCGTCTACGAGATGGTGAAGGACCCGCTGACCGACGCCTACGTCCTCCGGGAGAAAGAGGAGACTTCCTCCTTCCTCGGCTGGCAGATCGTATACGATCCCGCCCAGGTGGATGAAAAAGAGGTCGCCGCCAATACCGACGACATCTTTATGCAAGACGCGACGGAAGGCGGGAGCGGCGAGACGGTCAAAGTTTACACCTCCAGGATCCCGTTCCGCGTACCGGGGATGCCGGGCAAAAGTGGAACCCTTGTTCTCGAGAATTACAACGCCGATACGGCCGGGAATCCCGAGTTCCTGAATGCCGTGCGCGCAGCCGGCAAAGACCTTTATGTCTTCCGCTCCGGGACCGATGTCTACGTCACGGACGGGACGAATCAGACCAAGATCGACCGGTTCGGGATTGTGGACTTGGCGGGCCACAGCTATCGCTTCAGTCTCGATGTGGAAACGAGCCGCGCGTCTCTCGTGAAAGTGACGACTACGGCCGACGTCACCAAGGGCCTGGAGCTTGGCGGCCGGTATTTCCAGATCCATCAGCAAGAGACCAACTACAAGGCCAGCCAGGGCGCGATGCAGCGGTTTGTGCCGGTCAGGGCGTGCGGCTCCGGCGAAAGAAACTGCATCCCCGATCCGCCTTTCTACGCGCCGTATGAGGTTGATTCAAATCCCTACAATAATACCGTCGAGCTCAAAGACGGGAAGAGCTATCAGCTCGTGTTCGATCCGAATGATCCCCAGAACGTTGATATCGTCGCGGACCAGATCAACAGCTTCGAGATTCCGACGCTCGCACTCGGCGACCGGTACTTTACATGGACGAAGATCGGCAGCACTTACACCGTGACCGAGGCCTACCAGAGGGAGCCCGAGAGCTACCGAAGCCGGGCGGAAGGGCCGCAAACGGTCGTTACGATCGGCGGGCTGGATTATGCCGTTACGGAGCCTCAAGCCGGCCAGCTTTCGCTCCAGCGCAAAGATCCGGTTGCGAGCCAGTTCGTCGAAAGCGGTCTTGCGCGCCTTGACGGCCGTACCTACCGGGTCACGGTCGGGCCGGAACCTGAACCCGGACAGTTGCAAGCACTCAGCTTGACAGACGTCTTGCATCCGGAGGAGCCCGCGGTGATTGGCACGACCGAATCGATTTCGATCCAGGGCCGCCTCTACCGGGTCCTGGCCGAGGCCGGAAACTATCGGTTCGAGGAAATCTCTCAGACGATTCCGGTCCGCCACAATGCCGTCGTTCTGGACGGGCGCTATTACGCCATCGATTTCCGCGCCAGCGCGAAGCGCAGCGGCGCCTACGAATATGTTTTCACGGACGGCACCAGCGTGTACCGGTCGGACTTTGTCCGCCAGATAAACGCCGCCGGCCACATGGACCGCTTCCAGGCGACCGTGACGATCAACGGCGTGACGTACTTGGTCCGGTCGAACGGCCCGAACGCGGGCGAGATCGAGCTCTCGACGGGGTACCGTCAAAGCGATGAAGCTTCGCTGATTAGCGTGCATGCTGGCACCGCGGAGGAGAGGACCGTGATTGTTGTGCGTGATCCGGCCGCGTATACCGGTGCCGACGATATTTCTACCTTCGACGATGGGACCACGGCCGCCGGTATGAACCTGAATGCCGGGACTTACCGCTTCATCGTGAAACATCAACAGTCCGTGGAGGAGTACTGGCTTGATCCGGCGACGCAGACGGTCGAGATCGGCGACGGCGTGGTTTACCGGGTTTCGGTAGATGCCGCGGGACGCGTCAGCCTGACTGAAGCGAATACGGCCTCTTCGCGGGTTCAGACGCTTGTCGTCGGCGGCAGGGTCTACACCGTTGCGATCGACGAAAATAATCCGCTCCATCAGTACAAGTTCGGCGACGGCTTCGGTCATTATACGAGCACGAAGGATTCTTACGGCTTTTACACCGAGGGCGATACTGTTTTTGCGTCTCCGTCCAATTATGGCGAAGGCAGGACCAATTACGAGGGCTATGGGACGGAACTCCTTGCAGGCGAAGATAACAAAAAGTCCGAGACCGAGAAGTACTCGACCAACGAACTCAATTACCGGGTTGCGTTGACCGAAGACGGCGTATACGACGTCGGATTGTCGGCGAAGACCTATGCGGAGCTCGAAGCGATGGCTTACGCTCAATCGACCGGCGCCGCCAAGAGGCCGTGGATTGACCTGGACTTTAAGTTCCGCGTCCTCGTGGACGGGCTCGAAAGCGGAGACTTTACGGTTCGCGCTTCCGAGGACGTCTACAGCCGCGGCTATGCGACGTTGCGTCTTGATGCCGGGGCGCATGACATCAAGTTCATCTGGGATTGGCCGCGCGAGTTCTACGATACCGATCTCTTCGGGACGCCGAGTATTCAGATCAAGGACGTATTTGTGGCCGATCGCCGTGTCGTGGAAGCGGACCAAAACAACGACCTCGTGATCGACGATGCGGATTATACGGCTTTCGATGCGGCTGCCGCAGAGGCGTTTGAACCCGAGACGAGCATGCGGCTTATGCCCGACACGAATTATATCGAGATCGACGGTGCCTACTACCGTATGACGGAAGAGCGCAGCGTGCTCGATAACAAGATCCGTTATGTCCTGACGCCGCCGTCCGGTGCTGCCGTGGTTTCCGACGAGAACGGCGTGTTGCGGTTGAACGGTCATGATTTCAAAGTGACCGCAGCGGATATCGCGGCCAATACTCAAATCATCGCCGCGGGCGCCTCGTTTGCGAGTTCGAGCGAAATCGTTAAGCTGGGCACCCGGTATTACGGAGTCCGGACGGACGGGGCGGCCTGGTTCTTCCGGGACCTCGAAACCGGAGGCACTTACCGCTCGGCCGGAAACACGGTGGCCGTCGACGGGAAGCTTTACAACTTGGCAAACGATGTCTTCAAACCCTTGCGACGCTATGTGCTCCAGCAGGTTTCCGAGGAAAGCGAACTTGTTTTGGACCAAATCGTCGAGGCGAACGGGCAGCGCTATGACGTTTCTGTCAATGCCGACGGATCTGTGACTTTCCGCGGCGCGCAGGAGACCGTGACGGTCCTGGCCACCGACTCTAAAGTCCTTCTGGGTGGCGTCCTGTATACGATCAAAGTCGAAACGCTGACCCACTGGGTTAACTTGGAGGAGGTCCTCAACCGGATCGATGCCGTCACCGACCGTAGTCTCGAAGTGAACGGCAAGGTCTTTGCCTATAGCTACGATGCGGATGACGAGGACTTGATTTATTTTACCGACGGAGATGAAGCCTGGACCGCTCATGTTTCGGCAGGCGAGGCGGCCGTGGCGGGAATCCTTTATGAGCTGGCGCAAGATCCTGAGACGAAAAAAATCACCTTGACGGAGAAAGATGTCCCGATTGTTCAGGTGAGCGACCGGGTCGTGTCTGTCCGCGGGACTGAATATCTGATTCAGGACAACGGCGACGGCTCGGTCACAATCGGTAACGAGTTCCTTTCGTTTACCTCGGAGGACGACGGAAGCGTGGTCATCGACGGCAACACTTTCTATATCGACCGCGACCCGGTGACCGGCCGGATCAGCCTGGTCCGGGAGAAGATCGTCCGCTCCGAAGCCGTCGACGCGTTGGCGGTCGAGGCCGAGGGCCGTGTTTTCAGCGTGACGTCAGTCGGGACCGTCCCTGCGACCTATCATTTTTATGACGGTCTTACCTACTATACGAGCAATGCTCAGGGCGTTCTCGATATCGACGGGGTCCTCTATGACGTGATTGCCGAAACCCGGGAGGAGAAGACGACCATCGTGCTGTCGCGGCGGGCGTTTGAGAGCGCACCCTCCGGCATTCAAGTCGTGCGGGTCCAGGGACCGGATCAGATCCTGGCCCAGGAATCGTTCAGGTTTGACCAGAACCAGGCGGGTACGGGCTGGTCGCCGGAGTCCGGAACCTGGCGGATTGCAAACAACAGGGCTGAATTTATGGGCGGTGACATGAGCGGCTCGGGCTATGCGGGGCTTGGAATCGAGACCCCCTCGACGTATGAGTATGCAATGAATTTTGGATGGGCCGGGCCTCTCAATCCCTACAGCCAAGTCCAGATGGTTTTCGATGCCCGCTATGAAGAGACCAGCTATGCCTATTACGCCATCGTCGTTGAGCGGGATGAGGACGAGGTGTGGCGGGTCAGACTCCGTAAGTCCACGCGGGAAGGATATACCTATTCGAGCGAGACGCTCCAGGACGTTTCCGCAGGGATGGCGATTGCGGAAGGCCGCTCCTATGAGCTGAAGCTCATTCGCGAAGGAAACTCTCTGACGGTGCTTCTGAAGGATGTTGCCACGAAGGTGGAAAGGACTCTCTTCCAAGCGCTTCCTCTCGAGCCCTTGGGCGGCCGAGGCCTTGCGGTTGCCTCCAACTACTACGGTGCGTGGTTTGACAATCTTAGCTATACGGCGAAAGTGATCAAGCCCATGCTGCCTTACGAAGTCACACCCCTTTCGGGTGGGCGTTTCTCGTTCCGTTATCTTGACCGCACGGCCGAGAGCAATGCGGCCGGGCTCGTGACTTTGGAAGGCAAAATCTACCGCGCGACTTCGGATCCCGAGACCGGCGAGGTGCGCCTGACAAAACCCAACCTGACGAGTGAGGCGGAGGCCGTGGACGTTGTGATGCTCCGCAACGTCTTGTATGAAGTCGCCGAAAAAGACGGCGCTGCGGGCGTCTTTGTGATGACCGGCATCGGCCAAAATCCCGTGGAAAGTGACGCACAGGGCGTGATCGTCCTGGGCGGACAGGCCTACCAGATCGCCCGGAATGTTCAGACGGGCCTCGTCGAAGTCACCAGCCTTTCTTCGGCGGCGACGACGGCGATCGAGCGGATCATCATGATCGGCGTGAGCGGTACGGAGCTTGTGCCTTACCGCGTCACTCAACCTGCCGGCATGACGGGCCTTGCGTACCGGTTTGAAAGCGCGGACGAAACTCAAGATTCCAACGCCCAAGGATACGTGGTCCTGGCAGGTCACGAATATACGGCCGGTTTGGTCGGCGGCAAAGTGGTTTTGACCGCTCCCTCCCGCACAAGCACGACCCTTGACCAAGCGGCCGTGCGCCTCGGCGAAAAAATTTACGATTTCGAGATGATGGGAGCCACGCAATTCAAGCTGCGCGAGGGAACGCATGAGTATCCGAGCAGCGCGGACGGAACGAGCATCACGATTGACGGGGTTGCCTATGATGTGACGAAGCTCACGCCGGTTCCGTTTGCGGGGGAAAATTTTGCAGCGGCTCTGTCGGCTCGGTGGCATACGACAGGAACTCCCGCACCGTCGGTGACGGGCGGAATGCTGAACTTGACGAAGAATTCCGGAACGGATGCGGTTTCGATCGAAACCGTGTTGAACGATTTGGCCGGGGATTTTGACGTCGCCGTCGATTGGGAGCTTGGAGCCGGTTTCGACACGGCTGCCTCGGGCGCGGACGCCGCTCAGTTCGAAGTCGATCTCGGTAACGGGAAGAAGGCGACGATTGAACGGACGACGGACGGGATGTTCCGATTGATTGAGACGGAGGGTGCCGCCACCCGGGTCCTTGCCGAAAAGCCCAAGACCGAGTGGGTGGTCGATACCGCGGAGGTGCTCGTCCGCAAGGAGGGGTACTCCTTCGGTGCCAGTGCTAAAGGGTATTCTTACTGCGACGTCGATTTGAATTGCTCCGGAGAAACGAGTAGCTTTAACGATACCTGGGATTATATGAACATGGACTCGTTGCGCGTCGGGATGGCCCAATATCAGAACGGCTATACCTATCCGGACGGCATTTGGGCCGAATACGCCCTGAACGTTCCGAGCGCGGGGAACTATCAAATCGGCGCGTCCGTAAAAATTCCCCAGTCCTACTCGTATCCGAACGACCCGCACACGTATGAGTTCGAAGTCTTCGAGGGTGCGACAAGCCTTGGCACGTTTGCGGTGACGGCGACCCGGTATACCCTTGCGGAGGGATTTCTGGCAAATGTTCCTCTTTCGGCGGGCAATCATGCCCTTCGTTTTGAGTGGAAAAATCCTGTCTCGGACGAGGGTATCACTCTGACAAATGTTTTTGCGCATATCCCGGAGGCGGGTCACTGGACGACGCCCGCGACGAGCGGCAAGTTCCGCTTCGAGCGCCGGGGGAGCGATCTGATTGCCTATGTCCAGGAAGCCGGCGGAGCGTGGACGAAGCTGGGCGGGCGGATGAGCGCCGGCGAAGGCTGGGAGAGCCCCGCGAAAGTTCGCATGGCGGTCAAGGGAACCCGGGCGGCACAAACGAGCGCTAAATTCGACAACCTCCAAAGCCTCGTGAGCGCTCCGGAGCGCGACGAATACCGGTTCGCGCGTCAGGCGGACACTTTTGCGCTTGTGATTGGCGGCGAGGTGACGGTCAATGACGAAACGTTCAGCTTTACGCAAAACGTCGACGATCCCTCGATCTATTACTTTGTGCAAGGGGAAGAGACGATGACCGTTCTCGACGGTGATCTCGTGACTCTCGCCGGCCAGGACTTGAGATTTGATGCGGGGGCCATGACTTTGACGGAGCTGATGGAGGGCGACGCGGACGGCGACGGCGATGTGGACCTCGAGGACCGGAATTATCTCGTGTCTCAAATGGGGCTCGGGATCGGAGAGGTCAAGGACGACTGGTACTATATGTCGTCCGATTTCGCCGCGGGCTCGTGGGAAATGGATAACCCTGACGGAGGCGTTTACAACAACGCGGTTTACGATAGACAGCCCGGAGTCATGCCTGCCGCAAAGTACGATTATACCGGATTGCAGGCAGGGACGTACCGGATGGCGATCGACGGAGCGTATGGCTTCGGCTACAACATCCCTACGGGTTCCTGCGTGGACGGGCTGTGTTCGACCGACGGATTCTACACGATCGAGGTTCGCTCCGGTGCGGTCGACGCACAGCCGCCCCTCCAAACGATTACGATTCCCGCGACCGTGGAAGGCGCACGGGGTATCGCGGAGTTCGAACTGCCGGCCGGTGACGGCAGCCTGTATCTGGTTTGGGTCAATGCGAAGCCGACCGATATCCTTCAGCTGCAGCGCGTGGTTCTCCTGGCCAAGGATTCGGCCGAGGCGAGAGCCGATCTGAATCATGACCTGCGCATCGACCATCAGGACCTGGAACTCATGGAGACGTCCTATGCGTCCACGTCCGGCGTCGGGCAAGTGATGGATTTCCTGGACAGGCATTTCTACCGGTACGACCAAACCAGCGCTCAGGTCAATCTGGCGCTTGGAGCATCCGTCACGGCAAGTACCGCGGGTGTGACCTACTCCTGCAGTGCCAGCGTAGGCTGCGATTACGATCCGGCCAATGTGACCGGTCAGGTTCAGACTTCGTCCTATGGTATTCAGTACAAGGATTTCCGCTTCGGCGGCCAGAGCCAGCCGGACAACTTCCTGACGGTCGATCTCGGAAGCGTGCAGCAAATCAGCGAGATCGTCTCGCGGCACTTGGGAACGTCCACTGAGAGTCAGTACCGGGTTGCAAAATACTGGGCGGAAGTTTCGCAAGACGGCAAAAGCTGGGTCCGCGTCGCGTATGCGGAGGACAATGCGCAAGCCGACATCCCGAACGAGATTGCGACGGTCATCCGTCCGACCGCGGCGCGCTACGTTCGGTTCCACTACCAAGGTTATTATAACGGGGCGTACGGCAGGCCCACGGTCGAAGAGATTATGGTCTACGGTGCGGCCGAGACGGTGAACGACAGGATTGCCAGCGCCACGGCCAATCTCAGCCAAAATACGATCCAGATCGGGCCGACGACCTATGAATACCTGAAAGATGCCGAGACGGGCGCCGTGACGCTTCGCACGCGGGTGGTCGGGGACCTGAACGGAAGCGGCGCGGCGGACGCCGCGGATGACGCGATCATTTTGGCCGCCTACGTGAGCGGCGTCTATGACGTGCGCGCCGATCTGAATCTGGATGAGACCGTGGATCAGGCCGACTTTGCTATTTATACGGAATCTCGAAGCTTTGAGCGGAGCCTTCCGGCGGTGACCCTGGCAGGAACCCGTTACACGGTGGAGCGCTCCGGCGACGGATCGATCGTCTTGCGCTCCGGTGAGAGTGTCCAGTCCGTCGAGCCCGCGTTGTTAGCAGCAGTGCTTGGCGGTCAAAACTACACGTATTCGCCGCTCACAGGCGATTTCCTCGATGCGGCGGGACAGGTGATCGATACAGCGGAAGTTGCCCGGGCGGTCTTTATCGGTGCCGCCGATGGGACGATGAAGCCCTATCGTGTGACCCAGCCCGCAGGGATGACGGGTCTGCAATACCACTTTGAGGGTTATTCGGCCTCGGCGGATTCCAATACGTCTGGGGTGGTGACGCTCGAGGGGCGGACTTATCAGGTGACGGTCGAAAGTGGAAAAGTTGTTTTGAACCGTCCGTACGAGACGAGCACAACCGTTGACCAGAAGGCGGTCCGTCTCGACGGCCGGCTTTACGTTATGAGAACTCTTGCGGGAGCCGAGTTCGAGCTTTTTGACGGGACAAACACTTACCCGAGTTCAGGACAGGGAGGCTGGGTCCGAGTCGAAGGTAAGGACTACGCGGTCCTCCTGCCTTCGGCTACCGCTGTGGATGATGACCCTTTTGATTCCGGGATCAATCCTGCGAGATGGCAGGCCGTCAGCGCGGGCGGAGGATCGGCCGCGGCGGCGGGCGGGGCCCTTGAGCTCAGGAAGGCTGCTGGGACGTCGGCGGCGGCCGTTCTCAGTACGGCGCCGGAAATCGGGGGATTGGGAGATTTCGATGTCGCGGCCGAATGGGTGCTCGCAGACGCCTCCGCGTTTGATCAGCCGGCATCGGGCGCGCAAGCAGCGTCGTTCTCGGTGGATTTGGCCAACGGCAATCAGGTCGTCATCGAGCGCAAGAGCGACGGCAAGTACAGGGCCAAGCTGGTTCAAAACGGCGTTACGGTTTCTGCCTTCGAGGTGAACGCCTATGATTACGTCGTCGATAGCGCGCCGCAGACGATCACGAGGAATGCCGTTGACGTGCCTAACAAGGCGAATGGTGCCACCGGTTCCGAATATGTCGATTATATGTGCATGATGATGGGGGGGCAGAACTGCCCGTCCCAACCGCTCTGGATCCAATCGGTGTCCGAACCCGACGCAATTAGCTTGCCGAATTACTACACGAATTCGATGTCCTACGGACTTGCGGATTGGCAAGCCGGATATTTTGTTCAGCAACGGTTTTCCGCGCCGGTGGACGGAGCCTATGACGTCGGCATTTCGGTAAAAAATCCGGGAGCCTGGCTGAACCAGGCGACTTACCGTTTGCAGGTGCTCGTGGATGGGGTGGGCGTGGGAGAAATCAGCGTTCCGCCTGACTCGGATCACTATCAGGTCGGATCCCTGGTTGCTAACCTGACGGCGGGCGATCACGATATTCGCTACCGGTGGGTGAATGCCGGTAATGGTGACGATAACATCCTGCTGAAGGCTCCCTTCATCGTGACGCCCGAATTGGGGCATAACGAGTCTCATGCCTCCGGCCAGTTCCGACTCCAGAGGCTCGGCAACGACCTGAAAGCGTTTTATCAGCACGGAGGTTCCTGGGCTGAAATCGCTGGCTGGCAGGACGTGAACTCTCTCTGGCAAGGCGCAGGGTCGGTGGCGTTCCGGATGGACGGAGACAGCAGTGAAGCCGCAAGCGTCCGCTTTGACAATCTCCAAAGCTTGATCGCGCCCTTCGAGCCGCCTGAAACGGGCCTCGTGATCTTCAGCCGCATGACCACCGATCCCGCGGTCCATCTGTTGGGCGATCTCAACGGCGACAGCGTCGTCGATGCTCTCGACCGGTCGATTTTGGATGGAAATCTCGGCAAAGACTACGTGCTGAGGCAGGTGCCAAGGTCGGTTTCGTGCCTCTCAAATGGCTCGTGCACTCAGGGCTGGAGTGAGGTCGCGGCAGGCACGACCGTGCAGGCGACCGGTGCGTCGGCAGCTCAGCCGCCCGAATTCTCGTTGACCTACTGGGGACCTGCGACGGGGCGGTACAGGATCGGCATTGAAGCCGCCGAGCCGCCTGTTGGGACGACCGAAGACAGTTATATCCTTGAGATCAGGACGACCCGTGGTTCGCAAGACCCCATTGCGACCCTTTCAATCCCGGCGAGCGAGATGGGACGGGCGGGAACATCGGCGTCGGCGCTCATTGATCTGCCGGTGGGTTGCTTTACGACCGTCGCGTGTGCGACCCAGGTCTATGTGACCTGGAAGAACGCAAAGACGGGTGATGCCTTGCTGATCAAACAGCTCTTGATGGTCCCCGAGAACGACTCGACGGCGAAGTTGGACTTAAACGGCGATTTCCGGATCGATCGCGCGGACGAGGAGCTGCTCGCGCGTTCGTTTGCCACCACCCGCGAGAACGGTCAGGTCCTTACATTCGGCGGGAACAACTACTTCCGCTATCAGAAGGCCATGATGGATGTCAATCTTGCCGCGGTACTTCCGGTCACCTTGCGCGGCGTCGCGTTTTCCGCGACTTCCGAGAACCGCCTCGAGAACCCGGGGTTCGTATCTGCGGGTAATTCGGGGAATGAATACGGCCAATTTGCGGCACGCGGCACACGTGATGCCGGCGTGGAGTATCCCGACGGGATTTGGGCCGAATACAGTTTTAACATTGCGGCGGGCGGGTATTACTCGATTGGTGCTGAGTTGAAATGCCCCACGGACGACGCCGTCACGACCGGAGACTATGTTCTCGAAGTGTATGACAACGGGACAAAAGCGGGTGAATTCTCCGTCGCGGTTGACAAGAGCGGATACCGCCAGGGTTCGATTCCTCCTCTCTATCTGGCACAAGGCAGCCACGTCCTGCGCTACACATGGAAAAATCCTCAGGAGGGTGGGAAGATCCATCTGAAGGCGCCCTTTGCGGCGCAGGTCCTCTTGAGCGCCTCCTCGATGGCGGCGGCTCCGGAGAGCTCCTCGTACGGCTGTAACCCCATGCTCAGTGACAGTTGTATGAATCTACCGATCAATGCGGTGGGAAATATTCAAAAGACGGTCAGCTACGGAGAGGTTCTCGTGGATAAGTTTCGATTTGCCGATAACTCAACGGTCTCCGAGCAGGGACCTGCCCCGGTCAACTGGTACCAGATCGACCTCGGGAGTGTCCGCACGATTTCCGAAATCGTCTCCCGGCAGAAGGCTCCTGTTTATTATTCACCCGGAGTCATCTGGGCATCTGAGTCGATGTATTCCACAATGAGTTATGAGGCCCAGATTTCCGAAGACGGCGTGAATTGGTCGACGGTCCGCTCGATTACCGATCCTACACAGATCCAAGGGGAGCTGGTAACGGTTTTTGATCCCCAGGCCGCGCGCTATGTGCGCTTCAACCTTACGGGCGAGTATTACGCCTCCACCTGGCAGGGCCCGGTCCTTTCGGATATCGCCGTGTACGAGCACCGGAGTGCGATCGTTGACGGGGCGGACACTGTGCTTGACGATGCACGGGAAAATTTGGTGAAGATAGGGCCGTCCGGCTATGAGGTCGAAGTCTTGGATCCTCTCACCGGAAACGTCCGGATCCGTCCCGCCGCCGATCTGAACCATGACGGCCATGTGAACGTGGCCGATGATCTCCTGATGAAGAGTGCTTATCAGACGGGCAATGCCGCGGGCGACTTGAATGCGGACGGGCTTGTCGACCGCAGAGACTTGGCGCTTTATGCCCAGTCCCGTGCGGGAGAAGCGGCTGTTAAGCTCGCCGAGGACGGTGCCAACTCTTATCTATTTGAAGACGGGCCCGACGGCATCGTTTACGGCTGGGACGCCGCAGGGCGTTATCCGCTCGGAGCGACGGAGACCAAAAAGCTGATCGAAGTCGACGGCCGCCAGTATGAACTTTCCTATGATACGGCCCTCGGACGCTGGACCTTCGGTCAAGAATTTATCTCCGGCCTCGACGGAGACGGAGAAGTGACGGGCGCCGACGACCTCGTGTTCGAAGAGGCTTATGCCAACCGTCACATCCTCGGAGCCGAAACGGCGGCGGATGCCACGATGAACCGAACGGCCGAGGTGTCGGTAGAAAACGGCCTCTTCCGCTTGGAGTCGGGAATCAATATTCCCGGCTCGTACAATACCAGTGAATATGCCACAGCCTCCGTCGATTTGGCGGGTCTTTCCGGGATCAGCCTGGACCTCGACTCTTCGGGCCGCTTCGTCGATCACCTGGGCTTCGCGGGGATTGTGCTCGACTATTTGGACGACGAGGGACAGCTCCTGAAGAAGGTTGCCGTTGCGATCGGCAACAACGGATCCAAGATGACCGGCGCGGATCAGCTGGTGGATTGGAACACCGTCTTGGAAGGAGCCCATCGGCTCGATGCGAACGGCGGCGGCCTTTTGTTTGGTATGGATATGGACTTCACGCAATGGGCCCCGGAAGGCTGGTCGGATTCCGCGCAAAAACTCAGGTTCACGAGCGCCATGCTCGGATGCGTCTACGGGGGACAGTTTCATTTCAACATTGCGTTTCGTGACCCTCTGGTCGATCGACGCGCGGACCTTGACGGCGACGGCTGGATCACAACGGCTGACGAGGACATCTATTTGCGCGAGCGCGCGACCTCCTCGGGGATTTCGAAAGTCACGCTCGGGACGAAAACGTATTACGTGCGCGAGCGCATCGACGGCACTTATGCGGTCACGGATGGGACCGTGACGGTCGAGAGCACTGCCGCAACACCGAATCTCCTTCGTTTGGGAACCAAAGATTTTGCCGTTCGGACGGAAGGGGACGCGTTCCAGCTGAGCGAAATTCTTACCATGGATCTCAATCGAGACGGCGTGGTCAACGGCGCCGACGACCGAATCGTGTCGGATGCTGCCGGCTCTGTGGTGATGCCAAATATCTCCATGGCCCAGACCGCGATGAACCGTTTTTCCAGGCAGTATACCGGCCAGCCTCCCGATGGCTATCAGGAGACGGCTCAACCGGAAGCAGCCTGCGCGGGCGGGGCGGCTGACTGCTACATCGAAAAGGTCGTGACGTTGTCTGTTCGCCGCGATTACGATGTGGGCTTGAGCCTCCGGAACCTCGCGGGGGTTCCTCTTGCCGCAGGCCAGCGCTTTGAGTTTGATGTCTTTGTCGATGATCTCGAGTTGCCCGCGGCTCACCTTGTGACGGAAGAGAGCGGGGCACGATTTGAGGAAGTGACGGCGCGGCTGTCATTGGGGGCCGGAAGCCACAGGATCCGGTTCCAGTGGACCAATCCGCCGGCGACTGCGGCCGCGATGCAGTCCTTTGCGCCGCATATCCGCCAAATGATCGTGAAGGATCCGTTCTATGACGCAAGGGTTGATTTTGACGGGAACGGCCGCGTGGATCTCCTGGATCAGCGCGTGTATGACGGTTCCGCCTCGGGGAGCGAAGGGGTCTCGGTCTTGGATGTGGACGGAAAGACTTATCTGGTCACGCGGCATCCGGACGGGGGCTACTTGTTCCAGGACCGCCAGGTCACGACGGCGGTTTACGTCAGTGATGCTCAGGATGGAACCGTGCTTCTCCATAACGACCGGACCTACCGGGTCGTTCAGACGGAAGCCGGGGTTCGCGGTGTGTTGCTCGTGGAAGTGCTCAAGGCCGATCTCGACGGGGACGGAAAAGTTGGCTTCGCGGACCAGGACATTTTCGATGATGCCTATGGGTCCGAAGAGGATCAGAATCTCTGGTCCACGCGCGCCGTGCGCTCCGACGGGTTCAACCAGATCTCTTTTGACGCGTATCCGAACGACAAAATCCTGGCGGCCGACTATTACGGGACCGAGCCCTGGATCGAATATGAGACGGTTCTGTCCGGGAGCGGAAGCTACCGGCTTGCTTTCGAAGTGTCTTCGAAAAATAATCAGGCGCTGCCTGCTGCATTCGACCATTACCGTTTTGCCGTGTTTATCGACGATCTTTCGGTTCCGGCCGGGTTTGTGACCCTTGATGCGAATGCGCAAGCTTTCGAGGAGGGAAGTCTGGATTTCTCTGCCTACCGCGGCGCTCATCGCATCCGCCTCCAGTGGCTCAACGCGGAGCCCGGGACGAGCCTCGCGATTGGGAATCTGAGTCTTCGTGACCTGTCCTGGAATGAAACGGCGGATATCGACCGGGACGGGTTTGTGAACGAGACCGACCGGGCGATGATCACCGGCTCCTACAGCCGAAATTCCGATATCCAGACGGTGACTCTCGAGGGGACGGAATATTTTATTCGCGCCGTGCCGGGCGGCACCTACGTTGTGACCGACCGGATCGAGTCCTTCCCGAGCGACGTGCGCGGCGAGACGGTTCGGATCAATGATGTTCTTTACAATATTCTGCCGGAGACGGAAGGCCGCGAAGGGGTCCGGCTGGTCAAGGACAACCCGGCCGACATCAACCGCGACGGCAATATCGATTACCTCGACATCGAGGCCTTCCGGCTCGCGCTCGAACAGCCGCAGCTCGAGTACTCGGGCTCCCAGCCGGTGGAGCTTGCCCGTGAGCGGGCGAGGGAGTCGAACAATTGGTACTATCGTGATCCCGAGAATCCGCGGTCGGAATGGGTGCAGGACGCAGAGACGATTCACTCTTGGGCGCCTGGAATGGCGGACATCGACTCTTGGGGCGGCGACCTGGAAGGGATGATGATGGGGGGCACTTACGGGCCCCGCTACGAAATCGACGTACCGGTCGCGGGGAAGTATTCGGTCGGCCTTTCGGTGAAGAATTTGACTGAGCTTGCGGGGGTGCCTGATTGGAGAGAATGGACCGAAACCATGCCGATCGATACTTTGCAATTTCGCTACGATGAATGGAGAATGGGAGCAACGGGCACCCTGATCGGAGAGGTTACGAGCCGTGCCTACGCGATTTCCCAGCCCTATTTGTATCAGGGGGATCTGAATCTGACGGCCTCGGAGGCGGGATATCTGGAAGTCACTTACAAGGTGACGGGCGCGACGGAGGGCAAGCTCTACTGGCTCAACGAAGGCGAGCAGGGCTTCAGCAACCTGAAGTCGTACACGATTGCGCTCGTTCCCGACGGCAAGTTCCATACCTATAAGATCAACCTGGCCTCCCTTCCTCAATGGAGAGGAACGATTGACGGATTGCGGTTGGTCCCCACAAACAACCAGATGGGGAGCATGTTTGAAATCAGCTCGCTCAAGGTCAAGGCGAGTGAGCAGTCTGCGACGACGATCCTTGAGGCGGGCAGGATCGATGCCTCCCGGTCTTTCCACTTCGACGTGATCGTTGACGGCGAGGTTCAGGGCGAGATCACGGTCCCCTGGAGCAACCAGGAGTACGTAGAAGCCTCCTTGCCGGCCTGGATTTCCCAGGGCAATCACACGATCCAGTTCAACTGGAAAGATCAGTACAATCGCCTCGGAAAAGGTGAGCAGGTCGAGACCGCACACCTCTCCATTGATCACATGATGAGCCGGCTGATCGTCGACCGTGCAGACCTGAACAAAGACGGGAAGGTGAATGAAGAAGACCAGGTGATGCTGGACCAGGTCCGCAGCCTTGCCGTCGCCGACAACGTCGTTAAGCTCGACCGCTCCGCGAGGTTCTCCGGTGAAATCAGCCGGCTCGAAGCACGGCTTGGCGTCCGTCCGGCCGACTATCCTCAGATCCATGCGCCCTATGCCGTGGCCGATCCGGCCGCCAACGACTATGAAACTTGGATGACGATCCAAAACAGGATTGCTGCCCTTCAATTGGCTTTTGCCGCGCTTTCGGCCGGAGACCCGCAGCGCGTCACGCTTTTGAATCAGCTGAGTGCTCTTTCGACCAATGCGGTGACTCAGCAGACATTGATCGCCGACGGTGAGGCCGAGTTGGCGGCGTTGCGCGTACGACTGGCGGAAGAATCCGGGCGCTACGACGTGTATACGGCGGTCGATACGGGAGACGGTATTTATCAGTTCATACGGTTTGATGACGGCTCCGCGACCGTTAAGTCAGATCCGCTGACGCAAGCGGCCTCGGTCGAGGGGATCCAGTTCGGTGTGCAGCTCGATAGCCGGACCGATGCCTATCTCCTGACGCAGCCCCACCAGGCCAGTCTCCATGAGGCCGACGAGGTGATCTCGGTGGACGGAGAGGAGTACGCGGTGACCCGCGAGGCCGACGGAACTTTCGTGCTCCGCGCTTTGCCAGCGGGTGAGAGCCAAACCGTTAGCGGCGATATTGTGGAGGTCCAAGGCCGCCGGTACCAGGTCCGCCGCACGTCCGACGGACTTTATGAAATGGTCGAACTCGAAAGAATCACCTACCGTCGCGCTGCGACGAGGGTCGTGGGCCGTTCCCCCGGCTGGGCGACGCGCCTCAACGGGACCATCGCCGCCGCCGAAGGCAATGACGTGACCTATCGCTTCAAGGTTCTCTCCGACGGCCTCTATGAGGTCGGCCTGACGGCCAAGCCGGAAAACATGCCCGCAAATCCGGAAGAGCAGAGCTACCAGGTCGGCATCTACGTGGACGGCAATCTCGCGGGGGTCGTCGAATATGATCCTCTCCTTCCTGATTTCCTCGGCGAGCAGGTGCTCGCGCGCCTGACGGCCGGCGAGCACAGCGTCAGGTACATGTGGCGTGTCGGAACCAAGGGCCGCGCGGTGGGCTTCGGGGGAGAATATTACGAGGGTTACTATATGCCGGCCGGCGGCTACCAGGCTGAAGACGAAACCCTGCCAAAGCTTGTGATCCGCGGGACCTTTATCCGCGAGGCCGACGTGGTTCGGTTCGCAAGCAGCGACAGCCGGACTTATGCGCCGGTGAATTTGGCGTCCTCTGCGCTTGGCGCAACCGTCCTCTCATCCTCGGCCCTGAATGTCCTGACTCCCGACGCGCGGAACCTGATTGGCGGCTCCTACGGGAAGGGTGCTGAAGCCGAAAAAGGGTACGTTCGGTTTGACGGCGATCCGCAATACGTTACGATCGACTTGGGGAGCGAGCAGCTGGTGAACCGCCTTGTCACCAAGCTCGATCCGTCGACCGTTTCGAACGTCACGATCGAGATATCCACGGATAACGCGCATTGGATTACGGTGGACCGTCAGCGTTGGGAGTCCAACGGATGGTCCATCACGAAGCCCCTTCCCGGAGCGGTCGAAACGGTGATCGAAGCCGCGTACGCGCGTTATGTCCGTTATACTTATGCCCGCCACCAGTATGGCCCCCCTTCTCTGGTCTATGACGTCGAAGTCTACGCGCAAAACTTCATGGCGCTCAACCGCGAGTCGTCTGTGACTGTGAACGGTTTGGATTATCAGATCCGCCGCGACCCCGAGACTGGGACGGTGACCTTTGAGCAGGGGATCACCCGCCTGGAGGCCGGAGAAACGGTGACGCTTGACGGCGAAGACTATACGACGGCCTATGACGAGGCCACGGGGAGCTTGGGTCTGACCAAAGTGATCCGGAGTTCCGAAGATCTCGCCGGACAGATGCTCGAAATGAACGGGAGCGTTTATCAGGTCGAGAAGATCGACGGGCTGTGGCGGTTCAGCACGCCGGAGGAAGTCCTGACCCAGAATGCAGCCAACGGGACCATCCGGATTGCCGGAGAGCAGTATCAAATCCGCGAGGATGGGCTAGGCCGGATCGTGCTCTCGCCCTACCAGCCTGCGGATATCGACGGGAACGGCGCCGTGGACGACCGCGACAAAGCGATCCTCATGAACGGCATCGGGTCGGCCTACGTTCAGGAGAACGGGGCCCAGTCGGCGACCTTTATGAACGGCTTTGAGCGCCGTTCGCAGGAGGGGACCGTGGTCTCCTACTACGGTGCGATGCAGAGAAGTGGCATGTTGCCCAATTACAGTCTGATGTTCAAAGAGGGAGTCTTTTCGGGCGGGAGCGGCAAGGGATTCCGCATTCCCGAAGATGGTTCTGGACAATATGAAATCGGATTGTCGGCGCGAAGTTATGAGGGACGTGCCCTGCCGGAAAATTACAAATATGTGATCGAAGTCATGGTCGACAAGCAAGTCAAGGGCCAGTTCGAAATCGAGGCCGGCGCCGCGTATGCTGAGGGGGCCCTGGTGGCCGATTTGTTCTATGGAATGCATGAAGTCACCTTCCGCTGGGTCAACCCGGTCGCGGGGGCCGGGATCGAAATCAACAAAGCCTTCATGCGTGACGTCCGCTATGAGCAGGGCGCAGATATCGGCTCCTATCTGGCGACGATCGACGCGCGGGTGATTTCAGCCGGCGACCGGGAAGGCGCCGACGCACAGTTTATCCTCAACGGGAACACCGTGGCCATCGAGGAGCAGCGCGGCCTCCATGTGGTGGTGGTGGATGAAAGGACCGGAGAGGTTCTCTCGAAGGCTGTCTTTGATCTCGAGCAGACCGGACAAGCAGGGGTGCAGGACCTGATGCGGTTCCTCCAGGCTCAACAGGATGGCCGTGTTCTGATGATGGCGGTACAGGGCTCAATCGGATGGCAGAACCTCTCGTCCTGGGGTTCGGAAATCGCTTTTATGAAGAGCCTCGGGGCCGTGTATTTCGGAGACGTCAAGGCCGGGGACTCCTGGTCGTTTGTGGGAATCAAAGGCGTGACCCGCGGGACGTTGGCCATGAATAACCGGCTTACGTCCGTGGCGGAGGTTTACAGCCCGAGCCTGTTCGGCGCGGCGGAAGCCGTATTCCACCAGAAGGGGTACGGGGAAGGAGACCGCCTCATCAACTTGATCGATCAGGATGCTTTCTACCAGGATTATTGGGACACGCAAATGGCGCAAGGCGTCACGCTCAACGGGACGGACTACTACGTTTGGCAGGCAAAGGACGGGGCCATTGTGCTCCATAACGGCACGGCGGAGGTTGCTCGCGCAGCGGAACGGATCAGTGTGGCGGGGAGGACGTATGACGTCGCTGTGACGGCCGAAGGCAGCATTACCTTTGACGAGCACCGGCTCGGCGATATGCTCCGGGACGGAGAGCTCGACGATCTCGATGGCGCGATTCTTTCGGCGGCCATGGATTCGATGACCGTGCGACATGACGGAAACAGCTTCGAATTCAAGGATCCAACCCGTCTCTTCGCAGGGATCGCCGATCCTGAAACCCTCTACACCTATCAGTGGGATCAAACCTCGGGGACCGTCGATTACAACCGGCCGATTTTCGGGACCGAAAATGATCACGGCATCGTTTATCAGCGCAATTGGCGGTTCAGCTATGACGTCGAAGTCGCCGTGGACGGCGTTTATGACGTCGGCTTGAATGCCCGGAACTTCCTGGAGCTTCCGGCCGGGTGGGACTACGTCATCGAAGCGGACATTTACGTGGATGGCGCGAAGTATCCGGCGAGCCGGATCAATATCGACGCGAACACGCGTGATTTCTCGGATTATCTCGCGCCCCTTGCTCTTACCGCCGGGGCGCATACGATTCATTTCTACGTGGTCGATCACTATGGAGACGGGGACCGCACCGTGATCGGCGACCGCAGCCTTGTGCAGGGTCCCGTGGATATTTACACCGCCTATTATCCAAGCTTGGACGGGTTTACCCGCGAGTACGGAAGCGCGCTCGAGGTTGCCGAGGTGGTGCTTCAGAGTCGCAACTATGACGGCCGCGCCGATTTGAACAACGACGAGCACGTCACGTCGGCGGACCTCGGCATCTTCACCGCCGAGCGGCTCGATCCCAGGGTGCCCGAGACGGTTTCGAGCGCGGACGTTATGGCCGTGCGTATCGGAAGCAGCGTCTACGGCGTCACGGTCCTGACCGGAGCGCTTGCGGGCCAGTTCGAATTCAGTGACGGAACGGGGACCCCCGTGAGAAGTACGGTCAACCACGAGGTGACCCTGGATGGACAGGTTTATCTCGTCCGGCAAAATGCCGGCACGGGCGTCGTGTCCTTGACGTTGAAGCCGGTCGTGTACTACTCGTCTCACGTCAGCCTTTCGCCCGAGACCCAGACGGCCCAAGCGAGCGCGGCGGTGTCTGTGCTCGGCGTGATTTACCGGATCTCGGACCTCGACTCGGACGGCAATTTCGAATTTGGCGACGGACGGACGATTGCGGAGGCCGAGGGCGGGATCGTGACGCTCGCAGGCCGCGTTTATCGGGTTGCCGGCACTGCGGCCGAGTCCCTGACGATCGAGGAAGAACACGCGGAAAGCGCCGGTATGGCCGAACTTGTGATCCGGATAGGCACCAAGGATTACTTTGTGACGCCGGCGGGATCGGAGTGGAGGTTTACTCAGGTCGATCAACGGACAAACACTTTTGTGACGACCATGGGCGTGACCCGACTCGAGATTGATTCGGTGCCCCATACCGTAGCGTGGAACGATATCCTCGGCGAGCTTAGCGTGGACGGCCTGCCTGAAGTGAGTCAGCCGGATCCCACCGCTCAAGGTATTTTACTCGAAGGCGTCTTGTATGCGATTACCGACAACCACGACGACACCTACACGTTTAGCGCGCCGGGAGTGACGCCGCAGACCGGGCCGGTAGGCGGGACGGTCACGCTCGATGGGACCGCTTACACCATCACGGCAGGCGCATCGGGCCTTCTGCAGCTTACGGGAGAAAGCCGGAGCGCTGCGGTTGCCGGGCGCGTCATCGAAGTGGGAGGAAACTACTATACTGTCGCCATGAGCGGGGGAGAGTTCGAGCTTTCGGACGGCCGGCGAACCATCCGTCCGGGGTTGGAACCCTCTGACTTCGCCGTTGCCGTGGGAGCGAGTGGATTGATCCGGTTGAATGGCGTTCCGTATTCTTGGATGCTGTCCGGAACGAATCCAGGGGATTATCAGATCCAGCTTTACAGCTTCGAGATTCCCCAATACAACTACCGCGATCCCTTGACGGGAGAGATGCGGATCGATATCGGCTTAGTGACCTACCGGATCGATGTGACCGGCACGGGTGCGGGAGCCGGGATTGTGATGACTCCCATTGAAGTCGCCGCGACAGCGCCTGCGAACGCGATGTACCTGAACGGCCAACTCTACGAGGTCAGCGGCTCCGATCCGTCGAACTTTGTCCTTGCTCCGGTTCAGGGCGTGAGCGGCGGGATCGATTCCCGAACGATCGCTGCGGGCGGAGTGACCTATTCTTGGTTCGATTCCATGGGCAGTCATGTTTTTGTCGTGAGCGGCAGTAATTGTGCTTATCACAGCGTTGAGCGGGATAGCCAAATGTTCGTTCGCCTGGCGGATGGCACCGAGTACAAGATGACCCTGCTGGAGGATGGCCGGGACGTCGCGCTGGAGGCTTGGTACGGTGAGGGTGAGATCCAGTCGGATGTGGCCGGCTCCGTATACCGTCTGGACGGCGAGTTGTGGCAGGTGTCCGAAGATGCCGATACGAACGTGTTTGTTTTCGAGAACGGTACTCCGGGCGAGCGGATGACGGGGGTCAGGCCGCCGGAAGCGACTTTGAACGGTGTGTCCTACGAACTTGCCGGCAACCTCGCCGACAATGACCTTCAACTTGTCCGCCGCATCGAGGAGATGTCCGGCGAACGGTATGTTCTGAAAGGCGAGCTGTACGTGCTGAACCGGACGGATTCGGGGGCCTTGGTCCTGCGCAATGAGGCCGGGCGCTCGGAGGCCGACGCGGGCAATCTTACCGTCACGGCCGGCGGGGTGGCCTGGGACATCCGCGATGTGAACGGGGACAAGGTCTTCACGCAGCGGGGCGTGATCCTCGCCAACGAGATCGTGACGTTGAACGGCGACGAATATCAAGTCTCCTATGGAACCGACGGCACTTACGTTTTTCGCCGTGGCGCGTTCACTTATCCGAGCAGTCCTGACGGACGGACGGTCCTGATCCTCGGGCGGCTTTACAACATCACCTGGGACGGGAATCACCTGAACGTCGCGGAGCCCTTTGCCTCCGCGTTTGCAGGGCTTGCGGCGACGGTCGAAATCGCAAAGGTCTATTACCGGGCCGAGCAAAGCGGTGCGGTTTGGCACTTCACTGACGGGGCGGGCGAGTGGTGGTCCTCCGAAGCGGGTGACGAAGTCGAGCTTCCCTTTGCCCGGTTCGCGGTCACTTCAGCCATCGCGGGTATTCCCACCCTGAGGGAAATCAAGCCCGGCTATGAGCAAATGCTTTCGGCCGGCGGCCGTCGTCTCGCGGTCCACCGGGAGGGCGACGTCTATCGGCTCACCGACCTCGACACGCGGGAGGTGTTCACGAGCAACCCGGAGGGGACTGAGATCGAGATCCCGGCGGGGCGGTTCTATCTGATCGCGGAGCGTCCGCAAGGCGGGGTCACTCTGACCGACAAGCCGGTCGCAAGCGTCCATGCGGCGGATCAGGTGATCAACGTCAACGGCATTTCGTACCGCGTCTCCAAGGACGGCGAGAACTACGTGCTGACCGACCGGTCCGGAAACACCATTCCAGGCACGGCCGATTCGATCCGTATTGCGAGTTTGGACTACAACATTGTTTCCGACGGGGATCACCGGATCCGTCTCGAGAAAGCTGCGCCCGCCGTGAGCCGCGAGATCGAACAGCAAGTCCTTTCGGTCAACGAGAAAGTGTATGAGATCACGGGAGACGAGACGAACGGCTATCAGCTCTCTGACGGGCTGCGTACGATTTCGAGCTACGGCGATCCGAACCATCCGGGCTCACAGCTGATCGACATTGACGGCGTTCTTGCCCAGATCAAGCTCAATCCGGAGTCGGGCCTCGTGGAGATCGTCACTCCCTTGGTCGCAAGCAGCAAATTGGCCGATGCCCTGATCGATATCGACGGCGAACTGTTCCGCGTCAATAGGACGGGAGAGAATCAATTTGAGATCCAAACCGAAAGCGGCGAGGCCTTGGCAACAAGCACCCTCGCGATGGCGGGCGATTCGGCGGTGCCGGTGGTGGACCTCCAGCTCGATCCGCTGCCTGCCGCGCCGACCCGCTTCAAAATCGTCCGCGATCCCGTCACGGGAGACATCACCCTGAACGAATGGATCGACTCGATCGAGTCGCGACGCGAAGCAAACGGCGACGTCTGGATCACGATCGACGGCACCCCTTATCAGATCTTTATCAGCGAACAGGACGGCAGCTATGTTTTTTACGATCCTGCGACGGAGTCCTATCACTTCTCGAATCCGGTGACCGGAACCGTGAAGCTCGGGACCCGGATTTTCAACGTCGAAGACATCGTTTCCAAGCGGCTGCCCCAGCCCTGGCTCTTGAAGAAGGCCGACATCAATCACGACGGCATTTTCAATAAGGTTGATAGTACCGAGCTGCGCCGCCTGGCCTCGCATTACCGCGACGTCAACGGGGACGGGGTTGTCGACCAAACGGACGTCAGCGACCTCTATACCCTGATCGACCTGGCCGGTGAAGTGACCGAGGAGAAGATCCTCGCCGCCGATGTGAACCGAAGCGGCAAAGTCGATTTTGAGGACGCCAACGACCTGACCCAATCCCTCGACCGCCGCTACGACCTGACCGGGGACGGGGTCCTGTGGACACGCGGAAAACCGCTGCCGCTCGTCTATGCTGACTATTCCACGGAGGCGGAGCTCGACTCGATCGACGACCTGAAGCTGATGCAGGACATTTTGGATGCGGTCCGGACCGGCCTCGCCGCCCAGCCCGCGGAATTGAAAGCGGCCGACGTCAACCGCGACGGCCAGGTCAACGACCTCGACTATCAGGACCTCCTGACGGCGTGGACTTCCCGCGAAGACCTGGACATCCGCCAGGACGGCAACCTCTACGATGCCGAACACAAGGACGAAGCCCGCTTGAACGAAATTATCGCCGCCATGAACCTCGGCGTGACCGATGACGAAATCGCCCGCGCCGACGTCAAGGCGAACGGGGTCATCAATGATAAAGACAAAGAACTGCTTAACGAATCCATTACGGCCTATCCGAATCTTCTTGTCCTGAACGACCTCGTCCGGGACGGCTCGTTCGACATTGACGACGTGATCGCGATGCAGGAGAACGCCAACAAGATCGCCGAGTTTCACATGCTGCAGCCCGGCGAGCTCGACGAGGTCGATCTCGACAACAACGGACGCGTCGACGATCAGGACGCGGCCATCTTGAGGCGGTTCCTGGCGGCCCAAAAAGACGTGAACGGCGACGGACAATATACGGAAGCGGACACGGCCGTGATTGAGCGGGTCATGCAGTTCGAGGCGTACGCGGTCGTGTCGAGAGAGTCCGCGGCGCTCGAGGCGCAGGACGCGCTCCGCAGTGAGTGGCTTGCGAGCGAGAAGATCCTGCTCGGAACGCGGGAGTTCCTGGTGAAGCTCGGGGAGAACGGGACGACGACCTTCACGACCGGCGACAAGACCTACACCGGCTATGCGGGAATGAATTTTGTGGACATCGACGGCACGATCTTCGACATCGAGCGCGACACCGCTGGGCGCGTTACGCTTGTCGAACAGCACACGGTGAGCACTCGCACCAGCCCCACGCGGATTTTTGTGGACGGCCGCGAATATGCCTGGGCGTCAGACGACCAGACGGGGCTTGTCAGTTTTACGAAGCTGGCCTACGAGAGTATTCAGCTCGAAGGCGAAGAGGCTCTGCGTGTGAGGGGCTTCGAGTGGCAATATGCGGTGGACGACAACACGGTGACATTCACCCGGGGTTCGGAGACGATTCCCGCGACCGTGGGCTCCCAAGCGGTGGTCCTCGACGGCGTGGCGTACACCCTGACTCTCGAGGGAGAGGGAGGCTTGCCGGTTCTTCGCGAGACCAACTTTACTGCGGAGGCTCCGCTGACAAGCGTTGTTGTCTCGGGGGACAAACAGCAACTGACCCTGGGCGGGAAGGTCTTCGATCTCGTGACGGATGAACTGACTGAGGAAGTCTCTCTTGACGAGACGCATCTGGAGAGCGTTCAGGTGGCCGGCGAGACGCTACGTCTGTTCGGTGATGTTTGGGAGGTTTCGCATGACGGGGAAGCCTATACGTTCAAGCGAGGCGAAGAGACCGCAACTCTTGTGAACGGCTTTGAGGGCGAAATCCGCGGCGTCCGGTTCCACCTGGCGGTAGACCCCGTCACCCGCAACGCTGCGCTGGTGGAAGCCGACAAGACCAGCAAGTCGACGGCCGACCAGGCCTTGCGCGTCAACGGAAAAATTTACCGGGTCGACGATCTCGGCCAAGGCCGCCTCCGTTTCTCCGACGGCGTGACCGAGACCGAAAGTCACGCGCTCGAAGCGAAGGTCCGCCTCGACGGCATCCTTTACGATATTCACCAGGATGCCCTGACAGGCGACGTCCAGCTGATCGAGAGTCATCTCGTCAGCCGTGGGATTTCCAACGGGGTGCTGGAACTGACGGCCGAGATACGCCGCCAGATTCTGTCCGGCGGCCAAACGATGACCGACGTGGTGCAGGATCCGTACACCGTCTACGTGACGGCACACCTGGACGGCACCTATTCCTTCGAGGACATCAAGAACGGGACGGTGGTGACCGGTTCCACGGGCAGTCAGCTGATGTTGCGCGAAAAAACCTACCGGGTCGAGCCGGATTACGAGCGCGGCGGGGTGAAGCTGATCGAGTTGCATGCGGAGGGCAGCTCCAAGCCGGCTCCGGGGGCGCGCAAGGGGACGATCACCCTAACGGGCGGTTTCTCCGACGGCTTCAAGTGGCTGATCGACGCGGAGGGCCTCTTCCAGTTCTCGCGCGACGGAAAGACTTGGACGGCCATGGACGCCGCGACGAGAATCCTGGATGCGGGCGAGGGGCGCCGCTATCGTTGCTTCTTCGATCAAATCACCGGGGTGCTCAAGATGACTTCGGTCTATGACACGAGCCGCAAGACCGCCGATCAGCTGATCGAGGTCTCCGACGGCACCCGCTATTACGTCACCGACAACCACGACGGCAGCTACGTCCTCTTCGACGGCTATGACAGTTTTACGACGAACGCGGCCTCCAAGCGCGTCGAAATCCGCGGCGATATTTATGACATTACCGAGGACGCCTACACCGGCCTCATCACACTGACGGAGCAATACGAGCGAATCAGCGAAAAAGTCTATGATCAGGAGATTTCGCTCGAGGGCAAGACGTATTGGGTGACCCGAAACGCCGACACAACATGGACCCTGATTCGCACCGATGACGGCCAACTGCGCTATACCAGCACGCCGACCGAGATCACCGAGAGCCTCGGCTGGGATTTCGGCAACGATACGCCGACTCCCGGATGGCATGCGACGAAGGGATCTTGGGACGTGATCGACGACAAGCTGGTGACGACGAGCACCGATTACCGCACGTATGGGGAGACCGGCTGGATCACCGAAAACCGCTTTGACTTTGAAGCCGATATCACCATGACGGGCGGCACCGGGGAAGTCCAGGTGTTCTTCATGGCCGAGGACTCCGACAATTATTACGAGGTCAACCTTGCCGCAGCGCCTTCAAACAAGATCAGCTTGAGGCGGCGCGTGAACGGAATTTCGACGACGATTCGCGAGGTGCCTCTCGGATTGACGCTCGCGCAAAATACGGCGAGCCGTGTCCGCATCACGTCGGCCAACGGCCTCCTCAAGGTCTCCGTCGACGGGCGGCCGCTGATCGAGGAAAAAGACCTGACTTATAGCGGCGGGAAGATTGCGTTCTCGACCAACTACACCGACGCGGTGTTCGACAACCTGAGGCTGACCCGGACGCTCCAGAATCCCGATCCGATCACGGTCGACGTCGAGGGAGAGATTTTCAGGCTCTCCGTCGAGAAGCGCTTTGACGGCGCGTCGGCCGATGTGAACGGCGACGGGGCGATCAATGCGCAGGACAAGGCCGACCTTGCGAATGCCATCACGCGTAAAGCGGACGGGGACCTGGACGGCGACGGGCTGACGACCGAGTCGGATCTGGAAATCATCCGCGGAATCGTCGAGGCGATCAAGAAGGGCAACGCCCTCCAGCCGTGGGAGTACAAGCGTGCCGACGTGGACGGCAACGGAACCGTGGAAGACGCGGACTGGCAGATGGTCGATGATGCCTGGAAACTGCTCAAAGACCGCGACCTAACCGGCGACGATGTCTTCAATCTCAAAGATGTCCTGCGTGCCGAGGCCATCAAGCGTTATCTCGACTACGACATCAAGCCCGAGGAACTGCTGGCGGCCAACGTGAACGGCGATGCGGGTGTGGATACCCAGGACTATGAACTCATCCGCCAGATGGCTGCCGATCTTACGAAGTACGACATCAACGGCGACCACAAGCTTGACGACGACGATTTGACTTGGGCCGATCACATCAAGGAGTATTACGACCTCGGCCGCAGCTTCTCCATCTTCGACTACCTCAAGCTCGATTTCGATCAGAACGGGATCGTCGACGCGAGCGAGCTGGCGGTGGCGGGAGAGGACTACGAAACCCTCGTGCGGGAGCGTGCCACTCTCGACGTCAACGGCGACGGGTGGATCGACCAATTGGACATCGACCGGATCATTGAAACGCGCAATGCCTTGAGCGTGCTGGGCGAGGATCTGGGTGCGAGCATGAAGTCGAAGGTCGATTTCAACCGCGATGGGAATGTTGACGATCGGGATTTGGCCGTCTTCAACCGGGTCTATCAGGACCCGCGGGTGCTGAACCTTTACGGCAGCGACCAGATCGACGCGACCGATACGGCCCGGATTGCGGCCATCAAAAATTTCATCGAGACTCAAGGCGTTCCTCAGCCGGGAGAATTGCTGAGGGCCGATATGGACAAGCTCAGCGGCATGACCGCTGCGGACAGGACGATCCTGGCGAATACGCTTGCGAACGCGCGCGACATGAATAACGACGGCGTGATCGATCAGCGCGATGTGACGCGTCTTGCCGAAATCGCGGCAAGCCAGCTGACGGGCATTTCACGCGGAGGCGACCTTGCGAAAGTCCTCGACGCGCAGCGTTCAATCTACGACATCGACAAGGACTCGAGCTTTTTCATCGAAAACACGGATACGAGCCCCCGTTATGCGGTGACGTTCTCGACCGACAAGGCCGAGCGCGAGCCCGTGACCGTTTCGAAATTCATCGTCAACGCGTCCAAACAGGTCGTGGCGGTCGATACGTACGTTCTGACTGAGGACCAACAAGGGGACGTGGCTGGCTTCGTTTCCACCCAAAACGTCGCGGGCCTCACTCAATATTTGGACCGGGAGGATCCGGCGACCCTGGCCCTCACGCAAAGAGAGTCCCGCGTGTTCGTGGACCTCGACCGAAAGCCCGTCACCTCGGTGTCGTTCGGTGCGGACGGACAGACGATCACGGCCCTCTTCAAATTCTCCATCGAGCACGCCGATCTTGCGCCCATCGAAAGCGCCGCGGTTGAGGGCAAAGACGCTGTCGACCTCCTCGGTGACGAGTGGGGTTGGACCGTCGACGTGGAGGGCAATTGGGAGTTTTCCTGCGAGGACGAGATCTTCAAATTGAAGGCCGGCGAGAAGACGGTCGTTCGCGGGACGCGCCTCCAGCTTGCCGTCGACCCTGTGACGGGGACGCCCAGGCTGGTTGAGGTCCGCAGCGAACCGATTTTTGCAGACCAGTATGAGCTCAACGCAGCCGATCGGACGGCACTCGTTGGCGCCCTGGGCGACGCGGCTGCTTTTGCTTCTGCTGCGGCCGTGGTGCCCACGGCCCAGCGCCTTTCGCGCACCGCCCTGAATGACGAAAAGCGTCCGATTTACTCGGTGATGTTCGCGACAGGCGTCCCTGGCGCCGGGACCTTGGTCGACCGTCTCGTGCGCTTCACAGTCGATTTGGACACACTCGACGCCGAAACCTATGACCTCACGGCGGCCGAGAAGGCCCTTTATGCCTCCAAGCTCGAAAGCCGCTCGGCGCTCGATCGCCAGGTATCTCTCCTGTCGCCGGCCCAGCGGCGCGTCATCGATCCAAAGCCGGAATTCAACATCAACGACTGGGCTGTCTTCCGTTCTGGCTATGCCCAGGCTGCGCCGACCACCGACCGCTTCATGCCGGACATCGACCTGGACGATTGGGTTGCTCTCAAGAAAGCCATCGCGAACTATATGCTCTACGATATCAATAAAGACGGCGTGGTCGATGAAACGGATACGGCGATCATGGAATCCGCGCTTCAGCACCAAACTCTCGGTCATGGCATCCAGGCGACCGATTTCCTCAAGGCGGACGTCAACCGTGACGGGCGCTTTGACGCGACCGATGAAAGCGATTTTGCGAGCGTGGTCGACGACTTGATCGACGTCAACGGGGACGGCGTGTTCAATTCGAGCGATGTCTCCTCGGTGGCACGCGCCGCGGCCGCATACGCCGCGCTGGTTCCGGTCAAGACCGAGCACGTCGACCAGCTTGCGGCTCTTCTCGAGATAGGCAAAGGGGCATTGGACGAGCTCACCGGCTTGGACGAAGCCGCCTATGACAGCGCCCGCAATGCTGCGCTCACGAGAGGCAAGGAGGCGTTGGAAGAGCTCATCGGCCTGGCCGAAGCCGCCTTTGACAACGCCCGAAAGGCCGCGGGACTTAATTTTGTCGCGGCCGATGCGGTCGGTTTGGTCAACGGCGCGCTGACGGCGGCGGGCCTTTCTTTGCGGGTCCAGAAGGGCGATTTGCTGTGGCGCGTCCTCACGATGGCCGGTGCGGAGATCTCGGGACAAAATCTTTCTCTCGATCCGGCCGCTCTTGCGGCGGTTGACTCTTTGCTCGGCGTTCCCGCCGGAACCCTTGCGACTCAAGTTTCCCTCGAACAAGCTTTTGAAGACAAGGCCGGAGTGCTTGGCCAGGCAGGTCTGTTGGCTGCCGGGGCCGTCGATGCGATCAACGCGGTCCTGGAGCAAGCGTGGCTCGATATCCGCGTCGCGGCCGGCGAGGCCCTCCCTCAAGTGATGATGCGCATCGCACGGGCGATCGCGGAATCCCGAGGCACTTTGATCGAAAATCTCAAGCTGGCCGATATCGAGGCCGACGGCAGCCTTAATCGCGTCGACGCCGATTATGCCGAGCGCGCGGTTCTCGACAGCGTGGATGTCAACAACGACGGCCAGCTCAACCGGTTCGATTATGAACGGATGAGAGACTACTACTTCCTGGGCCTCGAGAAGGGCGAAGTGGCCCGCTCTGACGTGAACCAGGATGGGAAAGTCGACCGGGCCGATTACCGCGCCCTTTCGGATGCGAGCCGCCGGTGGTGGCGTGCCGATCAAAACCGGGACGCCCGCGCGGACGGCAACGACATTGAGCGTCTGAAAGATCTCGTCGACGCCGTGAAGAGCGGCTACACGCCCCAAGACGTCGAAATGGTCGACTTCAGCGGCGACGGCATCGTCTCCGAGACCGACATCGACTTTGTCAAAGAGATGGTCCGCCGGATGCCGGTTTACGACGTCAACGGCGATTCTCTCGTCGATTACCGGGACATCCTGGCGCTCTTTTCGGCTTGGGGCATGGATCCGGTGAAACTGCTGATGGAACATGCCGAGCTTTTGACCGAATTAGCTGCGCAGGCGCAAGAGACTCAAGACCTCTCCAAGGCCGAAATCCTACTGGAAGAAGCCGAAGACCTTCTGGAACGGTCCGAGGAGACGGCTCTGCTGCTCAAGGAAATTTCAAAATTGGTCAAGAGCCCGAGCGACCGCAAGAAGCTCGAGGACGAGCCCACAGTGATTTTGAATTCTATGCGTGAAGATGTCGCCCGGCTCCAGGAACAGCTTGCCCTGATGCGGCAGGCGGTGGCGGTGCCGCCTTCGAGGCAGGACCGGGTGCGTCAGATTTTGCAGGGGCTCTCGCAGATCCTCGCGGCCGTCGCAGAAGCGGATTCGAGCAGCCTTATGAGCGCACTGGCCGAGGCCGCGGGCGCTTTGAAGGACGAATTGACCGCGATGAAAGAGGAGATTACGGGGTTGCTCGCCACCGCGCCCGGCGATGACGCTTTGTCCCGCGACCTTGCGGCGGTCGAGGCCGCATTGACCTCGGCGGCACAGACGATGACGTCCGTCACGGTGCTTGTCCAAAGCGCCTCTGCAGCCGAAGGCTTCGCCGAGGAGCACCGCGCCAAGGTCGCGGCGGCCGTCGAGGCGGGCCGCCTCCTGGCTGCTCGAGCTGAAGAATTGGGAACCGCGGAAGCGGCGGTTGGTCTGGCCGACGAATATGCGGCTCTGGCGGATGCCCTGGAGGCCCGGCAGATCGAAATTGCGGCCCTCGCTGCAGATTGTCCTTATAACCGGAATCTCCGGCAGGCCCTTGCGGAATCGGCCGCGGGGGTGGAAACCATTCGCGCGACTCTGGCGCTCATCCATCAGACGTCGCTTAAGCGCGAGCTGATCGCAAGCACCGGAGCCTCGGTGACGCAAGATCTTGAAGTCCTTACGGCGGGCGCCCATCTGGCGGCCGCGCTGGCGGCTGTGCTGGCGACGGCCCTGTCCGCCGGGCGTTTGATGAGCCGCGTGATTGCGGCCTTCCGACCTGAGGATTTCTCGGAGACACAATGGAACAGCTATTTTGACGCCGTCGCGCGGGGCTTTGACCTGAAGGAAATCATTTGGCGCGCCGCGTTTGTCGACGGCTCGAAGGCGGGCGCGATGGATGCCCTAACGTTCGTCGAGACGTTCTACCAGGCTGTGGCGGGACGGACGCCTAGCGACGAGGAGAAAGCGGCGGCGATGACCGCGCTCGCGGTCACGCAGCAAAACCGGGCCGAATGGGCGGGCGAAGCGCTTGCGAAGCTCGTGGCGGACCAAGACGCATCTCTCGCCGGCATCTGGAGAGAAAATCCGCTGACGTTGTTGAAGGTGGATTTGGCGGCCTCGGGCTTGGACGCCGCATCGCTCATGGCCTCTCTCTACCGCTCGCGCGACTCGATCCGTCTCGCCGACGCGTTCGAGGACGCGCGCACGTCGATTGCCGCCCGGTTGTCGGAGATGACCGAGATCGAGCTTGCCATCTACTCGGCTTCGGTCGAGTCACCGCTTGCCGCCGATTATCTCAAGCTCAATGCTCAGAAGACTTCCGCTTCCGCGCAGATTCAAGCCGCTGCCGAGCGCCTGCAATCGCTGGAAATGTGGGCCGGCCGCGACCGGATCGCGATCGACATGGACAACGAGCGGCTCGTGGCGGCGCGCGCCGAGGCGGACCGAATTCATGCGGCCAAGACGTCGCTCGAGACTCTGCTTGCGCGGATGTCATCGGAGACCGAATCCGCTCGCGTGGACCTCTGGCTTCGCATGGTTGAGTCCCAGTTGTCCGGAATGGCTGCGATGGAAGAGTCGGTGAGGTCACAAACGGCAGGCTACGCGTGGGACTCGCTTTTTGAGGCGGCGGAGGCCCGGGCCCATGAGGACCTGACGTCGGCCAATGCGTTGGCCGAAGAGGCGAGGCGCATTGCGGTGGCCGCTCTGAAAGCGTCCGATGCGATTGCCTCCGCGCAGCAGACCGGAACGATCCTTTCGGAAATTGAAGGCGCGATGGCCGAGGAAACGTCCGTTGCCGTCCTATCGCGACTTTCCGATGCCGCGGGCAAGCTGCTCTCCGTCTCGCTCCAATCGTCGTCGCTCTTGAGTGCGGCCCGGGCCCAAAGCGCTCAAGCGGCCTTTTGGCCGAACGCCGACTCCCGCCTTGCGGCGTTGTCGGCGGATAATCAAGCCGCTTACGCGCGGATTGTCGAAGCGGTCTCGGTCCGAGAGGCCGTGCTCGAAAAGGGCAAGCAGGCCGCAGCGGACGCGCAAAACGCGGACGATTCGGTGCTACTGCTCAAGACGATCGCTTTGGCTGAAGGGCAGGACGCCGGGGTCCTTCGTGCGATCGGGCGCTGGATCGAAGCCGAGAGATTGCGCATCGCATCTTTGGGGGCCAAGCTCGAGGCCGCACATGCTTTGTCGCCGGAGGACATGACTTTGTACCGGAACATGCGGGCTGTCCAGGACCGCCTGGCGTCGATGACGTCTGCGGCGAGCGCTGTGACTGCGCGGATGCAGTCTAGCGGCGTCAATCCGAACGCGGCCGAAAGCCGGGAGGAGCAGCTTGCGGCCTATATCGGCTTGATGCAGCGGGTGCAATCGGCGGCGCAGGCCATGACGCCCGCTGATCGCGCACAATTGGACGGGGCTTGGAGGATTTTGAGCGGCCTCGAAGCGTTTGCTGCACGTGTGACGGGTTCTCTGGAGACGGCTCAGCAAGAGGTCCTCGGAACGGCGTTGCGTGCTGTTCTCGAAAAATTGACACTGGCCACCGACGGTTGGTTCAGCCGCCAGGAAGCCGAAGGGATGGAGCAGATGAGCGCCCGCATCCTGACCTGGAGCTCTCAAGCGGAGAACAGGGACGTGCTTGATGGCCTTCGCTCCCTGATGGGCCGCCTTGCTTCTGAGTTGGCCCTTCATGACGAAACCGTGCGTGCGGTGTCGCGCGAGAATCCGTCCCGGGTCGGTCTTGTGTCTGCGGCCGCGGGCCTTACCGAGAAAGCGGGACTTGCGCTTGCCCATGAGGGCTTCATCGGAGAAAGGGCCGCTCTCGTGCTTGCAGGCCGGCCCATTTCCGGCTTGGCTCAGCGGTCCTCGGAATTAACAGGGGAGGCTTCCGAGGAACTCAACCGCCTACGCGCTCTCCGGGATCCTGAACAGGCCCGGGTGAGCGAATTCTTGATTGCCGCGGCATCGGCCGCGGCGTCCCATTCGGCCTTCCTTGTGGGGCAAGCAGCACAATCCGATGCTTCGCTCCGGGAACAGGCGGATATGGCCGAGGCCTACGCGACGATCCTCGAGGGAGTGCTTCAGGAAGCGCAGACTTTGACCGTACTTTTGGAAACGCAGGCCAAGGCGGCCGCGGACGCGGCGGCGAAAGTGTCTTCAGCCGAAATTTTTAGCTCGATCATCGCCGCTCTTCCGGGAGCTTCTCAAGCGGCCATGCTCGCTCGCGCTCAATGGATGCGCGAGAGTGTGCGGGTGCTCGAAGATGCCGCCCTCGGCGTCTTGGCCAAGCTCGGGCAAACTCCGGCCAACACGGCCGTCCGAAACTTGATGACGGAGGTGTCTGCTACGGTTCACGAGGCGGTCGTGAGGGCTGCGGCCGCGGATGCGGGCATTGACGAGGCCATGGCGCTTGAAACCGATGGGGAATCTCTCGGGGTCAATGCGCGGGGAATCGAAGCGCTTTCCAGGGCCCTGCTTGGCGTCTATGAAAGCGGGCTCAGTCGCGAAGAGCTCGAGTCGCTGGAACCTCTCTGGGCTGCCCTCGACGGGAGAATGCAGTCTCTGAACACGCTTGCGGCGGCGCATAGCGAAGAGCTGTGGGGCAATAACCGGAGCCTCGTGGAATTCGCGGGGTCTGTGCTTCAAGAGTCGCGTTCCGCGGCACTTGCCATCTTGAACAGCTATCAGGAGGCCGGGACGATTCTCGATGAAAACATCGCTCGGATGGAAGCGCTGAAGACCGAGGCCCTGGACCTTGCCTCATCCACGGAGGAGTCGCTTTCCGCGGACATGTTGGAGATTGCTTCGACGCAGATTCTTGCCATGCGGCAGGAAGCCGTCGATATCTATGGCGATGTCCTCGAAGCGCTCGGGGACCAGCCGCTGACGGATGCGCTCGGAGCCAAGATAAAGCAGCTCGGAAACGGCTTCAAAGCCGTCGAGTCGGCTTATGCGCAAATTATGAATGCCGGGAGGGACGCCGGAGGATTGGAGAGCAAGGCGCAATCGCTCGAGCGTGATCTTGCCCAGCTTCGGGAAACTCTCGCAACTTTGGACGCCAACCTTCCGACCTTGGGCACCGCGGAGGACTTCGAAGCCGCCGCGGCGCTGCTCGAGGATATCCGCAGCCGCATGACCGAAGACCTTCGCGCGATGGTGGGCATGAGCTCCGGCTTGACGGGCTCCGACGCATTCATCCGCCGCGTCGATGACGCGATTGCCTCGGTGGAGGAAATGAAAACCGCGTCAGCGTCCGTGCTGCGCAATCTTTACCGGGGCTGGGCGGACCTCGACGCAACCGTCCTCGAATCCGCGGCTGCCAGCGCTTTCGCGGTGATTGCGGAATTACGCAAAGATGCCGCCGCGACGACGCATCCTCAAGTGGCACAGCTCGCCCTCGAAATGGCGCTCGACCGCCTGGCGGTCGTGGACATGGTCCGGACTCTCGGGGCCGACTTGGCGGCAGAAGATCCTGCGGCGGAAACTTTGGCAGCCCATTTGACGGAGTCTCTCGACCGCGCGACGGCGCTGACTGAGGAAATTCGCGGGTTTGCCCATTTGCGCGAAATGGAAGCCCTGGCCGCCGCGGTCGAAAATCTCCACACCGGATCCGAGGAAGTGCGGGCTGCTTTTGACGGAGCGGTCAATGAAAATGAGCTGCGGTCCCATGCGGAACTGCTCCGGACGTTTGACCTGGAAGCCGAAGGACTGGCCGCCCGGGTACGGGTCCTCGCGCAGGCGCATGCCGGCGAACCCGCTTTTGCGGGGCTTGCGACGGCAGTTGCGTCGTCCGCCGCCGCAATTCGCACCGATGCGGATGAGACTCAGGCTCTCGTCCTTGACCGGATGGCTGTTCTGACGAACGGAGCTTCCTATAAGGATAGCGTTTTGAAGCTCGAGCAGAGGATCCAGTGGGCGCTGACGCAAGCCTCTGCCGCCGCGACCGCAGACGAGGCGGCGCTCTATGAGGAAATGGCCCGCAGCTACGCGCGCGAGGCTTTTGAGACGGCAGTCAAGGCACGGGCGTTCGCGACCGGCACCCATGCGAGCACTGTGGCTCTTTCAAACTCCGCGGCCGCCGACCAAGCCTATGAGCGGCTTTCGACGCTTTATGCCCAGTCGGCCGCAATGGTGTGGACCCGCACTCTCGTCGAGACCAAGGCCGGATCTCTCGAAGCGGCGGCAGGTGAGGCGGAGGCCGAAGTCGCTTGGATTCAGGAAGCCCTTGACGACATGACCCCTGCCGCGGAAGAGGGCTACTACGGCATCGATTATGGGGTACGTGATCGGGCTGCTTATTTGTACCAGATGGCAGAGCAGATCCTCGTCGACCTGGCGGCGAGAAGGTCGCAAGCGACGTCCCAGGTGAACGGATCGGACACCGAGACAGCGGCGCATCTTTCTGCCGTGGACGAAAAGCTTGTGACGATTCAGGCGCGGCTGAATCTCCTCAACACTGCTTTAATCGGACGTTTCAGCCAGCCCTATTCGCCGTTTGATCCTGAGCAAGCCTTGAACGACTCCTCCCTCAAGGACATTGTGACGGGGGTGATGAACTTGTTGGCCGCTGAGGCGGCAACGGTCCCGTCGGCCTCCGGAATTCACGAACGTTTGGCGGCTCGAGTGGCCGACAGCATTCGCCAAAAGGCCTGGACCTTGTACACGGCCTCCAAAGAGGCTCCGGCCAATTGGGTGCTTGCCGACCAATCCCGCAAGGCGCGTGAGGCGTCTGTGGCGTCTGCGGCGGCAGCGGATCAGGTGCGGAGTCTCCGGGACGAACAAAGAATTCTCGAAAGTGAAGGCTCTTACGCGGTCGCCGAGGCGGGCCGCAGGACCCAGCAGCTGAATAACGCCCGTGAGCGCATGAACCCGGTGATTGCGTCAGGAAATCTGGCCCTGGCGGATGCCTGGATCGACGCGCAGGCCTTTTTGGTCGCTCAATTGGAGAGCGTCAACCGCATGACCGGCAACCTGGCCATTCGCACGGAGAACACCGCTCTGGCCGGCGAGCTCGAGACCGCCGCGCTGAAGACGAAAGTTGCGGAAAAATCGGCGAGCAATCTCATCGATGAATCCCGCGCCCGCGCGGACGTGCTGCGGCTTCGCCAGGACCCGGCGGCGATGGTGACCAAGGCCGAAGCTGAAGTTGCCGTCATCCGCGCTGCCCGCGAGGCGCTCGAGCGGACCCAGGATGTCCGCGCAGGGTCGGCGCTTCTGGACCGTATCGACGGCGCACTCTTGAGGATCCAGTCCATGGCCGGTGCCCTTGCCGCGGAGGTGGCCGGGGTTACAGGGACCGTTCCTTCTGCCTTGGCTGCGGCTAAATCCGGGGTCGAACTCATTCTGACAGAGGCCCGCGGCCGGTATGAATCGGCGATGGAACGCTACGAGGGGTTGGTCCGCTCCGACTCCGGTCTTTCTGAAGCGAAGGCCGGGATGCCGGGGCTGTCGGCCTATCTGGAAATAGTGGGAGGAAAAGCGGAAACGGCGGCCGATGCGACGGCGGTTTCCATCGCGCAAATAATCATGTCCCAGCTTTTGATGCGCGCCACGCTCGAGGCCGCGAAAGACTTTTCGGCAGCGGTCTATCACCGCCAGACCCGGGCGCAGTCGGGTATTCCGGCCTCGCGCTTTGGGCTGGGGGATTACAACGAATTTGAAGTCGAAGAGGCCGTGTACGAAATTTCAGAGGATTACGCCTCTGCGATGGTCTTGAAGTCGATTTCGGCCGAGGATCTCAAAGCCCTCGCTTCGCTCGACGTGGAAATCGGCCTTGCCGTCATTCGCGGCAAACTGGTGCTTTTCACGAGCGGCAGTCACGGAGAAATCCGCGTCAACCCCCTGGCCGCCGACATGCTGGCGGCGGAAGCGCAGCTTCTGGCGCACACGCACCCCGCAGGACAGCCGGAAGGGCCGAGCGGCGAGGACCATGACGCTGCGGGGACCGCGGTGGAATACCTGGTGATTTCACGGGGCGTTTTCGCGTTCAACCAAAATGGCGTCCAGGGCGAGATCCACGATTTTAATTATCTGGCGGATGTTCTCAACGGCGCCATTGATCCGGAGGCTTCGTCGACAGAGGTTCGGACGCTCCTGAATTCATTCATCGCGGCCGTTGACCGGTATAATCAGGGAGAAGAGGCTCCGGTCGTCTTCCGCGCCGCCGGGACGCTTATGGGCATTGTGGCCGGTGGCCGCACCACGGTTTACTCGTCCTCTTCAGCCGGCGTCAGCGCCGGAATCAGCGGCGGAGCGCTTGCGAAGATCGCTCGCGCGACCCTCCCGATCCAGCAGGTTCTCGATGCGGCAGGGATCCTCAATGACAAGGGAGCTGCGGGGCTGGCTTCGGTCACTGCGGCGTGCTCCCTCGTAGACAGCCTTGCGGCAGCGGCGGATGACCCGTCGGTGACCGCTGCCGGCGTACGCGCCCTGATCGATGCGGCCGAAGCGGCGTTCAAGCCCGCTTATCAGCAGCTGGCCTCACTCTTGACGGTTTCGGCCGATCATTACAACGAAAAGGCCGCCTATTGCGTGGGCGGATGCGGCGGCCCCTCGGGCACCACCGCGAAACAATTGCGCGAGAACGCGCTCGAGGCGAAGCGCTTGATGACGGAGGCGTGGCGCCAGATCGCCGAGATGGGGTCCGAGCATCTTTTCCGCAAAGCCGCCGAAGACAACGGGACGAACCTGCTGCTGCGTTCCGAGAGGCAGCGCGACATGTCGATCATCGCGCATCAGTCGGCCATGCACGCACGGACCGCCGATCAAGCGTCGCGGAATACTTCCATTCTTGCCGGCGCCAAAACCTTTATGGAGAATGCCCTCCACCTCATCGAGGACCGGCAGGCGGATTATCCCGGCAATGCCGAACTGGACGCGGCTCACGCGGATATTGACAATATGCTGGCGGTCATAACGCCCTTGCACGCGGCCGCCTTCCAACATGCCTATGAGATGAGGCAGGCCGAAAACACGGGCAACGTGGCCTATAACCTGGCGATGCCTTTACGCATGACGCTCGGCGAAGGGTACACGAACGTTCGCGCGGCGTCTTCCTACGCCGTCGGCACCGTCATGCTGGCTTCGCTCGAGACTCGCCGGACAACCTTGCGCGACCAAAAGCAGATTCTGGCGAGCTTGCACGCACAGCAGCCCGAGGACATCCTGATCGAAAAATGGCTGAACGCGGCGACCGAAGCCGTGGATACGGACGATACCGCCCACGCGGCAGCGGTGACCTGGCTCGATGCGATGAGGGTCGCCGAAGACGAGTCGCGGACCTCCTTGAACCGCATTGATTCGGCGATGAGCCTGATCCAGCGCGCCGACACCCTGACGAGGCTCAGTGCCGACGCAGCCACGATTACCGCCCAGCAGGCCATTGTCACGGCGCAGCTTGCCGCGATGGACGTCGAGCTCACCTCGATCCGGGCGCATCTGGCCGAAGACCAGTTCCCTGGAGACCGGCCGATCCAGAACAACCTCGCGGATGCCATGGAGATACGCACGCGCGCCGAAGAGCTCAAGCGCGTGATCCAAGTCCGCGTCAACAAGCTGAACTTGATGACCCAGCTCGGGCCTCACGCGCTCGAATTGGCCGACATCAACCGCGATAGGAAAATCAATGTTGACGATATTACCTCCCTGATGGCCGCCGTTGCCGGAATGATCGACATTAATCTGGACGGCAGAAAGGACCTTCTCGACAAGCAGTTGTGGCTCAAGGCCTTTCCTCTTCTGGGGATGATGACGCTTGTGGACCCGGGAACTCTGGCCAAGGCGGACCTCGATGGGGACGGCGATGTGACCGAGACAGACAAGGGTAAGTACGAACAATACCTGCGTTATTCCCGGGACGTGAACGGCGACGGCAAGGTCGACGCCGCCGACGTGGCGGAAGTGACCGGCAACATCGGCCAGCAGCAGTCGCTCATGGGCGAGGTGGACCAGATCATCGTGAATCAATACGACGGCGAGGTCATGCCGGAGCGGCCGCAGCCCGTCCGGGCGGGCGAGGATCCCGTGGCGAACGATCTCTACCGGTTCTTTTACTCCCTTGACGAAGACGTGCTGAGAGCCATGGACCCCGAGGTCCTGCCGGTCAAGCTTGGAACGTTTGCTTCGCGGATGTCGCTCATTCAGCACCAGGCGTCGACGGTCGAAACGACGGCCCTTTTGGACCCGCTGATCGATCTCGCGGAGCAGCTCGTCACGGACACGTACGAGGGCAGGGACCAGCTGACGATCGTCAATACGACCGGGCTTACGAATGCGATCACGGCCGCCGAAAACGCGCTGGCGACACTGATTCCGGCTCGCGCCGACTATCAGGAAGCGTCTGATGCGATCCGCGCCGAGTATCAGAAGGTCCAGGACGCCTACAACAGTTATCAGGAGGCGTACGCCATCCATTTCGACCGTGCAGAGACGCTGATGGCGGCCGAAGACGCGCTCGAGAGCTCCTATGCGGTTTTCCGCTCGGCCAATCAAGCCTTCCATGCCTCTTCCTCGGCTCTGGATAGCGCCAAAACGGCCTACGACTCGGCGATTGCCGCGGCGCCTCCGGTTCCCGCCACTATTGCCGCCGCGAAGGATGTTGTGGACACCGCATTCGCCCAGATGTATCTGGACTACTCCGAAATGGTGAGCGCCCGCGCCAGCTATGAAACGGCCTACGCGGCCTGTGCCAACGCCTATCCTGCCTGGGATCAGAGCAAGGACGCCCTCGAGAACGCGCGGCAGGGCTACGAAACGGAACTGAACGCTTTTACCGCGTACGGATGGTCCGACTATGACTCCAAGCGCAATGCCTTCTTGAACGCGCAGACGGACCTTCTGACGGCCATCGATGATGTTGACAGCGAGGCGAACGCCCTCCTGACGATGGACCACCTGGTTCCGTCGTTGAGGAAAGACTTCAACGATGTCCTCACGACGTTCAACGATACCCGGGCGGAACTTCTGGCCTCGGAAGCTCAGATTCTTACGGACCAGGCGACGTTGCAGTCGAACTTGGCCTCTGTCCAGTCGGCCTACTCCGCGCTCCAGGGAGCTGCCGCGAATCTCAATCCGGCGAACACCGATTCCAAAAACGCGTTTGATCAGCTGGACGCGAGTAAGCCGTTGCAGGACACCGATTTGACGAACCTGGATCCGCGCGTCAACGAACTGAAAAACGCCTACGCCGGATTCGATACCGATTATCCGAATTTCTCGGCATCTTATGCCACGTATACGGCGGAAGAGGGCAACCTGAATACCCACCGGACGGCCGTGGAAGCCGACACCGCGGTTCTGAACGCTTCCTGGCTGGTCCGCCGTCCTGAGGAATCTAGCTACCGGGGGGCCTACGACGCTCTCTTGGCCGCGGAAACCGACGCCATTCAGAAATTCGACGACTTGCATACCGGGGTTTCGGATGAAACTACCGAGCTCTACCGCGATCTCACCATTGAGGTGACGCCGATTGCCGAAAAAGCGCGCCTCCTGGCGAATGCCGCGCAGATCATTTACAAGCCGGACGGCTCCGTGAAAGAGTCGCCGTTCGAGCTTCTCGCCCGTGAGAAGCTTTATACGCGCTACTACGACGAGACGAAGACCGAAGCCGAGAACCACTGGGCGGACTGGGACGCCGCCACGCTTGCCCGGCGTGCGGCCGAAGAAGTTTTGAATGGCCTTTTGGAGCAAGACAAGGAGTGGGATGATCCTCTGGTCGAGGACGCGCTCCACGACGTCTATGAGCGGAGAGAAGCCGAGGAAAGCGCCAAGATACTCTACCGCGAGAATGAAGACCAGCTGCTTGGCCTCGGCACGATGGTCAAGACCCTCCGGCAGATGGCGCGCGCGGCGATCGCTGAGCAGGAGGCCGTCGAGAAGGCGTTCGAGGCGCTCGCGCTCCGGCGCGTGGAGCTTGCCTATCCCGATGCGATGAGCAAAATGGCTCTCGAAACCGACGCGCTGTTGGCGGCCGCTAAAGCGGAGCTCAAAAAACTCGCGGATGCGGGACTGGCGGCGGGAGATGCCGAGTATGACCGGATTCAGGAAGTGATCGACGCCATGGGCGATTATCAGGAGAAATTTTCGGTTTGGAAGCTGGAGGACTCCGACGGTGACGACGATATCGACAGCGAGGACATGAAGGCTGCGCTGACGGACTATCTCGATCCTTCGGCCTATCTGACGCAGTGCCACGACGAGTTCCAGGCTGCGCAAGCGTCGGGCACCTACAGCGACTACATCAATTTTTACACGAAATGGTCCAAGAGAATTCTTGTCGAGGTCGCCTCCGACGAGAATTATATCGACGAGCGGTGGGGCCAGCTCGGGAGCGGGGCGACCTCTCCGACGCCGCCGCCTGAGGCCGGCGGTTACTTCAGCGCCCTCGACCTCAATATCCGTCTGGCGAAGGCCGACGAGCAGGGGGCCCTGAACATTGACAAAATGACCCGGGCCCTTGCCGGTTTTGCGGCTTACCCGGAGGACATGACGATGGAAGACATCACCTACCTCAAGCTCGACAAAATTCCGGGGGTGACCTTTACGATTCCGGCGGCCTCGACGGATCCTTCGATCTACGATCAATTGCTCACGGGCAAGACCGCGTATGAGACCACCTACAACTCGGTGTTCGACGCCGCGATGCGCAACGACATGAAGGACTTCTCGACCATGATCGACGACTTGTCCGTCAACGCCCGTCTTATGCCGCAGATGCTCTCCGACGTGCTCCGCGGCGAGCTCGAACAAATGGTCATCAATTTGCGCGAGGCGCCCTCCGCGGCGGCCGGCGTGGCGATGTGGGTCTCTCAGGATATGGTTCTGCGGCCGTGGAAGAACGTGTCGGGGCAGTGGGTCATTCCGAAGGCCACTGATCCCTATCAGGTGACCTTCAACGACGTCATCGACGAGACTTTCGATAAGCTGAACAGCTCGCTCGGGCTCGACAGCATCCTGACCAACGATATGGTCACTTCTGAACAAATGATCCTGGCCCGGATCCAGGAGGGTAAGGTCATCGTTTATCTCGATACGACCACGGTCCCTGACGGCAAGCCCGACGTCGCGTTCGAGGTGAGAGCGACTGCGGACTCGACCTTCAAATTCGTCCAGGTCGACCTGGAACATCTCCTGCCGCTCGGGCCTCCGGAGATCGTCTACACCAGCACGATTTTGGCGCCTACCGATGCGCTGTATGCGGCCGGGATGCGTCACACTGTCGACTTCCCGTTTGGGTCCGGTCTCAAGCTCGAAATCGAAAGCGGGATGATCGGCGACGCCCTGATCGTTATGGCCCGGGCCAAAGACCAAAAAGCTCTCGCTCAGAAGCGCCTCGAGGAATATTTCTACGGCGTGACCGGAAGTGCGGCCACTCCGGGGACGGGTTCCTACGAGGATTATGTCAACGATCTCCAGGAATTTCAGGACTACCACACGGCTTCGAGCGATTATCTGATCGCGATGAACAATTATGAGCAGGAGAAATGGACGCAGGACGCCAACGAGCGGACGGAGTCTGCGACGTCCCTGGCGACGGCGCGCTCCGAGCGCCAGGCCCTGGAGGCCGCCGTGCAGGCCCAATTCTACGCGGCGATGGCGGATCCCGTCGCGGCGAACGCCGCAACTCAACTGGCGGCCCTCGAGGCCGATGCCGAGGCCCGGTATCTTGCGGTTCTTGCGGAAGTCAATTCGGTCAAGCGGCGGCTGGAATTCGCGACGCCGGAAACCGAAGAGGAGCTCGACAGCGTGCGGCGCGAAATTCAGTCCGAACAGGAGCTGGTGGAGACGAATCTTCACCGCATTCGGAACGCCAAGGCCGAAAAAGAAGCCGTCCGGGACGTGGAGGCCCTCATGATGCAGGTCGAAGGCCTCGCCTTCCAGTCCTATCAGGAAGCCACGACGGCGCTGATGACTCCGGTGGCCGGAAGACTTGCGGCGCTGGTCGCGGCCGAAGCCAGCATTCGCGCCAAGGCGGCGCAGGCGAAGGACTTGATTCTCGAGGCCGGCCGGCGCTATTCCGAGGTCTCCGACGACATCCGCGCGACTCTGGCCGGCCGGTTCGACGCGACCACCCTTGAGGCGACGATCTGGAACCAGCGCATACGCGTCAATGACGAGCGGGCCATTCTCGAGAAGGGGATCGTTGATCAAAACGTGAATGCCAATCTCACCACCCGGGACGCCGCCGAAAGCGGAATTCTCGACCCTCTCGGCACCGTTATCTCGACTCTTGTCGCCGATTATCTGGCATGGCCGGGGACCGACGACATCGAGACGCTCGCCCTGGCCGATGTGCAGGCCCGCCAGGCGGACGGGCAAGCCCTCTATGACAGGGCGCGTGCGCTGCAAATCGATGCCCTGCGCGCCGCCGACATCGTGACGATGCCCGAGCACACGGAGGAGGCCACGGCGTACACCTCACTGACCAGTCAGACCGCAGAGAAGATCTTGCTTGCGATCGATCTGCTCAATTCATGGCACGCCGTCCTCAAGACCGAGGAGAAGGCCAAGCTCCTGGTCGCCGACATCGCGGCGGCGGAAGCGATCGTGACGGCGGCGATCCCCGGCGATCCGGGCGATCCTACGCCGATGGCTCATCCAACGATCCTTGGGCACCGCAACGCTTTTGACGCGGCCCAAACGCTTTATGAGCAGAAGCTCGTGGAGATTTCGCGAAAGCAGTTCCAGCTGGCCATGTACCAAAGCGGCGTCGTCGGCATGCCCGGCGGTGCGCGCGTCACGACCCAGGTCCGGGCGGCCCAGATTTCCGAGAGCGATTTCCGCTCCGAAGTCCAGGTCACTTGCTCCGATATTCTCCGGAAGTTCGAGTTCCACGACCGCCACTTCGATCAGGAGCACGTCTATCTTCTGGTGAGGGACCAGAAGGCCGTGCTCGCGCAGGAAAAAGAGGCCCTCCTGCGAAATAACAAGCTCAACAGCGCGCTCGAAGACGCCCGCAAGAAAGTCGAGGACGCCTTCCGAGAGGCCGACCACGGTGAGCAGAAGATCCGCCTGGCCCTGACGGCTGTGATGAACGAACTGGAGGCCATGTGGGAGAAGACGACCGAGGAGGCCAACATCGAGAAGGTCGTACAGGACAGCCTTGGCGCCTCGAGCGCGATGATCAAGGTTGTCAACGAGCTCCTGGCGGACGTCGACATCTTCACGAAATTCCGCACCGTACTCCAGGACCCGGCGGTGCGCCGCGGCGAGCAGGGCGACATGACGGCCCTGACTGAGGCCTACACCTCGATGCTTTCCGACCTCGTGAACGGCAACAGGGACCGCGAGATGGCCGGGATCTCCGAGCTGTTCACGAAAGTCCAGGCCCTGTCGACCCGGTATCCCGACAACCAGCGGATCATCGAGATGATGGAGTTCATGAGGCCTTCGGTCGATGACGCCGTCGAAGTTCAGAAGCTGATCGCCGGCCTCGGGGGCATTATCATTGCCTATTTCAAGGCGTTCGCGCACCAGGATGCGGTGGAGGCGGCGCAGAAGATGCGCGAACTGCTCGGCGAGCAGCTCATGGCGGAGACGGATCCGGGCGCCCAGGAAGCGATTTACGACCTGATGATGAAGGCCGCTGAGGAGGAGCAAACCAACAAGACCAAGGCGGTCGGGTTTGCCCAGCAGGTCCGCACGGTGACCGACCAGATGCTCGACCTGGTTTACCGCTCCGAGCCTCTCGCGCAGCAGGAATACGCGAGCGAGCTGACGGCCAACAAAAAACTGCTGATCGGCCTCGTCGAGGAGATCTCGAAGCACCTAGCGGTGAACCTGCTTGCGAGCGGCAGCGTCGTCCTCGAGCCGGCCAACAACCTCAAGGACACCCAGCAGAAGTATGTGATGGTGAATGGCCTCAAGTACCTCGGATCGGCGACCGTGCTCATCGACACGCAGACGGGACTGCCGCCGGTCTATGTGCCGTCGCCGGGGCCCGGCCAGCCGGGGACATGGACGATCGAAGGCGGCAAGACCTATAACTGGATCACTTACATCAACGATGACCCCATGGTCCCGCCGGATGCGGCGCATTCCACGGTCAAGATTCTCACGACTTATAAGGTTGCGACGGCCAAGCAGCCGGGCTATGTCGAGACGGCTTTCTTCCGCCGCTCAGAAGAGGGGACGAACAAGTGGCTTGAGGTCGGTGACCGCGCCTATCAGTTCATGCCGATGGTCGAAGATAAGTATTATGTCAGTTATACCCCCAGCAATCTGACCCCGGCGGTCCTCGGCGGCGTCCGGTATGAAGGGCAGATCACGGTCAACGGAAAAAATTTCTACCTCAAAGCGGCCAAGGACGCCAATGGCCGGAACATCGTCAAGTTCGTAACGGTCGACGGCAAGTACGAGGCCGGCAGTTTTCACATGGTTCTCGGGGCGCCCCTGCCGCCGGCAACGACTCCGATTCAGATCCACCGCGTCCGGATCGAGGACCGCTTGTATGATGTCACGCTTGTTTCAACGCCCGCGGCGTCGATCACCGCGACGACTCCGGCAATCAGCTCCCTGACGATTCGGTCGGTCTCGATGATTGACATGGTCACCGACAGCTACAACCTCGACCAGGTCAAGGCCGCCTACGAGGAAGCCAAGAAAGAGTACTTCGGCCGAACCACGACCTGGGGCGGTACCAATCCGTGGGCGGCTTCTGTCGAGGGCTTGCGCAAGGAACTGGCCCGCTGGAAGGGCCGGGCCTGGGAAGTCACCATGTCTCCGCCGATGAGCTTCACGGCGGTCCGGATCGGCGACCACACTTACAACTATTCTCCCGCGGGGAATGAGCTGAAGTTTACGCAAACCGATGATCCCTCAACTTATTATCTGACCACCGGAACCGCCACGCAGCTTCTGATTGACGGCGTCGTCCACACCGTTTCGTGGAATGCCGCTAAACAGGAGCTTTACATCGACGGGCTGCTGCCCATGGATACGGGCGGCTCGGTTGTCGTCAGCCAGCCCGGGACAGGCGCCATCGACGACCACATGTACACGTTTGTTCCGATCGGCGCCGAGCTGAGATTTATCCGCACAGATGATCCATCACTTTATTATGACACGACCGGAGGCAGGACCAGTCTGGTGATTGACGGGGTGACTCACACTGTGACTTTTGACGCCTCGACGGGCGCGATTAAAGTCGACGGAAAATCGCCGCTTGCGAAAACGACGGTCACGATCCGGGAAGCGAATGAAAAAGTGACGGGGCCGGAGGGATCCCTCGTGGATCTTCTTCCTTCCCAGAATTTCGTGCTGGACGTCACCGACATCCTCGATCTGACCAAGGCGATCGACGCGATGTCGATCAACATGCCCGCCGACATCGGGTACATGTCCGCCCAGCTTCTCGCGGACATCCTGCGCGCTTACGGAGATTCGGGGGATGCCGGCTCTGACAGCCTCAAGCGTTATTTCGACATGACCGGAGAGGAACTCGGAAACCTTGATCGGGAAGACTACGACGAGCTGATCTCGATCCGCCGTATGGTCCTGCAAAAGATGCATGATGAGAATAACCAGGCCTACACGGCTCTCAGCGCGGCCGCCGCTGATTTGAAGCTCGCGATGAACAACTGGAAAACGTACAACGCCGAAGGCGTTTTGACCGGAGGCACGTATTACAGCATGGTTCAGGCGCAGCTGGACATGGATACGAAAAAGGCCGAGTTGGAGATGCTTTCGGCGGAGCTTGCGGCCTACGAGCGCCGGCTCGAAATCAACCAAATGGAAGTCGAACGCAATGACGAACGGATCCGCCTCGCGCAGGAGCTTTTGGCCCAGCTTCAGCAGACCCGGGACAAGCTCATCCTGCTCACCGGTAATTACGAGGACCTGACGAGCTACGACCCCTCTCTGGCTTCGCGCGGCACAAAGGGTGCCATCACCGAGATGGCCAACTGGCTCATGGACAAAATTTGGGATGCAGACTCCTTTATCCCGCAGGTCGGCGGGACACCCCAGCGCCGCTACCGGATGCGCCCCGACGGGCAGTATGTCGGGTATACCTGGATGAACCCGGGACCGGACGGAGTGACCGGCGGAGGGGACGATTTCCTCCAAGCCGTCGAGAGGAATGCTGCCGGGGACAGTGCCGCGGGTGCGGATAAGATCTGGGGGACGAAGGACGATATCCTGCTGCCCGCCGGCGTGAAGCCGCTCGAAAATATTGATTTCAGCTTTTTCCGGATTCCCGCAGGCGCTCTCAGCTGGGAGATGTTCCCGGCATGGATTGATAAAAACGGTGATGGGCAATACATGTGCGTGAGTGCCGCGGGGCCCCCGGCCTGCACAGTCGGAAAACCTCAGGACGAGTTCAAGACCGATATGATCGACCGGTACAACGAAAACAACATGCTCATCACGCTCAAGGACGGTTTTGAATACAATGTTAAGCATAGCATCAAGGATGAGCCGGTTGCCGGCGGCCCCCCCCCTCCCCCCCCGATACAGATTCCGTACCGCGACGGCGAGGGTCGCCAGCTTTATCGCTTCATCCGCACAGGGGCCAACCCTGCGACCGATTACGTTGACAGCTTGTACATTGGGAGCGGCAATGACGCCCTGCACGTCGTAACCATCAACAACATCACGTACACGGTCAAGGCGATGGCGGGCGGCCACCTTGAGCTGACCTACTCGAAAGTCGTCGGCTTCAGCGTGGACCGGACGACTCTCGACCTCAAAGGGTTCCTGGATTATCTCGGCAGTATGGATCTGGAGCTCGGGTCTTCGGCGAACCGGAAGCTCGAAGAGCTCATCCGCGCGATCGGCGGCGTCAGCATCAAGACGGTCAAGCTCGCCCAGACCAATTATAGGATCGGCGTTCACCCGTCCGGCACAGAGCTGAACTTCACCAGAGATAACTGCAATCCGGCGGTCACGACCTGCACCTTTACGACCACCACGAGCGCTCCGCCGACATCCCTGACCACGCTTGCGGTCGGTGGCGTCACTTACAACGTGACCTGGAACCGCCTGAGCGGAGAGATAAAAGTGTGGGATCCGATGTTGAGCGAGTCATTTACGGCGCTCAATCAGACGGGGGCGACGGCAGAGTCGTTTACGACGACGATCTACCGCGGGAGCATGCTCAAAGCGCCGGATTCCTGCACTCCGGCTCCGGCTTCGGTTTGCACTCCACAATACTACCGGGTCGAAAAAGTGGGGATTGAATACAAATTCACTTCGATGGCGAACGCCGCGACTTCATTCACCTCTTCGGGAGGGGAGGGGGGGACGGTGACACTTGCGGACGGAGTCACTTACATTGTCCAGTTGGATGACCAGAAGATGGTCTACCTGAAAACGGCTACGAACCAATATGCGGGCACGGTCAACCGCATCCAGTTCAAGGTTCCGATGTCGGTGATGGGCGATATCTCTCAATTTGCGGATCGCTTGACCGGAGTCGATTATAAAGGAAATCAAAACGGAAGCCTCGAGCCTTGGGAGGCCCTGACGCCTGACATTTTGAAGACGCAGGTGCCTGCCCCGGAATGGAAACACGTTTACAACTATGCGACCCCGATTTCCAATGTGACGGGCGAAATGACTTTTGAGGGGAATGAAATCGTCATCGACGGCTCCTGGAACGCCGACAGGACGCGGTTCCAGATTTATGCTATCGCTCTGCCCTATGTGATTCCGAACGCACAGAAGCAGATCCTGACGGATCTCGTGAGCAAAAGGCTCGATGCGTTGAACAATCAGAAGAATGCGGCATCGACTCAGGACGTTAAGGACGCTGCGACAAAGGAAATCAACGACGTCAAGGAGATCCTGAGCTTGATTCAGCTCGGGAGGATCGAAGAGGCCGGCAACAGGGCTAAAGGAAAAGGGATCATCCAGTATAACATCACGTACAACAAGAACGTGATCGAGTTCAAGGAGCCGGCACCGCTGATCGTCACGAATGAAACCATCGTGACGATCCCTCAGCCCAACGACGACGGCCGCCCGCCCTATCAGCTCAAGATCGGCCTGACTTTCCCCGGCGGCGCGAGCGACCCTAACCGCGAGAAGGCTGTGCTTTACGTGACGCACGACCACGGCATGATCGGGCTCGTGCAGGGCGCCCTGACGAGCGCCCCCGCAGGCCTCGCCTCGTGCGCGGCTTCGCCCGGCACGTGCGTGGGCATGATGTACTCGGACAAAAAGGACACGATCGAGCACGCGTATTTCGAAGGCACGCCCACGAATGAATGGGTCGACAAGGACGGCGACGGCAAGGTCCGTCCGAAAAGCTGGGTCGATCTCAACCGAAACGGGAAATTCGATCTAGAGCCGATCGCTTTCGGGCCGGGTGGGGACGGTAATATGGGGACGGATGACGATGACTTTGCCATGGAATGGGATGATGCCAACAATAACAAGCTCGTCGACTTTTACGAGCTGATTGATCCCTCGTGCGCGCCGACCAACGCGGCCTGTGCGGGCGAGTTCTGGGACCTGAACGGCAACGGCAAGCTGGACGTCGAGAAAGTCGTGACCAAGTGGAAGACCGATCGCGAATTTTATACGGGCATTTACTGGTACGGCAAAGAAGAGCTCGCCAAGCGCCTCGTCGATCCGGACCCGGCAAAGTTCGGCATCTCGGAAGTCATCGCCAAGCTAAAGACCGATGTGGCGGCGGCCAAGATGGCTCTTCAGTACTCGGTCACGGCTTATAACACGGCCAAAACCGCCGAGCAGGAGTCGCGGCTCGGCAAGCAGGGGGCGGCCTTGCCGGCCTGGCAGCAGGCGGGCGTCGACAAGCTGACCAAATACCTCGACAGCGCCGAGGCCCTCTACCAGGACGCCGCAGAGCAGAGAGACGGCGCTTACCGACAGTTCATCCTGGCCAAGGCGCTCGGCTCCAAAGACGCCACCAAGGAAGTTTTACGGAGCGCGTGGAAGACGGCCGAGCTTGCGGCTCAGGCGGCCTGGAAGGCGTATGAGTCCATGCGCGAGGGCGGGGAGGACGACGCGGCAAAGTTGAACACCGCCGAGACCGCCGCCGAGACCGCTCAAAGCACCGCCAACACCGCCAAAAACAACTTTTATGATTACATCGAGCGGTGGCAAAAGGCCGCCGAAAAGCTGCAGGAGACGATCGATAATCACATCCTTCCGAATTATCTGGCCATTGTGGAGGAGCATAACGAGATGAAGGATTACGTCCTTCAGCTGCGCGAGAGGATCGAGTCGCTCCAGGTGGCGGTCTTGGACATCGCGGGCGAATTCCGAGAATTCAGGGCGGAACAGACTGCCGCGGAAGTGATGGCCCGCCAGCGCACCGAAGAGGAGCTCGACATGCGAGAGGCGGTGATCGTCCAAAACCGTTACGCGTCCAATTACCAGCAGGCCATGAGCATCGTCACGCGGACCAATCTCGAGGCGAACCTTGTCACGAACGGCATTGAGGCCATTCAAGAGCGCTTCGAGCGCCGCTCGCTCGCTTTCCTCGAGGAGATGACCGCTTCAGCCAAGCAGGCGTACGGGGCGATCACTCGTGAGGACGTTGAGAACGCCAACCGCGCAAATGATCTCCGGGACCGGTGGGAGCAGTTCCTCTACGAAATCGGAGGAACGGAAGACAAATCCGCGACTTCGGTTCTTTATCCTCCGGTTCCTATCGTGACCGTGACTCCGCCTCCCGCGGTGCCGCCGGTGGTCATCCGCCTGCCCGGGACTTACGGCAGTACGGCCGACGGCGGCCCCTTTGTGGGAGAGGCGACGGTCGAGTTTGACCGGACGAAGGGCCAGTTCTATCTCAAGCAGGTGAAGTGGATGAAGGATAAATTCGGCACCTCGGTCGTTGCGACCCATGACTACTGCACGCCGTCCGCCTCGCCTTGCGCGTCGGCTCTTTTGGGATCGCAAATTCTGTCCACAGGGGCCGATATTACGGTCAAGCTGCCGCCGCCGCCTCCACCTCTGTATACGCCGGCCAAGGAGTATCAGGTCCACGTCAACATTACGGGCGACCGCATCTTCGGCGGTATGCTCGAGCTGAGCCGGATCGCAGACGACCGCTCGGGGGTCCTGGACGAGAGCGATATCGAGCGCTACAGCGAACACGATTTGACCATGCGCAAAATCTCCCTCGAGCGGGAGCTCAAGATTTTGAGGGACCAGCTCCTACCGCTCAAGAAGTCGAAGGAAATCTCGGAAATCACCGTGGCGATGGCACCGGGACAAAACATCACGATTTGGAACGACTTGGACGGGGACCAGCTCATTCGGCCGAAGAGCTTCTACGACACGAATCATAACGGCGTCGCGGATACGCCCGAGCTTTACGACTGGAACGGGAACGGCATCCTCGATGAGATCGACCGGAACGACAACGGGACGAGCGAACTCCCGCAGGAGTACGCGGAGTGGATCGATTACAACAACGACGGCCAGCAATTCGTGGATCACGACGGAAACGGTTCCCCGGATTCGCCGTGGCTCGCGGAGTGGAACGACGCGAATAAAAACGGCATGGTGGATGCCGACGAGTATGAGCCGTCGACGAATACCGGAGGGGAGTGGGTTGACCGGCAGCGAGGTTCCCAGGCTCCCAACAACAAGCTCGACCTCGGCGAATACGATCTCCAGCTTCTCGAAGTGACGAGAGCCTATAAGCAATATCTTTCCCTCAGTACGGCCGTCGATGCCTTGGACGCGGACCAGGATGGCAACAAGACCGAACTGATCCACGGGCCGACCGATCCGCTCACCGAGGCCGCCAAGCAGAACCTGCTCAACCAGGTCGAAATATTGAGAACGGTCGAAGCGGCGTACGTGGCACTCCAACAGCGGGAAACCTGGCTTGTCGCCGAGATCAACAAGATCGACGATCCGCTGAATTCGGCTGCCCAAGACCTGCTGAAATCCGCTCTAGAGCGCCGCAATGCCTGGCTTGACCAGGTGCTCGGCGTCCAGACTCCCGGAGCGGACGGCACCCTGTATACGTTCGATGACGGAAACACCCTGGTCACGGCTTCCGGGGCCGCGAGCAAACTGAAGGAGCTGATCCAGGAGATGAACGGCTTCAGCTCCTGGACCGTGACGGATACCGATTATGGCCTGGTGCAAGTGGGGGCTTCGAGAATTACCGATTCGGGTTCGTTCAAAGGAACCGGCGGCGCCCTTTTGATCGATACCAATTTTGATTCGAACCTTGCGTCCTGGGCCGAGGCACAGGCGCACTTCGAGGGCTTCAGCGGGGTCGTGTACTCCATCGGGGCCGACGGGATGTTCTCGACGATGCCCACGGGGAATATGGTGGGCATCCCCGTCACAGGAACCGCCGGGGCTCTTTATACGAACGGCGTGACGGGAACATCGACTTACCAGTTTGGCGTCGAGTCGGTCTGGTATACCTATTATGTGGTCGAGAACAACCTCAAGACGCTCGACTTGCGCATTGAGTCGGTGAAGGACGAAATCGCGGCGTATCAGCGTCAGCTCGATGAAGTCAGCGCCGGCATCATCGCGGTCGAAGCGATCCTCTACAAGCAAGACCTGACGCCGGAGGAGCGCGCGGCACAGGAAGAAGTTCGGACTAAATTGAAAAATCGCAAGCAGTGGCTCGCGGATGTGGCGATTGGGTGGGCGACCACGCCGGGTGCTGATGGGACGATCAACACGGCCAACCCGTCTGATGCCGTGAATGACGACAACAACAAGCTGGTGTATTCGACGTTGCCCGCTTCGCTCGGTTCGCTGGACGATCCGAAAAATGTTCCACAGGGCGCCGGGCTCCGTCTGGCCCTGGCCAAGCTCGAGTATCGTCACCTCCTCGAACAGGAAAAGGCGAACCTCTGGCGCACGCGCGCGGAAATCATGGGGTATTATCCCCAGCTCACCGCGACGGTCGGAGGCATGACGACGACCTACTATGGCGGCGAGGATATCGACGGCAACGGGGTTGCCTCTGCTGCCGACCTCGATCTGAACGGCTCTGGTGCGGTCCTTGATTGGAATGCTCCGCCTACAGGGACCGTCAACCCGATTCGCGCCCGTGCGTATGCACTGTGGAAAAAAGTTTCGGATCTCGAGGTTCTGGCCGCGGTCGCGGAGCGTGACTATGCGGTTGAAGAGAGGATGTATGAATTTCAGCGGGGGGCGGCAGAGCTCTACGAGACCGAAAAGATGTCGCTTGAGGCCACCGTCATGAAGCTCGACAGCGACCGCAAGGTCTTGACCCTGAAGCAAGTCAAATACCAGGAGGCCATCGACAAGGCCAATGCTGCCATTACCCTTGAGCGGAGCCGCTATAATCAGCTTGGCCGTCAGCTCGGGGCGAAGCCCGCCGGGTATCCCGTGGCCCCGGCTGTCGTGGCTCCCATGACGGTGCCGTTCCCGCCCTATCCGCCGGCGACAGCCCCGGCGAACGAGTACGACATCTGGAAAAAGCTCCAGAATGAACTTTATCTCAAAGAAAAGGACCTTTCAGCGCTTCCCGTCGATTCCACCGAGTACCGCGCCCTCAGCCAGCAGAGGGACGTTCTCATGACGAAAGTCCGTCAGCAGGAGGAATACATTGCCAAGCTCGAGTCCGAGCGCGGAGACGCACAGACTCAGATGGCCGTTCAGGAAAAGAATCGCGCGAACGCCCAGAAAGATCTCCTGGACGTCAACACCCAGCTGACGGGGCTCCAGACTGCGAAGAATACGGCCGATGCCCGCCTCACGGTGCTCGGGGCCCAGCTTTCGGACTTGAACGGCGGAAACGCTCTGGGCACCCAGCTGCCGGTGAACGGGTTCATGCGGATCGGCGAATATACGTATACCTATGCGCCCGTCGGAACGGAGATTAAGTTTACGCGCACGGACAATCCCGCGATTTTTTACACCACGACCGCGAACGCCACCACCCTTGCGATTGGCCCGGTGAACCACACGGTTTTCTGGACGGCCGCCACGTCGACACTTCTTGTTGACGGAAACCTGGCGAGTATCCCCGGCCTGCTGGCTCGTGCGCAGGTGGCCAGAAACAAAGCGTCTCTGGCAATGCAGGTGAGCCTCAACGGGGTCCGGATCCACACCTCGGCGCTCCAGGATGCCGAGGAGAAGGCCATGGCTTACGGGCAGCCGATCGACATCGTGAACCGCGAGCTCCGCTTGGACCTGAGGGACTTCCAGCGCTTGCAGGCTTATGCCGAGCGCGTCGGCAATTTCGGGCGCCTCGTCCAGGCGGTTACCGATTCTTTGGCGGTCACGCTAAAAGTGACCCGCCAGCTAGGGGAAGACGTCATGGCTCTGAGCTCGGTGACGCAGGCGATTTCCCAGGTCTCCACCCGGGCGAAGCAGCAGGCCGACATGTACCGGGACGCCGGGGGAACAAGCACCGAGCAGATGCGGCGGATGTTCGCCCAGCTGTCGTTCGTGCAGGACAACATGGAGTACCTGATGGACAAGACGAAGGCCTACAGCCAGGCCATCACGACTCTGGTGCTGGCCATGACGGCTCCTGAACTGACCGGAAGCGCGCAGTCTTCCCGGGTCTATGCCGACGTCGTGATGCATGCGGCGGATCAGGTCCGTAACGTCAACACCCTCCTGGCGTCGCTGGTGACGATCGAGAAAACCGGGCTGACGCCCGTTCTCCTCCAGCTGGCGAAGATCCGCTATGACATCGGAGGAGCGAGCTTTGCCGAGGCCTACAGCCAGAAGCACCTTGCACAGGAGAAATACCGCAGCGTGCTCGAAGACTTCTTGATCTCGAGGCGGGAACTTCAGGAGGAGATCAAGCGCCTCGAGCAGGATCGCGACCTGAAGTATGCCCAGTGGCAGGCCTTGATTGCTAAAGCGAGCATGCAGGAATACCTTGTCAGCCGGCTGACGACGGAACTCAACGACTTTGAGACCACCAAGATGACCCCTGCGCGTGAAGACCTGCGCAAGATAGAAGCCATCGTCAAAGCGTTCAATAATGCCTCCCCGGCGACGACCGTTCTCCCGGGGCCCACGACGGGCCCTGCGAGTGTGACGGTGCCCTCCATTCCGATGCTCCGCTCACAGTGGGCGGCGGCCAAGGCGCAGTGGGATGAGGCCCTTGAGGTCTACAACCTGGACAAGCTGAACGCGGCGGCCATTGCCAATCTGCAGGCCAAGGCGACGGCATGGGCGACAATCGACCGCAGTCTGACCAAGGCGAAAGAGGAACTGGACGGCTGGATCGGGCGCCGCAGCGCCGCTGAGGCCCTCAAGATCGACCGCGAGATGGAGCTGAACAAAAAGCAGGAAACACTCCAGGAAGAGAAGGCCCTTCTCGGGCGAATGAAAGAAGTCCGCGATCGGGCCAAGTACGACTATGAGCAAGCCAAAAAGGCGGCCAGGATCGTACAGCAAAACAACACGGCGCCTTGCCAGGCGGCCACTCCCGACCTGTCCAAGTGCGTAGCCGACGTCCGGCCGTTTGTCGCCAAGGACGAGACCTTCCGGTTCGTGACGGTCGAGTCGAAGTACCGCGACAGCGGTTTGCGCAAAGACGACGGCGACAATATCCCCGATGCCCTTGATCACGACGACGACAACGACGGGACCCCCGACACCGAAGACCTGGAGGACAATCGCCAACCGGTGCTGGTCTATACCAAAGCCTGGACCCTGTATGAGAAGTATCAGCAGATGCAGAAGGACCTCAAAGCCTCGGAGAACCTCAAGCTCCGGAAGACGCAGGAGTGGGACAGCCTGCGCAGCGGCCGCCAGAATATGGGGATCGACGCGCGTCTCGCCGAGGTGGCCTCGCTTGCGGCGGATGCCGTCGACAACGTCCAAATTTACCAATTGACGGTCCGCCAGGCCGAGATGCGCGAGCGCATCCTGAAGTCGCTCGACAAGCAGTTTAAGCTGATACCGCTTGCCGGCCAGACGACGGTGCCGAACGAAGCCGGCCCCGATGTCGACTCGGACGGCATTGCGAACGCCACCGATCCGATCGACAACCGCGAGCGTCAGGACATGGCGATATTCCTGGCGAAGCTCATGACTTCCATGAAAGGCGGCGTCGAATTCCTGCGTGCCGAAGCCGCCGAAGCGGCCCGCGACATGCAGTGGATGGCGGAGCGCTTCCAGAGCGCCTTGACCGAGATTCGCGTTCAGGACATCAAGAATGAAGGGGTTCAGCGCTCGGTGGGCCAGGCGGAATCCTACGCGAAGATCGCCGCCGAGCCGTACCGGGACAACAAGATCCTGCTGCGCGATGCGAAGTCGGCCATGGATGCCATGATGCGCACGTTCTCCCCATACTTCAAGCAGGTCCAGGCGGCGGTGCCTGCGGTCACGAACTCTTTGGCGCTCATCAATGCAATTGCCAAGAAGATGACGCCCGAGAAGCGGGGAGGCATCATCCGCATCACCGTCGACGAGTATGACACAGCCCGGGCCTACTATAAGATCGCGCGCTCGGCCTACAACCAAATCCTGGAAGAGCACAATCCCTCGGTGATGATCCAGCTCGTTCGGAGCTTCCACCAGGCGGCCGTCTACGGTTACGATGCGGCGGTCAAGGCCCTGGCCAAGCTCAATGCCAGGATTTTGGTTCTCCAGGCCCTCATCAGTCCGAACAACCCGAACGCCCTCCGGTCCTCAGCCGAGGTGTTCGTGGTGAACCTGGAAATCGTGCGGCTGCTCGATATCCGCGAGATCCTCCAGGAAATGTACATTCAGCAGCTCAATCCTGCGCTGGCGACGCACCTGGGCACGCTGGCCATCAAGCGCACCGAAGACCGCGTGAGGCTCAACAAGGTCGAAAACTATATCAAGGCCGCGCGCGACCTCGAGGCCCTGCTGATGCTCACAAGCGAGCCCGACGACATCACGCGCATCACCGACGCCATCGACGAGTCGGTCCTGACGGCGACGGCCTTCGGGACTCCGATCACCGATCCCGATTATATCAAGATGCGCGACACCCTGCTGGCTGCCGCGGCCGCGGGCAAGGAGCGCGCGGACTGGATCAAAACGCAAAGGACTCAGCTCGATGCCGTCGCGTCGCGGCAGACCCTGCTTGCGACCGCGACCTTCGTCTTCGAGGACGACGTCGCTCAGCTTGCGAGCGTGGCGCAGTATTTCGATCGCATCAATGCGGGGGCGACCGGGCCTCTGATGAGCCAGATCACCAATCTCGATACAAGCGTCGACTACTGGAAGCCTCTGGAGTGGACTTATTTCAAGTACACGGGCAATGAAAAGAGCCCGACGCTCGACAGAACCCAGGTGATCGGCAACGACGGCTCCAACCACCTCGGCAAGTTCCTGGCGCAGAACGGCTACGACAAAAACCGGATCATGTGGCAGGAGACCTACGGCGATCCGCTCAAGGAATTCCAGCCGGCGTGGATGACGGTGGCGGACGTGCCCTTCGGCGCGAACGTCTTCCTGCAGGAGCGGGTGCAGAACCAGTACGACACCCAGGACCGCCGGACGGTTTCGCAGAAAATGCGGTTTGTGCCGGTATCCCGCGCGACCGGAGACGGCTATGACACCCTGGTTTCGGAGGCGACCTACGATGCTCAAGGAAGACCGCTGCACGTGACGGGGGACCGGAAAACGACGGACCTTCTCCAGCGCTCCGGAGCGCCGCTCGCGCTTCCGCCGACCACGGCGACCGACACGCAGAGCCAGGAGGTCGATTACTTCTATGACGTCGAGAAGGGCTCGACTGATCTCTGGAGGGACCTCGACAAGGATCTGCCCATGGACCAGGAAGACCTTGATTATTCGATTTCGACGACCTACTTTGCCGACGGCACGACCCAGAAATCCTATAACTTTTACAAGGGCGACAAGGGGCAGGAGCGCGTGACCTATTCCGTGAAACTCGAGCGCGGGAGCGAGACGCTGGTGGAGACCATGACGATTTTCGAGCGTGACTCCATGGGCGCCATCCGCAAGGCGGTTACGATCAAGATGCCTGCGGGGACAACGCTCTCATCGCTGGGGCCGAACCTTGCGTTGCAAAAACCCTGTGACGCGACTCCTCTCACGGAATCCGCCGAATATATGGGCGCGCGCGACCGGGAGCTGCCCGCGGAAACGAAGAAGTACCGCCTCGTCCTGCGGCCGGTCCGCCACGACGTTGCGGTTTCGGCCGTTACGCCTGAAGGCACCGTCTCTTTGACCGACAACAAGACCTATGACCACCAGCTGGTTTGGGAGCTCGACAGCTACACCACGTATGAGCGCGACATCGATGGGCGCCTGCTGAGCACGACGACCGTGGCGTATCCGCTCTACGGACTCGGCGCGGCGCGCATCAGCAAGTCCTGGTTTGACGGCGAGTACGGGAAGGAAATTTTGCTCCGCATGACGGATGCCGACGGAGTGACCCATTATTACGACCGCTTCCAGTACGCGAACAAGCGCACGGTGACGGTCATGCACACCAATCCGAACATGTTCAAGGACGACAACAATAAGTCCCTTGCCCAGGATTTCGAGACCGGCGTGCGCAATGACGAGCTCCTGAAGATCCAGATGAGCCCGCTGTATCAGGCAGACTCCTCGCACACGACGGTGATTTCGGACGAGGATGCCATGACCCTGCAGTCGATCGACCGAAACGGCCAGGTCGAGTACTTCGCCTATTTGAAGAATACGTCCGGCAACATTCTCCGGGAGCCGATGACCGATCGGCCGCTCGAGACCTGGATCTTGAACGCCAACGGGAACTTGACGGTCCAGGGCAAGGAGGGCGAGGTCCTGATGACGGTCGATTTCAACTCGACAGACAAGGGGCCGATCCTGACGGCTGACGAGTTCGCGAAGCTCCTCAAGATCAAGACGGACTTTGAAACCCGGTTCCCGGGCCTCACGGTTCCGTTCAATGCGTCGCTATTCAATCCGTCCGGGTCTCCGGCGCCCCAATACGGCCCGGTCATCACTTACTATCGCTACGACCGTTACAATCCCTCGACGGGCGAGCGGGTCGACCTCGCGAAAATCTATCCGCTCTTGGGCGGCCAGCAAATGCTTGTGGGCGCCGAGCCCCTCGTGAATTCCTGGATCGTGCGCGACGAGTATGGCCAGCCGGCCTTGATGCGGACCTTCAAGACGCGAATCGAGATTCCCGAATTCGGCAAGACCGAGGCCGGCTTGCCCAAGAAGGTCATCCGGGAGGTGACGACCTACCAGAACGGCGCCATGACCGCACTGGATGCAGAAGAATATTACGGCCAGAAAGCGCAGCTGGATGCCACGCCCTACAAAGATATGGTCCGCTTCCAGCATATCCGCTACCGGCCCGACGGCACCTTCGAGATGAAGCGCAATAATTCGCCGCAGGAAGAGCAGGACCAGTTGCTGGGCTCGTCCGCGATGTTCATTTCCGACCGCGTCATGCGCTTCAACTTCGACGCGGACACCGGTGCGATCAAGACTTCGTCCCTGCTCGGGCAGGACCAGCCCGAGGCCCTCGGCATGCAGAACCTCGGCAATTATGATTACATGTCGACGTTGCAGCAGGACCAGCGGGGGCCCTTCATCCGGGTCAAGGTGTTCAAGAACGGCCAGGAAGGCCCAAGCTACGGCGGCCTGTCCCTCAAGTACCGCATCTACCGCGTCGTGGACGCTTCCAAGCCGAACGGGCGTGTGATCGTGCAGCTGAACGAGCTGAACGCGAGCTTCAACTGGAAAGATCCGGCCATTCAGGTCGTCCTCGAAGAAATCGAAGGCGACGATGTGATTAAGCAAAAAATTTATCAGCCGGGTTCGACCTGGGATTCCGATATGATGCAGACCGTCCAAAGCACGGTCTTTACGGGCTATTACTACGCGCCCGCGACCCAGCGGGCGAAGTATAACGCGGAGTTCCGCGAGCGCCTCGATTTCATGCTCGGCGGTTCTGCGACTGCCCGGCCGGTTCTCGTGAACATCTTCCGCTCGACGGCTCAGGTGCCCCCGGCCAAGCTTGCGCACGATATCTATAACAACAACACGACGACCGGACTCGAAGGCCTGGCGATGCAGGTGCGCCAGCGCGCCGTCTCTCCGATGGAGGAGAAGTTCAATCAGATCCGGCAGTTATTTGTCTCGTTTGAAAAGACGGGCGGCTGTCTTGCGGGAAGCACCGTGGTGAGCGCCTCGGCCTCGGGAAGCTGCCCGACGGGATCGACAAGCCTGACCTCCTTGCAAAGTCTTCAGACCACGCGGGATGCTAAGAACAACTACAGCATCAATACGCTGCTCGGGCAATTAAATTCGTGGATTATCCAACCGGACAAGGGCGCGCAGCTCGTGGGCGGCAACTACCTGGTCTCGAGCGAGAACGAATACGACTATCAAAATAAAGCCATCTCGGACTGGTTCGAGAGGAAGATCCCGGATGCGAACAACAAGCGGCAGACGGCGGGCGCCCTGGCCCTCAACTACTCGAATGCCTGGACGGCCATGGTGGGCTTCGGCACTTCCATCAGCAGCACGGGAAAGTTGGATACTATGGGGAGTTCCAACGGCATCTTCATGAGCTGCGGCCTTCCAGCGCTGGCATTGTTCCTTGGTCCGATGCAAGGCGTGGCGCTCTACATGGCCGAAGTGATCGGCAACAATCCCGCCGGCGTCCCGGGCGTCGCCGAGCAGGCGATCCACTTCAAGACCCCCGGCGGGCAGGATGCCGATTTCCAGAAATACTCGGCAAGCTGGGTCAACGCCGATGAGATGAAGTACACGCTGACCTTCGGCTCCTCGACCGTCAACTATGACAACATCTCCCGGTATGACCTGCGCAACTTCATGCTCAAAACTGCCGCCCTGGCCACTCAGTTCGACAATCCGCTCGAAACCGTGGACACGGGGGCCGTCGAAGACGCGGTCGCGCTCGGGACGGGAGGCTCGCGCACCGGAGGCGCTTCCTCGATTACGCCTACCCTGACGACGGGGGATCCGAACATCCTGAACAAGGTGATGGAGGATGTGAACCTCCTGCACGCCCTCGAGGAATACGTTTCGGAATACCGTAAGGCAAATACCTCGGCGGGGAGCAACCCGCCGAGTGCGGAGGATTTCTTCACCAAATATATCGACGTCAAAACCGTCAACGGCGTCGTTGAGAAGCAGGGCGGGCCCGCCCTCTACAACCTGATCAAGGTCGAGTTCCCGCGCCTCATCCAGTTCTACCGCAACGATCCGCTGGCGCTCACTCAGCTGTTCCAGGTCTTCAACCGCCGCTATGACCTTGTCACGAATAACTCGAGCAAGGTCGATCAGAACGGGAACGGCACGACCGCCGATGACCGGATCACTTATTACGACGTGCATTTTTCGGCGGACAATTCCCACGGCAACTGCGGTAACGAATACCCCACGCCTATCTGTGGAGTCTCAAACGGTCCGGACGGCAAGCCCGGAATGCAGCCCGGTCCGGACGGACTCTTGGCTCCTCCGCACGACGCCGACAATTATAACGACGACGTTTATGACGATTTCGACTCGACCGGAAAATTGGTGGGCTTTAACAGCGAAACGAAACGGTATGAGGAAGTGAAGGTGTCTCCGGCTCAAGTGATGGAGGCGATATTCAGAACGGCGAATGCACCGACGATCCCTGGATCCAATCCGCCCGTTAACCGTCCGTCGGCCAATCCTCCTTATCCGGCCTACGGGGTGCCGGGAGAGGAAAAAATTGCCGGCTCCATGCCCTCTCCGTCCGGATCAACGGTGAATGTTGACGATGGCGTCTTGTTCAAAACGGTGAGGAGAATGATTGGAGATCTTACCGCCTACAGTACGCAAAAGGACGCGGAGTTCAAAAAGCTCTTCGACGCGATCCAGGGCGGCAAGGGGCCCGACGGCCAGTACGGAACCGCCGATGACGGCGCCGGGGCCGACGGCGTGGTCGGAACCGCCGACGACGATGCGTCCATTCTGACGACCGATCCGACGTCTCTGACCGGGCGCAAGGAGTGGGTCGAGGAAGCCCGTACGGAATTCGAATGGTTCATCATCGAGCAAATCGAAGAGGCCAAGCTCGGCATGGAAATCGAACAGCGCAAGGCCGAGGTCGCGCAGTCCCAGATTTCGGGCGGCTCCCGGCAGTTCATGCTGACGGCTTCCGAACTGACCGAAGTCCAGGCACCCGAAGAAAATATCAAGGCGTTCGTGGCCCTCACTCCTGCAGGGCGCGACGCGACCAAGTTCACGGAATATCCGGCCTCGACTCCGCTGGTCCTCAACCAGGCGGCCCGCACGGCCCTGGTGAACAGCCAGGATTATTATGTCGGCGCCCTCGACCGCTACGATTACGACGTCGAGATGCTTTTCCGCGAATCCATCGAGCAGGTCGGCACCCTCTCGGACTCCATGGTCGAGAACATCAAGCATCTGGCCGAAATTTTCGATACCACCTTGATGCCCGTCTTTCTCCCGGTGCTGGCCGGTAAAAAGATCACGGCGAGCGGCTTCCGCACCCTTTTCAAAGAGGTTCTCCGCCCGATCTATGATCTCGGCCAGACCTACTACGACGGCAAGCTCGACCCCAACATTGCGGTCAAAGTCGGCCGCATCGACGGCCTGATGAAGGACATCCTCGATTATTTCGAGAAACTGCTCGAAGATCCGCACACCGCCATTAATGGCACGACCGCTGCGGGAAATCCGACGGTCTCGCTCCTCGAGGATTACGAGGAGGTCCTCGCCAAGGTCAACGAGCTCAACGACATTTTCAGCGAGCTCGATCCCTCGCACGTGAAGCGGCGCTGGAGCGTGGGCGAGGGGAACTTTGCGATGCAGGAGCTCTACAAGAAGATCGGCGATCCGGCCAAGGGAATCCTGAATCTGGGGACCTCCCCGAACTTCTTCACCGACGAAGTCACGCACTTGATGGACATGATCGGAAACGGCATGTTCCAGTACGTGGACGCCGCCAAACGCCTCGTCCAAGGCTATGACCTCGCGCGCCAGCAGAGGAGCGTGCCGAGCCTGATCGAGGAAGTTCGCTACGACCTCGAGTCGATGGACCTTTACGCGCTCCTGCCCGATCTCCAGACCTCCAATCAGGCGCTCTTTTTCCAACTGCAGCAGGACCGCTCCAAAGCCATTTCAGCCATTGACAGCCGGCAGGCGCTTTCCCGCACGATCGCCTATGCCTCCTCGGTTCGCGCCGCCATCAATAAAGAAGTGGCCGCGTCCCGAATGCGTGAAAAAACAAAGGCCGGCGTGAACGGCACCTCGAGGACGGTCACTCAGCTTCTTGACGAGATGCGGACCCAGCTCAACGTGACCGTGGGCCTCGAGACCGTGACTCCTCTGCTGACCTCCTACCTCAAGATTGATGATGCCAAGGACAGCGCGCTCGCTCGCCAGGTCAAGGGCTTTTACCTCAACCAGTACCTGCCGGTCCGCAAAGCCATCGACCGCTATGTCTCGCCCTACACGGACATCACGGCCAATGCCTCCGACACCAATCTGATGCGCTGGAACGACACCGGGATCAAGGAGGAGGACAACAAGTACAAGACCGAAATTACGAACGCCCGAGAGCCGAGTGTCAGCGTCTTCGAAGATCAGGAAGAGGTCATGTACCGTGAGTACGTGGCCACTGCGGGAACGGGCAGCAAGGCCCTGATCGACCGCCTGACCAAGCTCGAAGTGACCGTGGCCCAGGCCCTTCGCGACGCCGCACGCCAGAGGATCCTCGACGGCAAAGACGGCGAAGAAAAGTTCCTCCAGATCGTGAGCGCGCTCGACCAGTACAAGAAGTCCTACCGGGATTACGTGATCCGTTACATGCTCGGGGACTTCAAGGAAATCTTCGGCAACGCGTTCGAGTTGCCCTTCGATGCGCCGCTCGATACCCTGACGCAGGGCAACTTCGGCATCCTCCACAACCTGACCCAGTACCTGACCACGGATTCGCTCGTCGAGGCGCAGATCCCCGATCCGGACAATCCCGGCCAGTTCATCACCCAAACCGTCAACCGCAAGGGCGAGGAGTCGGAGCTCGTGCTCGGGACCCTCGGCCGCCAGACCCTGAACACATACGACCAGTGGTTCGACCAGATGGTGGACGCCTACAAAGGGGCCGTCTTCAATTACGAGGTCATGGGCGCTCTTCCCGGTCAGGCGACGGCCCATAACCCGATCAATACCGCCGAGGTCTACCTCGAGCGAATCTACAACACCCACGTCGGCGACGTCCAGATCACCGACGCCGCGGGCGCGCTCGTTTCCGCGAAGATGACCATTCCTGGAGGCGGTTCACAAAACCTGGCCACCTCCGCCGGCGTCACGACGGGGATCGGAAATGTCCGGGAAACGTACAGGGTGGGAGAGGACAAGGCCTGGACGAAGTACGAGCTGGCCATGACCGCGGGCCTGGCGAATTACCGCAAGGCCATCGATGAATTGCAGGGATATGCCAACGGCCTCGATAACAAGATTCGAACGCTCCGGCAGACCGAGGACTATATCAATGTCGGGCGCGAGCTCGGCCGCTCGATCCTCAAAGAGGCCTTCCGCGTGATGCGCAGCCTTGCTTCCACCGTCCAGCGCATGATCTATGAATACAACCGGATCACTCCGGGCAATGCTTACATGACGGAAAAAGCGCGTCAGGACCAGATCGATTATTATTATAAGCAGGCGTTCCAATCCTTGATGAAGGTTTATGACGGCCTCTTCTTTGGTACCTTTGCGAACAACTACATCATTCCCGATGAGGGCTTGAGGGCCTGGTGGAACGTCTACACCTCGGGACTCGTGGCCGGCACGATTGACATTGCTCCCGACCTTGCGTTCCAGCACTTCTACGAAATTTTCGACGTGATGGGCCGCAATCCGGTGGGGTCGACAGCTGAAGCCGCTCAAGCCCGCAACGCCATCGAAGCGGAGGTCGGGCTCCTGATCCTCGACCAGATGGTCGCGACCCAGCTCAACTTCGAGGAGACGGAAGGCGAGAAGGAGCTCGAATATATGCTCGCCTCGATCACCGGGGAAAACCAAGGCAGCATCAAATATTTCGAATCCGAACAGCAGTTCGTCGAGAAGATCTCGGCCCGCCTGACCGCAGGGACCGGCGAAAACCTGGATGAAGCGCAGGCGGGTCTTGACGCCGCCGGCGGGCTCGCGGGCGACAGCGGCACGAACGCCCAAAAGCTGGCCATGCTCGAGGAGGCGCATGACGCGCGCATCCGCCAGCTGACCGAATCCTATGAGCGCGAGGCCAAGGCCTGTACGTCCGGAGCGAACGCGGCCGCGATCAATGCCTGCACGAGCTCCAGCCAGTCGCATTTCCAGCAGACCCTGATCGATGAGGACAACAAGTTCCAGGGGGAAAAACGCAAGCTGGTCCAGGGGCTCCAGCCCGCCCTCAACAATACCTTCCTCGAGGCGCTCTACGCGCTTTATAACGAAGGCCTTCTGACTCAGAGCGAGTTCGTCAAATACGGCTACAGCCCGACGTACCGCGACAATCCGCAGATCATGATCGCCGAGATCCGCGCTAATTCGGTCATCGGCGAAAACCGGTTCAACCGGGTCATCGACCACTATGAGGACGGCGTCGCCGTTTTCAAGGACCTTAGCGGCAGCTACGCCAAGAAGATGGAGGAGATCCGCCGCAAGTACCAGCTGCGCGGCATGTCCCAGGCCATGATCCCGACGGCGGTAAAGCAGAATATGACGCTGACGACGCTCGGTGACGGCACGCTCGTCAACGCCCACAATACCGCCGTGATCAACGCGGTCAAGGAGCTTACGAATCAGCTCCATGGCACCTATACGCTGGGCTCGACCACGGCCGCCGGAAAAGGCCTGCTGGATCTCATGTTCGGCGAGTATCACGATCTCGCCTACATGGAGCCCCTCAACAGCCCAAGCACGACCGTGCCCATTCCGGGAGCTCCTGCAGGGGTCACGGAGGTCACGCTGGCATATGACTCGGGCGGAAATGATGCGTATTCGGTTCGCAACCTCAAGAACATCCGGAACTGCCAGAACTATCAGTTTACGTCGACGGGATGCGCGTGGGAGCCCTACGCCTGGGGCAATCATTCGGCGCCGGCCGGCGGGACCATCGCCCCGTATTTCGGCGAGTACTACCGCCTGAATACGAGCGTGATTCTGAGTGCGGACAACGTCCTGCTTTACGACATCTACGACCGCATGCAGGGCGTCATCAATCAGTTCCTCGTCGGCCCGCTTTCGGCCACGCCGTCGCCGACGGCGACTTCAGGCCTTTTGAGGGCCCAGATGGCTGAGCTGATTGCGACCGAGGCGAAGGCGCAGGATTTCCGCTCGAGAATCCTTCGCCCCGCCCATCTCGGGTCCGGAGCGAGCGGGGAATTCTACGATGACGTGATCAACCTCGTGGGCCTCGAAACGAACTTCTTCGAGACCACGCTCCAGCCGATCAGGGACTACTACGAGTACGGCTATCTCTCCGATCAGGTTTCCTTCAAAGACCTTCTGAGCAAGGACTACCTGACCGGCCGCAGCAACTTCGAGAACGTGGGCCGCAACACGGTCTACGAGTTCTTCGACTTCGATCCCGAAGCCTTTACGTCCTCGACGCTCTACGATGTCGCGGGCGCCCTCGGCGACGAAGCGATGAAGCGCTTGAGCGCTTTTTCCCTGCGCGACGGCAGCATCGCGTCCCGGACCCGGGCGTATTTGAGCAACCGCTACTTCAACGACACCGTCTCCGAGATCGGCGAGATCGAGGAGCGCATTGACGAGTTTATCTTCGTCGGCACGATGGGCGACATTATCACCGGCGGCGACCACGATGCGAAGACCAACGCCGCCATCGAGGAAGCCACCCGCCGCGAGAAGCTCGAGCGCTACCGCGAGGCCGTCAAGGTCCTCCTGCCGGGCCTGGGCATCGTCGAGATGAGCGCGCCGGAGGCCATGCAGCTGTCGCTTGTGACCGGCCAGAAGGTCGGGGTCTTCAACGGCACCGGCGACGGGGTCGTCATGAGCGTCTTCCAAGACGGCGTCAAGCAGTACGAGGACTTCAAAGGCTATTACAGCGATTCCGCCAACTGGAGCCGCTATTACGACGCGAACGGCAATTACAAGCAAGTCACGATCACTGAGAAGGAGATCGAACAGTGGAATAAGGAGACCAAGACGGTCGACAAGGCCCGCCAGACCGCAGAGGTCATTTCCGACTTCACCTCCTACGGCGCTCTGGTCGGCTCCGTCCAGCGCATCGAAACCAACTTTGCCACCAAGCATGCCAACTCCTGGATGCAGGCCGACGCCCTCGGGTCGACCTCGATCACCGAGGACTTCACCAACGGCTATACCGTGAGCTGGGAGGACCGCGACAACTTCGGCAGGATGCTGCAGGGAGCGACGAAGAGCAAGATCAAAAAGCAGCTCACGGATAGTGAAGGCAAACTGCTCGATAAGGTCATCGATTCCGAGTTCGAAGCCGAATACGGCGAAAACGGCATCGTCCTGTGGAGCCACAGCGAGTCGACAACCCACGAGCAGAGGTGTGATAAACAGAAATGCGTTGCCCACACGATCACGAGTTTCGAGACGACGACCACCTCTTTCGTGAACGGGGAATACGTAACGGTCACGAGCGGGGGCTCGGTTGACTCCTACGTCGGCGATAACGGCAAGGCGCGGACGAGCCAGAGCTCCTTCACGAAGAAGATGATTTATGACGGCGACGGTGGCTTTGTGCGAGGCGAAGAAACGTCCAAGGACTGGCAAACGGGCGCTGATGCCGACGGCACGAAAACGGAGACGACGGCGGACCTCAATTACCGCGGCCAGCGCGTCGAGTCGCATACGGGCAATGTGACGACGTACTACTCCTATACCTATCACAACGGCGAGCTCGTGGAGACGGATGTGCGAACGCATGACGGCGGCTGGTTCGGCACGGGCTTTCGCGAGGAAATGAACGTCAAGAAGATGGGCAAGGACGGGAACATTACCTTCGATAAAACCTACAGATCGAGCCGCAGCAGCGTCATCTTCAGCCTGGTCGTGGCGCTCCTGCTTCTGCCGCTTACGGTCCTGGCAATCGGCATTGCCGGGTGGATTAATCCCGAAGGCCTGACCGGGGTCTTCTCGTGGGTCGTGGGAGCGCTCTCTAGCGACTACCAGGAGGTTTCCAGCAGGACCTGGACTTTTGAGCGTGGCCAGAACGTTCTGGAGAGCGGCTCGCGTACGGGCTTCGGCGGCAACCGCACCACTTATACCCGAAACGACGACGGAAGCTTCAGCAAGAGCGGCTGGTACACGATCTTCGGGGTCCGCCTTGGATCGAAAAAGTTTGAGGACCTCACCTCTCAAGATGCGGTGCTCCAGGACATGGCGAGTTTTGACTTTACCAGCATTCCGCTCCTCGGTGAGCTTTTGAGCCTCGGGGGCGCGGCCCTCGGGTGGACGATTTACGCCGTCGGTTGGTGTGCCGACAAACTCGGAAATCTTGCGTTCTGGATCACCTCCGGTCTCGTGAAATTCGTTTCCGGTTACGACATGGGAAAGTGGGCCGATTACAAGCCTATCTTTAAACAGTTCTTTAGCGAGAATTGGCAAGCGGTTAAGGGGGCCGTTGGATCGGCTCTCACGTTCCTCTACGATGTGGCGGTCTCGACGCGCATATTCCTGCAGGAAACGTTCAGCAAAATCTTCGGCGGGATAGGGGGCTTCTTTTTCGGTGATACGGGCAGGGCCGTCGGGGAATGGATCGGTAAGGCTGTCGGATGGGCCGCCTACGGCGCCCTGGCGACCGTGACCGGATTCGGGGTCTTCGCGCTTGCGGATGCTTTTGTCCAGGCCGTGGATACGATTGGTGCGACGGCGACGGCGTGGATCGTCGGGGGATTGGTAGCGGCTGTCGTCGTCGTCACGACCATTGCGACCGGTGGTTTGGCTGCGGTGGCTTGGGGCACGATTGCAACAGCCCTTTTTGCCGGTGGTTTGGCGGGATTCGGCGTAGGACTGGCCACTGCGGTGTTGGGAAACGTTCGTGGCGACGAGGCCCTCCAGAAAGAAGGCAGAGACATCATTTTCTATTCACTCACAATTGCCTCCATCGCCGTGTCGTTCGGAGCGTCAATCGGGGCCACCGGGCTCGTCCAGGCCTCTATGGTAGTGTTCAAAACCTTCATGGCCGCAGGGATGGTCGGACTAGGCTGCAAGGCGATCGCCAGCGCTTGGTCGACCGGCGAGCTGCAGTTGTGGGAATCGCTCAACGAATCGCTTGCTTTCGGAATTTCGGCGGGGGACCTGCTCGTTTGGGCTTCTATGTTCTATGTTGCTCCCGGAGGTGCAGGGGCAGAGGCGGCAAAGCAGGGCATCAAAAAGACCATCGTGCAAAAACTCTTCAGTGAGCCGGCCCGCAAAGCCCTGCAGGGCGGGATTCTGACGACGATCAGCTTTGTCAGCTTTTCGGTTGCTGCAGCGTCTGTGACTCTCGCTCTTGTTTTCTTGGGTATCGAGGCTTGTGGCGTCGATACCAGCGGTCTCTTGGGGAGTGGGAAACTTTCCTCGTTTTTCTTCAAGGCCGCCGGTGTCGCTTTCTTGGTCGGCCTCGCTTTTGGCGTGGCTGGCAATACCATCACTGCCGTTAAAAATCTCCGGAAAGACTTCACAAAACTTTCAGATTTTCTTCTGAAAGGGCTCAATCATGTTTTTGGTCGGACAATTACCCAGTTGAAGTTCGGCGTGATGCTTAACGCGGGCGCTCAAGTGGTCTTTGGCGCTTTGGAAATCTGGGGCTTAAACGATAGCTTTGAGGCCTATTTGGAACGTGACGATGTCAAGGCCGCATTTGGGTCGGGCCTCCTGCGCGGGATTTATCAGACCTTCCGTCACCTTGCGGGAAATCCGATTCAAGAGAAGCAGCCGGCGGGGCGGTTCTTGACGAAGAAAGAAATGGCAAAAAACAAGGCTAAAGAAGCATGGCTCAAAGATCCGTTCCACGGTGCGATCGAAAACACGTTCGGAAATACCTTCTTCGGTTTGCCCGGCTTTGTGGTCTTCGCGTTTGCCTTGCCGGTGTTTTCCAGGACCTTTGAAATGCTTCCCATTTTGGGCGGTTTTCTGGCGCTGCTGAACAAGATGCCGGAATCTGTGGTGGGCAACCTGGAAAAAGGCGCGTTTGAAACACTTGGCAAAGGGGCCTTCATGAAAGGGATGCAGGCATTTGCCGGTTCTCTCTTACGGGTTGGTGCGGGGCTCATCGACGAATCCGTCATCGAGCCGATTACCTCCCACTTCCTCGACTACATGGGCATCAAGGGTGACAAGGGAACTTTCATGGGCGATCTGGCGGAGCTCATCCAGGAAGCCTCTTCGGCGGGAGGTGAGGGCGGGATCAACTGGGAGGATGAGGCACTCTTCCGTACCCGGGATACGGACCAGAGTACACTTTCGGCCAGTCTCTACGATCGTGGGAGATCCGTCGGCGAATGGGGGGGAGTCAAATCCGATAAGGAAGAGGACGAAGGGGAGGCGGGACCGGGCGACTCCAGCGCGCCGGGACCCGGCGGCAGCGGAGGCAGTATTTTGGGCGGGCTGCTGTCCGGCCTGGGCGGTTGGATCGGCGGACAGGCGGGGCGGGTCGCGGGCACGGCCATTCAGGTGGCGATAGAAACGGTCATGTTGGCCGGTGCGTTCGCGGTGGCCGGCGTGTTTGACCGCGTGAGCGGCTGGAAGGCCTCCTCTAAGGATTCCTCGACGGAAGAAACGTCGTCTCAATCTTCGTCCTCAAGCGCGGCAGCGCCCGCTCAGTCGGTCGGCTGGGCTGTGAATAGGGTCGCGAAGATTTTTGGCGCGATGCACGGTATTGCCGGATGGGTCGCCACGAAAGTGACCGGCAGTACGACGATCGCTACAGCCGCGCAGGCTTATGGCATGGCGCTTGGTTGGTCCGCGATGTCGATTGGACAGTCCTTTGCGGCGCACATGGCCAATAACCTTCCTATCTATGCCGGCGCAACCGGGGCGGCGGCCGGTGCCGCGGTCAGCACCGCCTATCGAGGGGCCACGCCTGGCGGCTTTGGTAGCTTCCTTCGGGCTGCCGGCAATTTTATTTTCAAGCCCGGTGCCATTCTCAAGGCGGTGCCTCAGCTTGCCGCGGCTGCTCCGCAAGTTATAAAACTGCCTTCTGGCGCTCCCTTGGCTGGCTTGAGTCTCGCCGGCCTAAACGCCGCTCGCGCTGCGCAAACAGCAGCGATGGTGGCAGCAGGTCACGCATTGGCGATGGGTAATGCCGTAGCCGCTGAGCTTGCTCGCAGTGGCCGCCCTGATAGAAGCAGTGAGGATTCGCATAGGTATATCGGGATTTTTTCCACGCTACTTCTCGATATTGCCGCGGAGTTTGGAACTTCGAATCTTGGTGTCATACGCAATGAGATGCTTGATTTCGCAGAGAATGTCGCGAGGGGTGAGGGTTTCACGGACATCCAAAGCAAATTCCTTGCAGCTTTGACCAGAAGCGCGACGCTCGGAATAGCGGGTGAGAGCGGCGATCTTTTGATTGGTCTCCCCGACGTGGTGATGAATGCATTTGAAAGATCGGTTGCGCATACAACTTGGTCTTCCTCGTATTCATTAACGGAAGAAGGCGTCCACCGGATGGGCGGGATTGTCATGCGTCAAGGGGATATTGATCAAGTCAATGCAACAACGGACAGGACTGACCCGGCCGTCAAGACCATGGAGCACGAGTTGGGCCACATCTATTTCAACCGCATTTTTGACAAGGGGCAGGGCAATCCCTCCGATAGTGATAGCGGGTACCTGGATGAGATTTTTGCCGAGATGTATTCGCACGTCCGGACTGAACTTAAAGGAAATGCGGAGGTCACGGCCAGTCAGGAGAGCCGCACTGCGGCGGCGAATCGTTTGGTAAGTGTCGTGATGAACCACATCGGGTTGCCGGGGTATGCCGAAAAATTCGGAGAGTTGGTGGATGCACGAAAAGAGACTTTTGAAAAAATTGTGACGGAGTTGTCTTTTGCGCTCGTGATGTCCGCGAACGCCGAGGCGGACAATTATGAAACTAATTGGAGGTCGTTTGCAAAGGACGTTTCGGAGCAGAGCTCTTTGGAAGATGTTGCTGGCGTGGCAATTGATTTGAATATTGCGGCTGTAAGCCGATTGAACGCCTCGGAAGCGGTGGGCGCGGCGGCCGAGGTTTCTGGCCGGTCGGCGCAAGAAACTCGCGGGCCGTCTTTTGCCGCGCGAATGAGAGCGCTCGTCAGCGGCGCCCTGGGGGCTCTTGGTTCCGCCATGAGGGGGCTAGGCTCAACAGCGGCGCTTGGCGCGCTGGCTTGGCTTGCCCTCGAGAACGTCGCAAGCGGAGCGCAGCAGGTGGTTTCTCAGGCGGTCAGTTCCGGTTCCGGCCTCGGCTGGGTTGCCTTGATGGGGCTGGGGGCTGCGGCAGTTGCGGCGGTGGTCGGTCAGAAATCGCCCGCGCAGAAGCTTCGTGACCGGGTTCAGTCAGAGATTATCGACCGGGCGGCTCCGGGGGCGAATCGACAGCAGATGGAAGCAGCTGCGGATGCATTGGTTGCGGCGGCTGCGGCCAGCGGGACCCTGGATTCCTACGTCGAGATGGGCTCGGCCGATCTCCGTCAGAAAGTCCTCAGCCTTGGGGTCGCTCAAGCGCCGAGCCGGGTCGAGGAATCTTTCGGTAACCAGATGCCCGCCTCGTTGGCGGCTAAGAAGGCCAGTGTGGCTCAAATCGTGACCGAGTACGTAAATACAACTGATGAAGGTTACCGGGAGAAGCTCAGAAGCAAGCACAATGGCCTTATCAAGGAAATGCAGGGTGAATTCGCGGGCTGGGTCCAGGCCCGGGCGCAAACGATGGCCGATCGCGCCTACGAAATACTGCAAATTCCGTCGCTAAAAAACGACACTGAAACGGTGCAAAAAGCCGCGAAGGTCTGTCTTTTCAGTGCGGGCATGAGCCGTACGCTTCTGGAACAAATGGTTGACCAGGCGGGACTCAAATCCGAGGCGAGGGTGGCAATTATGCAGGCCTCGATCGGCGGCGGGGCGCTCCACTTTTGGAATGAGATCGTTTTTAAAGAGGGGACGGATCAGGAGTCGAGAATTTACGTGAGCTTTACCGATGCCCAATTCCAGAGATCGAGCATCCGTGCGGGGCAGGCCAATATCTTTGAGTTTAATTCGGAGGAGGGCGGGACACAGGCATTGGAGGAGGCCCGGACACAGGCATTGACCGAGAGGGGATTGGTGGGGTCCTTCGAGGAGAGCTTTAGCACTATTCGTTCCGGCGCAGAGACTTTCTCGAGCCGATACGCTTCCTTGAGCAAGTTGCACGAGGAGGTGGGAGCGGCTTTCGCGGCGCGCGTGAACGGCACTGAAGAGTCAGCGCCGTCTCCGACAAGAATGCAATTCGATTATTTTATGAAGATGCAGACGGCTCTGACCATGGCCTGTAGCAAAAACTCTGAAACAGTCCTGCTCGGCTACGCCAAGTTGCAAGCGACCCTCAAAGATTACCAGGCCAATCGTGGGGCTGGAGAATGGGACGTCCGTGCGAAGGATATGGATGGCGTCGTTTGGAAAACCGCGGCAACAATCGGTTCGGCAAAGCCGGCCGAGATGGGTCCTCTTTACATGGTGCCGACCTCGGAGGGTATCGCGGCTCTCTACGAGAGCGTAGGCCGCAACGTGAGCAAGCTGGATGTGGCGCTGAGAATGATTGACGGAGCGAACGCGAAAGTTTTTGAAGAAGTCGTCCGTCCCGGCCTGGCCATGTTCGAGGAGGCGGAATCCCAGGTCCAGGGTTATTTGAACGGGACGGTCACGGAAGCTCAGCTGAATGCATTCCGGGGGACCAGCGCGTCGAGAGAAGCCCTCGCAAGCATTCTTTTGAAGGCAATGAGCCCGGCTACCGCGACGCTGGCGAAGTCCGCACCGGCGGGTGCCCACAGCATCTTCGGCGGTCTGCTGGCTACTCTCTTCGGAGCTGTCGGAAAGTTGTTTGGCAAAGAGCAGGCGGGCCGTGAGCTCGGAATCGCGGCGGGTGTGGCCGTCGAGACCCTCGGCTTGGCTGCAGGGTTCGGCGTTGCGAAGCTTGTCGGCCGGACGATGGGCGCCAAGGCGGGTCGCGGGGCGAACTGGCTGGTTGCGGCTACCTTTGCGGCCGCTCATATTCCTGCGTGGCTCGTCGAAAAAGGTCTGCTCGGCGGAACCAAGATTGCCGACTTCGGGACGCTGCACAAGCAGGCGCTCGACTGGTCCAACAAGGGCATTGCGGCGGGTATGGCCGAACACATCGGGCTCAACCTTGCGGCCTACGGAACCAGCACCGACCGCGCGGCTCAGGAGCGCACAACGGCCAAGACGAAACACTTGGCTTTCGGCCTTCTCATGGGGGCGGTCACCCTGGGAACCTTTGGCGCGCTCTCACTGCTGACCGGCGCCGGCATCATCGGGCTTGGCTTCGTCTCGAACGCGCTTTTAAGCATGGCGCCGGCTTTCCTCATCCACGCCGCCAGCAATGCCGCCGCTCACATGGGCACCTCGAATGCTTTCACCCGATTTTTCGGCCTGCAGAGCATTTTGACCAAGAAGGACGCGACGAAGGCCAAAACTTCCCTGGTGGATTTTGGCGGCGGGAAAGTCATGTCGACCGACCGTGCCGCGGAGGCATGGGCGGAGGCAATCGGAGAGAGAGTTCACCCGACGGAGCGTACCGGTTATACCCTTTTAGGGGAGGGGCAGTATTTTGCGGATACGATGGGTGAAGACTTGGTTTCCGGCAATGGGCAAGAGCTCAGTCCCGGTGATTTTGGCGCCACCTTCGGCTATGGGAGGCTGTCCGACAATGGAAACGTCGTCACCGAATTATTTACCGGATTACAAGCCAAGACGGGTCCGGGGACCGTGCCCTTTGCTCTCCGCGTTGGCCCGGGGGTCACCCATGCGCAGTTGATGCAGGCGCTCCAGATAGCTGCGGAAGCCGATGCCGGCGCTCTACGGCCCGGCGCCGTTCTGCAAGCTGGAGGCGTCAGGTTGGTTGCCGAAAGTCTTGATGTGGAGGAGAGCCTTTCTCCGGCCAGAACGTCTCCGATGGATATGAACGATCGCGCGGCCCTGTTGCTCCTAATGGGGGTTGATCCGATCAGCCACGTCCTCATCACGATTGAAGCCGCGCCCCAGGCCTCGAAAACGGGCGGGGCGGTTACGGCTGTCGAAAGCGATTTTGATCTCAGGATTTCGAGCAACCAGAAATGGGGCATGGGCGCGGTCGAGCAATTCGGCCAAGAAGCCAATCAACGTCCCCGCCTCACGAGCGCTTTGATCTCGGCACTGGAGAACGGCAGGAACTCGTCGAAGCTGACGCCGATGAGGAATGAGTGGGCGGGTTTGTACGAATTCAGGTTTGGCCAGGATGATTCGCATCGAGGCCTCGTGCGTTTTATCGGAAATGATATTGTCCTCGTGGCTGCAGGCCGGAAAAACGATGTGGCCTCGGCGCACGCTCGCTCGGAGATCGCGAAATTCGCGAAGGGGCCTATCGCCGTAGTCCCAGCGGCAGAGTCCAGGGCATTCCTCGAGAACACGCTCGGCATCCGAATCGTCACGCCGGGCGAGGCTGCCGGCACCCTGCAGTCGATTGCGGGCAGTCGCTTCTACAATGCTCTTGTCCGGCTTGGATTGGGCAGTACGATGGCGGCTTTAGTTGCGGGCTTTGCTGAAAGCGCCTGGGAGACCGGCGTGTTCCTCGGCAGTGCCATGGCGCTTGCCGCGGGGGCTTTCGCGCTTGGCGGCGCGACAGGCTTCGTCGCCGCAGGGGGGGCGCTGATGGCGATTCAGGCGGTCGTGTTTGCGGCGATGCATCGCGCGCCAACGCGGGCACAGATTCGAGCACAACAGGGAGAGAATGTCGCGCGGTTCAGTCAGATGCCGGCCAGCAAGGTGATTGCATCATTGCCTTTCTATAAGACGGGGAGTCCGGCGATCACGATGAGCTGGGCCGAAGCCGATGCCAGCGGCCTCGAGTTTTTCCATAAGTTGTACGACCGCTTGACCAGTCCGACGGAGGCAGGAGGGAAGACGCTTCTTGAAACCCAGTTCGGCCAAGGGGCACAGTACGATCAAGCCGGTAACTTGCTTTACGCGGCGGAAAACGACCGCGTCTACATGGCCGGCAATAACGTTCCATCGATTCTGTTCCTCGAAGATCAGCAGAAAAGCTTTAGGCTGCGCGAGACGAACATCGTCTATCCTTTCAGCCGGTCCGGTCCCGAACTGGCCCCTGGTGTGTTTCCCGAGGCTTCGCTCATGGACGTCAACGGGAATGTGAGGGTCACGCTCGCAAACGGCCTTGAGGTGCAGGTGGACCTGAATGCCGAGCAAGTTGCGACCTATGCCCTCATGGCGGCGCTGGCACAGAACGCGGGCTATCACGGCAGCGCGGAGATGGACGCTCTCGATTTTACGGAATCGGATGTTTTGCTGAAATGGAACCTGCCGGTTTTGACGCGCGCCGGCATCGAAGTCTGGGCCCTCGATCAGGCTTCGCTCCAGGATCTGCGCACTCGCACCCTGCGCCTCTCGACATCGATGGATCATTTTGGGCAACACGGTCCGGCCTACGCGCTCCAATACAATCTCATTGTCGCGTACCGCGCGATGACCGCGAAACAGCCTTGGTCGCTTGAGTCCGGGACCCGCGACTTTCTCAAGGAGCTGATCGGGGAGCTGTACCGCAGCGGGGAGCTCAGCGAAAGGCTCAGCGGTATTGCTGCCAATAATGCCTTTAATAGAAGCATGTCCGGTGCCCCGGCTTCGGCGCGGCAGAACTTGTTCGATTTCATCGCAACGGTGTTCGGCCCCGAGGAACGGCAGATGTTCGAGACCGCGGCGGCAGAATCTGATTTGAAAGAGATGATCTCTCAGGCCTGGAATTCGGGGGCCGTCGATACGATCGGTGCGTTGGTCTCACAGGCGCGCGGCGGCATCCCCGCCGCCCAGCTTGATATGAAGCTGGCGGAGTGGTCGAGCCATTACGCGCAAATCGAGCAGGGAGGCCTGGCGAAAATGCTCGAAACGGCGCGCGGAACCGGCGGCCACAGCTTCCTTGGCGCGCTCCCGGGAGTATTGTTCGGGGCCAAGGGCGTCTATGTCGCGGCTCTCGTCGAGGAAACGGTCCTCGGAGCGGCGATGGGCTTCGGAAGCATCGTCGGAGCGGCGGTGGGCGCGGTGCTGGGACAAACGATCGGCAATTTCGTGAGGGGTGCGATTCAATATGCCGCGGCAGGTCTGTTTGCGGCCGCACATCTCCTCGCCCCCGCGATCGATCTGCTCCTTGGGAAACGGGGCGAGACGGCAGGTTTTGCCGCGCAGTTCCAGTTTGCGGCGGCGCGAATTGGCCAAGCCCCTGCGTCGCAGGCAGGACGAATTTCCGAACATTTTATGAACAACATGAGGGCGTACTCCTCGGTGGCCGGTCTCGTGGGAACCGCGGCGGTGACGAATTTGCGCCTTGATGCGATAGGGATCGGCCAATCCCGTGCCTCCCTCATGACCTCGATCCTTGATGCCTTGCCGGGATTTATCAGCAAAACCATGTCGGGTCTCATGATTGTGTCGGCCCTCGTGGCCGTTGGAGCGGGAGCGTTTCTATTTTTCATGCCGTCCATCGCCACGCTTGGCGCTGTCGCGGGCTTTTTTGCGGTTGCGACCAACGCGTTTGCGTTCATGCAAAGACTGACGGAACTCCAGGCAGCGCGCGCGGCCGGCGCCTCAACCCGTGCTGCATGGTTGCAAGTGGCTCTGCAAGGGCTTTCATTTGCCGGCGCAGGACTCAATATTTACGGGGTGAGCGCTATTTCGCAGATTATCGGAAACGTGATTGCGTTGATTTCTTCTTCCGTGGCAGCGGCTTTAGGGTTCGCCGAAATCCGGCAGCAGGGCCGCGCATGGTATACGGATGTCGGATCGCTCGGCAATCTCGTTTCGACGGTGGCCGCGGGCGTTGATTTGTATTTCGGTCTCAATCCCGCACTGTTCCGGACCAACGTCGCCAACGTGTTGAATAATATTGCAGAGTTCGTGCCGCAGGTTTCCGACGAAACGGTGAAAGCCCTCAGCGGATTGCGCTCGACCTTGGCGCGGGCCGTGGCGAAGGTGATTCCTGCCTTTCGCTCTCCGGCGCCCGCGCCTGCTCCGGCTTCGGGGGCCGGAGCGCATAGCGTTCTCGGTGGATTGCCAGGCCTCTTGACCGGGATTCTGACCGGTGCGTTTACTTTTCTGATCGGCAGGGGATTTGCCGGCGGGTATCAGGCGGGCAGTAACTTTGCGACAAGCCTGGCGGCGACGTTTGAGGACATCATGCTTGGAGGCGCGCTGTCGCTTGCAGCCGGAGCTGATTGGTTGACCGGACTTAACGGGAGGATTTCATTTACCTCTTTGGCTGCGGGAGCATTTTCGGCAATGCACGCTCCGGCCATCTTTATTGGGTGGATGCTGGGCGCTAATAAGGTGGGGAGTTTCACCGAGCAGTATCGATTTGCACAAAAATTTGCCCAAAAGATTAGCCCGGCCGGAGTGACGGACCTGGGCGCGCTGATCGCAAAGGTTTACTCGGGTTGGGTAGCGATGAATACCGAGCACCGTGCGACGAATCTTGCTCAATATGGCGGAGGAGTCTCCGCATCTGTTCTTTTGGGCATGATCTCCCGTGCTGCCGGAGCTCTCGCTGCTTCCGCTGTGGCCGGAGTTTCGGGTCTTCGGGATTGGATGATGGCCAAAGAGTCGGCTTTTGTGCCGACAAGCGCAGTGCGCGTCGTCAAAGACATTCAAAAACTTTCACCGACATTTGATCAGGCCGCCGAGGCGCGCCTTGTGTCCCTCGGCCAGAAGGTACTCGCCCCCGGCATAGAGGCCAAGGTGACGCCGGCGATCGTGTTGAAAGCCATCGGGCGGTATGCCGCAGATCTCATTTTTGCGAGCCGTGTTGCGGGCGTTGCCGGTGCGGCTGCTGAAGCGCTTGGTTTAAGTCCCGCCGTGATCAGCAACGTCGAAAGGAAGGGCCTGCCGCCACTGTGGGCCTCTTATGAAGCGCCGGTCGGGGATTTTTATCTATCGGTGCTGGAAAGTGCCACGATCAGCATGATGGACTCAGGCGTCCTTTTGATTGGAGTCTCCGACGCGTTTTTTAAGCATTTCATGAGAGATGCTGGCCGCGGCACCGTGACTTACGGCTTATATGACTTCGCGCGTATGGAGGCACAGCACAAGGTTGGGACGATCTATATGAAGGCAAGTGACGTCGAAGCGCTGCTCAAGCCTACGGGAGAGTATACCTACGCGAATGCCTATAGAACCTATTCGCACGAATTGGGCCACCACCTTTTCAAAGCAAGCGGTATTCGGACCTATCAGGCGGATCTTAAATTTTTGGATGAAGCATTTGCGTTTCTGCATGAGGAGATGAAAGCAGCGCTCGAAGGAAATCCGGAGGTCCTGAAAAACAGCGAATCCAGACGATTAGAGGCGGTTCGGCTTGCTGACTTTGTGACCGGACGGCTGTCATCTTATGACTTGAGTGTGACGTCGGACTCGATTGTTTCGATTCTAGCGCACACGCTCCTGTCTTCCGTGAACTCGGCCGGCACCAATTACGACGAAGTTTGGGCGGCGTTGAGGGACTCCATGGCGGGTTCGTGGTCCTTGAATGACGTGAACGCAGTCATGTCCGCGCTGTCCCAAGACCGATCGCTTACGCCGGCTCAAATTCGTGAGCTCGGGCAGTCTGCTCTTGCGGCTCAACGTGCGGCGCAGATTGCGCAACAAGTGACCCAACAAATGGAATTGCCGAGTTTTGGTGCCGCGCTGCCGCAAGGCGCACACAGCATATTCGGCGCGCTTCCGTCTTGGCTGGCCGGACTGATCGGCGGAGCGCTGTCGCTCCTGACGGGCCAGGGCTGGCAGACCGGCTGGCAGGCCGGGAGGGTGGTCGGTACGGAGCTTGCGGTCGGGCTCGAAGACATCATGCTGGGCGGCGCTCTGGGCTTGGCCCGCGCCGTGGAGTCGCTCGCCGGGGTGGAGGCGGGGAAGACCGGCTGGCTGAGCGCGCTCGTCGCGGGCGTATTTGCGGCGGCCCATTTGCCTGCTTTGGCCATCCAGAAACTGGGTTCGGTCCTCTTTGGACTCGGTGCTCCGGTGGCGAGTCTTCGCGAGCAGTTTGCGTTTGCGCGGATCATGGCGACAAACATTTCGCTCTCGGGACTCTCCGGCTGGAGCATGACGCATGCGGATCACCTGAATACGAACCTCGGCATCTTCGCCGGCGGGATGTCGGGCCTGCTCGGCGGGGCCTGGGCGAGCGCGAGATCCGCGCTGTCCGGACTGGGCAGCGTAATGGCAGCGGGGACTTCGAATATTTCGGGCGTGATGAACATGATTCGGAGCTTCGGGGTCGTCAATTCTGTCCGCATGATGTCGTACCTGAATGCGGTTCGGGCGGCAACAGCGGCTGGGCGCTCTGCTTCGAGCGTGGCCGTTCCGAAGTTCATGAGCGATCTTGGGATCGATGACGCGAGCATTGCCCGGTTCTCCTCACCTATGGCCGATGTTCCGACAATTATGAGCGGATTCAACGGATCGGCTCAAGCGCTGCGGGCCTTGCTGGCGCTTGCGGCCGCTGCGAATCCAAGTCTTGATTTATCCGTCCTTGAGGGCTTGAGCCTGCCGCAGTTGCAGGCGATGACGACTTGGGAAACTTCCGAGATCCGGAATTTTGTGAACAACTTCAGTCAGTTGACTCCTGCGCAGCAGGCACGACTGCTTTCTGTTCCCAACATTGCGGCCAAGCTCGCCGCTTTGAGCGTTCCCCAGCTTCAGGCGCTTGCCGGCTTCAGCGCCGTTCAGCTTGCGGCGTTGAGCAGTCTGGAAGGCTCGCAGATCAGAGATTTTGCGGTGCAATTGAGCCAGTTGAATGCCGCCGAGCGGACCCGTCTTGCGGCCGCGCCCGCTCTCGATTTTGCCCTATTAGCCGGTATGAGCGCAGACAGGCTGAGCGCGCTCGCCAGCTTGAGCCTCGAGCGCCTGCAGCTGCTCGCTGGCTACGGCGCACTGGCCGAACTGAACGCGGACATGATTCGCGAGCTTGCCAGCCTGACCTATGAGCGTCTCCAGACGGTTATAGCCTTTGCTGCGATGAATGCGAATTTTAGTTTGCCTGATTTTGCGCTCCTCATACCGGCCATTCCGTCGGTGTCATCGATAAGCACTCCTTCGTTCACCGGGATGCTGACCGGTCTTGGCAATTTGCCCACCGGACAGTGGTATACGCTTGTTGCGCATGCGGCGGCCAATCCCGGCTTCAGCCTGCAGGCGTTCGCGGCGCTCCTGCCTTCGATTCCGGGGGTGGCAGGAATGATTGGTGCCGACTTCTTGAACATGCTCAACGCGCTGCGACGCGTGACGGCGCCTCAGATGCAGGCGCTCGCGGAGCTTGCGGCAGCGAATCCGTCCTTCAATTTGCCGGAATTTGCGGCGGCCCTGGCCCTGCCGCAGATGCCCGACCTGCGCGGCTTGAGTGTGCCGGCTTTCACGAATCTCGCCGCGCGGCTCAGCCTGCCGCAGATGCAATCCTTGAGAAACGTCGGGTTGACGAATCTGGAAGCCCTCGGCCAATATGCGGCGGCGCATCCGGAGTTTGACTTGCCGGCCGCGGCGGATGTTCTGGCGGCCATGCCGGGAGTTCGCGGTATGAGCACCGGGCAATTTGCCGGCCTGCTCGCCGGCATCCGGAGCATGACGGCCGCGGTGACTGGTCTGGGAGCTCGGCTTCTTGCGGCGGCATCATCTGTCTTATCGGCCGCCATGAACGCCGGCCTCGATCTGAATCTCGTCGCCGGAGTGCTGGACGGAATCCGCGGGGTTCTATCCGCTGAGAGCTTACAAGCGATGAACTGGCCGGCCGTCGCGGCCCTGTTGCCGGCCATGAAAGTGCTTGGTGCACAGGCCTTCACGCAGTTGCTGGTGGGGCTCGTCAGCGGGAATACGGACCAGTGGGCCGCCTTCCGGCCTGCTCTTGCCGCTCTTGGTTTTTCCGGTCTGAGTTCTCAGGACCTCGCGGATCTGGCTCAATCCACGACTTCGGCTCAGTTGCAAGACGTTTTGGGCCGGGAGGGATTTGCCGGCGTCGGTGTGGCGCAGCTTCCGGCTCTCTTTGCGCTGGCGTCTCTTGCCAACCAGGATTTTTCGGCAAATTTCGGAAATTGGACGAATTTGTCGGCGGCGCTTGATGCGGCCCGCTCCTATCAGGTTCCGACGGTGGTGCCGGTTCAGACACCGAGAATCGATCTCGTGACCCCGCTCAATCCGTCGGTGTGGCAGACGATTTTGAACCATGTGACCGCGCTGGTGACTCATCTCGCGTCGGCTCTTTCCACGGTCCTGCCCGCCGCGTTTGGCGCGAAGCTCATGGATGTTGCCTTGGCGATTCAGACCTACGCCGTTGTCCTGCCGGCCGTCTTTGCAACTCTTCAGAATCTACAGGCCGATCTGGAAGCCGGGAAGGTGGCTCGGCCTGCGACTCTGGAGGGGCAGCAGGCGTGGCTGAATGCGCTCCTGCCGACGTCTCTGATGCGCGGCCTCGCGCAGAACCTTGCCGCGATCTTCGAGCTTCTGGCCGCACTCGGTCTGAGCTCCTCCGGACCGATTACGGCCCAGCAGATCGCGGAGCTCAAGACCTTGCTGCCCGCGCGCGGCGTCAATCCCGTGGCGGATATGCTGCTGAACCTCCTCGAAATCATCGGGCCCGAGAGCAATTCAAAGGTTGCTGATTTCCTGACGGCCCTGCGGGATTTGGTGCTCAAAACCGGAGCCGCCGGAGCTGAGATCAACCTGGATATTCTCAGCGAACTTGCCAGCGAGAATATGTCGCTGTTTGTCACGATCATGACGACGATGCTCAAGGCCGTCGGAAACAACCTGGATTTTTCCGGCCTCCTCGGCCAGATCCTCAACATCCCGACGGTCAGCTTGGACGACATCTTCTATCAGGATGCGGACGGGACCTGGAAGCTCCTGACCTCGCCGTCGGCCGTTCTGACCGACGGCCGTGCCTCGGGCGCCGAGCTCGACGCTCTTGTGAATGTCATCCAGAGGATGGGAGAGTTCCTGATGAATTATGAAAACGGCCCGCATCTTTCTGCTGCCGCGGCTGCCGCGCGCGTTGCCGAAATTTTAGGTTTGGACGCAGCCTCTCTCTCTGCATTGATCGCCGGCATGAGCGCGGAGCAAACCGGCGATGTCCTTGCGAACGTCGACAACGCCGGGGTGGGCTTGCTCGAGAGATACAAGGATATGACGGCCGGGACTTCCCGGGATTTCCTCGAGGCTTTGAGGAATATTACGGAAGATGCGATCAATGAAATCGAGCTCGAGAGGTCGTTGGCGGAGGTCGGAGACCTTTTTGTCACGAATCCTGCCGAGGCCCTGGCTCGTTTGCTGAAACTGCGATCGGATTACGAAGGCGCTTGGGCCCGGACCGGTCTGGAATCGGATCGGCGGCGTGTGAGAATGCTGTATGCGGCTTATGATTCCTATGCGGCCAGAGCCTGGTGGAGGTCCACGACAACGCCCCGCGCCGAAACCTCTGTGGCGACGGCGGCTTCGCGGTCGCGCTCGGTTTGGCGTTCTCTGGTTTCTTCTGTGGTCAGGGGGCTTCGCGCCATCGGTGCGACGATTCCCTCAGGCGCCGGAAGAATTGCCGCCCTTGCCTCTGGCCTCTTCTTCGGCATGGAGAACGTCGCTTTTGGCATGGACCTCGATTTCAGTGGGCTTTTGAACCTTCCGGTTATGGGCGGCGGCGGTGTTTTGGCGATCCTGGGTGTGGCGGCCCTCTTCTGGAGCCGCGTGAACTCTTTTGCCTCGCGCTGGGACCGGGCGGTCAAACGGTTCGGCGCAAGGGCGGGCGAGAACAAAGCGTTTTGGCAGCAGTTGGGGACATATCTCCAAGGGCGTGCGGGCAGTTCAGGGCTCTTTGAATTATTGCGTAAACACGCCGGCTTGATCGCAGATACCGTTAATCTTCTCCCAGGCGGTAACGAGGCTGACCGGGTTCGTATGATTGGCGATTTGTTGATGCATCCCTCCGGGGTTCGGATCATGACACTTTTGAGATTTTGTGCCACCGCATGTAACGATTCGCAAGTGTTGTCTCAAACCGTTCGCTATTTACTCGATCAGTCAACTGCTGCTGAAACGCTGAGGATCGCCAATTTAATTTACAACATATTAAATAACGTGCAGTTGACGAACGCTGAAAGCGTCGATCAGTTCCCGGTTTTCCTCAGGGACTTGACGCAAGGGAAGTTGCAGGGCCAATCAGCCTCGCAGATTATGCAAAGCTACTTCGTGGAAGCGGCCCGGGCGGCGCTTCGCGAGGCCGGCGAGGCGGCCTTGAGCCGGGCCATGGCGTTCTTCCAGGCAAGCGGGCTTTTGGCCGCACCGTCGCTCGGAGAGTCGGAAATACGGCAGCTTCATGTCTATGTCGCCGGACAAGAAGCTTCGGACGGTTCCCATCGCGGGTCGGCCAGCGGTATTTCCGGCGTCGGAACCCCCGGACAGTACCGGCAGACGGAAATTACCGGGAACTTTGCGGCGACTCCGGCGGCAGAACTCGATGCAAAAATGGCTCAATTTTTTGAATGGCTCGGGGCCCAGCAATCACGCCAGGACCTCCAGCAAGGAAATAACGTCGAACGACTCGCCGCGGAAGCTTTTATCCGTTTCATCGCCATCCATCCCTTCTTTGATGCCAACGGCAGAACCGGGCGGCTTTTGATCAATCTGATTTTGGCAAGATACCGTGGTCGCGAAAGCATGATCAACGTCGGCCTGATCAACTGGAGCTGGCTCAAATCGGAAGCCTTGTTGGCGGGAGATACGGAATACCTGGCCGGGATGATTGCCGCGGCAGAGCGAGGGGAGTCGAGCGTCGGCGTTGTGCGATACGGGCCCGAGAACTCTCCGCAAGGCTACGAATTTTTGAATTGGATCAGATCTCTCGTTCCCTCAACTGTTCCTAGCCGCAGCGTCATTGAAGCCAGACTCGCCCAAGTTTCTTTGAGCCAAGCGGACTACCAGGAATTCTTGCGGATTTTGACCTCGGGAGTCGAGTTGGGGTCGCCCTCGAATCGTGCGGCTTATGCACGGGAGCAGCTGTACTTTGAAACACAATATCAAGCGGCTCAGGCGTCCGTGCTCCAGGCGCCAACCGCTGCCGCACCGGCCGTTGCACCGGCTGTCGCGCCGCTGCGGCAGGCTCAACGGCCGATGATGGCTCCTGCGGCCGTTATTCCCGTTTCTGCAAAAGCTCCGGCTCGCTCGGAGGAACGTGCTTTGCCGCCTACGCAGCGGGTTTTGTCTGCACAAGAGGTTGAAGCCCCATCTGTTGGTGCGCCGTTCGTTGGGGCGCCGCTGGCCTTGGTGTCTGAAGAACAGCTTGGCCTAGCGGAAAGATCCGGAGGCGTCCTTCAATCGGTTGTCGGAAGCCGGATCTTCGACTTCCTGCTGTCCCTCGGTTGGAGCCAAGCTTGGGCGGCTTGGGTTGCCGGCTTCTTTGAGAGTGGTTTGGAAACGGTGGCGTTTCCGGGCAGCGCCCTCGCGTTCTTCGGATATATTCTGTCGCTGGGGCTTCTGGGACCGCTCGGCCTTGTGAGCCTCGGTCTCGGCCTGGTTGGCCTGCAGGCGATCGTGTTTGCGGCGATGCATTTCGGGGCCTGGGCCGCAGACAATAACAAGGGGCGTACTTTCCAGAGTTTCCGCGAATACCTCAATTCGTCGCGTTTCGCCAAGCACGCGCTCTTCGGAGTTCTGATGGGCGGCATGGCGTTCGGTACCTTCGCGGCCCTTGCCACTGTTCTTGGCGTTGGCACGATGGGAATCGTTTCGGCCGGCCTGCTCAGCCTGGTCGGCCCGCTCCTCATCCATGCGATCAATAACGCCCTGATCCACATGGGCCGCCAGAATTTCTTCACCCGCTTCTTCGGACTGCAGAGTATTGCCGGCACGGGGAAGGCTCCTTTGTCTGCTTCCGTGGTCGCGCGAAGAATCCTCACTCTGCCGCAACGGTTGCAGGCGTTGATGCAAAGAGTCTCTTTGAATTTCCAACGAGCGGCCTTGGCATTTTTGGATTCTCAGCCGGCCAAGGCTTGTCGCCAAGCGAGAATCCAGTACGAGACCGCTAAAGCTGCTTATGAGGCCGCGATCACTTCATTGAAATCAGCGGTGGCTAAATTAAACGCAGGGGAAATAACGCGTGCGGAATATGACGCCATTTTGGAACAGGCTCGCCGCAGTGCAAGCGACCTCAAGAGCGCTGCGCAAAATTTGAGCGCGGCTCGCGCTGCTCTTCAGGCGAGCGATGAGCAGACCGCGTTGACGGATCAGGGTTTGAAAAATCCTGATTATCGGGGGAAGTCTAGGGAGATTATTGAGGCTGTCACAGGCACGGCGCGTTCGGCAGAGCTAGATAACGACTCGGGAGTCAATGGGGCTGATACCCTGGCAAGGCAGATCGATTTGCTGAACCAAGGTGTTGCTCTGGAAGCGCCTGCCACGAAGCCGGGTGAAGTGGTAGAGGCTCCCGCCGCCACGGTGACAGAAGAAGCCGAAGGAGAATACAAACTTGCGCCAATCGGAACGCCTGCGGCGCAACCGGCTCCGGCTACAGTTAAACCTGTGAGCGAAGACGTATACGAGCTTGCACCCTCGGTAGAGGACGATGCGTTATTGAGCGATTTGGAAAGCTGTGCCGAATCTGCGACTCCGGGGGATACGGCCAAACTGACCGGTGATACGCAGGAATCTGTAGCGCCGGCTACGCAGGTGGCTCCATCGCCTGCCCGGACTGCCGGTTGGCAGTCGTTGGGGACTTTACTCATTGAACTGAAGCTTGCGCTGGCTTTTGCCATTATCGAGCGATACGGGAAGGCCTTGCCGGATCTGATTAACAAGCTGCGCTCTCAAGTCGATCGGCTGATCGAGCAAGGGTTTGCGCGTTGGGCGGATTACACCGCCGGCACCCCGCTCGTTCTTGCCAAAGGAGATGTCGTACGGATCGACGGAAAATTGTTCCAGGTCAACAGCGTCATCGAGTTACCGATATTACCTTGGCGGGCACAAGAGGGGCCGGTTTTCCACTATGGCCTGACGTCCCTCGAAGAGACGGGGTCACAGAGTAACGTCAGAGATGTCAATTCCCGTGGGGAAGTGGGTGTGAGGGGCGGATCCGCTACCCCCGCGCTCGATATCAGCCGGCTCGAAGAGGCCCCGGTGATTTCTGAAGAAGCCCCAGTGGTGGCAGAGGGCTTGCCTGCGCCCGAAAAACCGACGGTTTCTTTGGAGGATGTTATCGCGGATATTCTAAATGAACCCGCCCCGCAAGCGCCGGTCAGCGAAGAAGGCCCGATCAAGGTCGAAGGGTTGGAAGCGCCGGCGCCCGCTTCGGAAACGCCTGCGCCTGCCCCAACGGCCGCCGTAACGCCTGAAGCGGAAGCTAAAGCACCTGCCGCCCCGAAGGAACTCGGCTTCTTCGCAAAGGCCGTGGCAGGGCTCGCCGAGCTTATGGGCATCAGCGAGACCGCTGCCACAGTCCTTTTGGGCATCCTTTATGCGGCTTTCGGTCCCTTGGGCGTTTTTGCGCTGTTGCTTGGACGGCTGTTATATAAGGCCCCCACGCCTGAATCGGAAGCGGCCAAAGCGGCCAAGGCGGCGGAGAAGGCCAGCAGGCCTGCGGTGAAACTCTGGAAGGTCTTCTTCAGCCCCGATCAGCTGGAAGAGAACAACCAGTGGAGTATTGAGGACCGGACGGGGAATCCCGAGGTGACGTTGACCGGGGAAATGGTCGGGGAAATGGGCGTGCGACGGGTGGTGCGACGCACTGAAAAGGCCGACGGCTCGACGGTCGTGACCGAGGAGGAAGTTGTCACCGAAGATGGCTTGAGCGGCGAAGTTCGCAAGCGAACGGTTACGACGCGCGATTCGGACGGTAATGTCGTCGCCACGACAGTGACTGAATTTGTTCCGGGATCCAGGCAGATCCGGTCACAGACTTCCCGGCAATTCGATGCAAGCGGAAAGCTGCTGTCTGAACGTACCATCGAGAGAACGGGCAAGCGGGCCGTCATTACGGACCGGGACGGCGAAGGCAACGTTGTGCGCAAGGCCCGTGTGACGGTCCTAGGGTCACGAAAGGGGTTTGCCGGCGCGCTTGCGGCAATCCTCAAAGGACTGTACCGGAATGATTTGACGGGCAAGGACGGTCGCCCGGTGTCGGCGAGCGAACAGGAGGCCCTGGAGGATGAGAAGTTTTCCGCTGAGAACGGCGGTTACGTGATCGAAACCCTTGAACTGGTCGACGGCAAACCCGTTCATGTTCTCGAATGCAGGACCGCGGACGGGAGAACGGTCTACCAACGTATGTCGGGAGCGGACGGCGTCCAGCTGATCCGGCCGGCGGTGCCGCTGGCCGATGCCAGCGATCTTCGGCCGGAGCTTGAGGCAGGCGGCCGGAAGCTGACTGAGCAGGAAGACTCGGCCTTCCTCGCAGGACTTAAGGGCGGAACCGTCCAAACGACGGTGACGACGCAGAAAGACGGCCGTGTGGTCACCTCGACATCCTATCGGAATGCCAAGGGCGTTGAGGTTTACCGTGTTGACGTGGTTTCCAAGGATGGTAAGGCGGTTTCCCGGGAAGTGAGCTCATTCAATGAAGACGGCATTTTCACCGGCATCGTTCGGACCGAAATCGGAGAGACGAACAAAGACGGTTTCCGTACCGACCGGGTCCGTGACGTCGATGCTGCGGGCCAGGAAACGAGTTTTACGACCATCCGGTACCACGATGACGAAGTCGTTTCTCGTGTGACCTCGTTGCCCGGCGGTGCGGCGGTGATGAGAGAATACAAGGACGGGACCATGAGCGAAAGAACGGTGAACGCTCAGGGGAAGGAGACCCTTGTACGCCAATATGACAAGGATGGGAATCTCGTTTCCACCGTCGAAAACCAATACGATGACCAAGGGCGTCTCACGGGCCGAACGGAACAAACGAGGCAGGCCGTGACGCCTGACGCGGCGGATGTTGTCCTTCAGGGGACGAAAGGGACACGCGTGACGACCGTGACAACTTCCTTCGCGGAAGGGGAGGCCACAGGAACGACAACAAGCACGACGACAACGTACAAAGATGACGCCGGTACCGTCGTTCGTACGGTGACCGAGACGCCGGCGACCGCGACGGAATCGGCGCGCACAGAGACGGAATCGCCGGTGACAAAAGAGAACCTGTCGTTCTTTGCTCGGGCCGCCATGGTGCTCCTTGCTCCCCTCGGATTGATTTTGCCGGGGGTCGGGCTGGGGCGGTGGATGCTCGCCTTCATTGCCATGGAGGGCGGCCGGGTCGTCACGACCGAGACAGGCGGCATCCGAAAGACGCAATATTTAAGCCGCGGCGGTGAAGTTCTCCTTGAAGTTCGTCAGATTCGAATTTCGGCGGGTTGGGTCACTGCTGCTGTCCTTTGGCGAGCGGGTTCCGAACGGCAACGTGTTCTTGACCCTCGGGCGACGGAATCGGTGCTCAAGACTTTCGGCAGATTCTTCCCCAGTTTTGGACTCGTAGCATCGACGTTTGGTGTAGATGCCGCTGCCCTGACTGAAATCGAAAAGCAAGGTGGTGTGATCGTGCGGGCCGTGTGGGAAGGGGCGGCGACGGATGCGTCGGGGCAGCGGGCGGCAGACGAACTGCAGCTGAAACCCGGAGAGGCATCGGAAGCTCTGAAGAAAAAGCTTGCCGGTGGTAGCGTTCAAACGCGGGCAGAGATGATCGACGGGGAGCTTGTCGTGACCCGGACCTATCGCGACGCGCAGGGTAACGTCGTCGTCGAAACGGTGGCGGAGTACGGGGAACGCGGCCTCCTCTCGGTCACCGCTCAGGAATTTACGGCCGAATCCGGCGAACTGCCGGTCCGGACCGCGATTCGCGACGAGGTCAATCCCGCCAAGTCGAAAGTCCTGGAGGTTCGAGGGGATCTGGAGATGGAAACGCATCGGGACGCCGATGGCAGCACCCGGACACGCGTCTATGACCGGATCACCGGTGATTGGGTGGGGATGATCGTCAGAGATTCATCCGGCAAAGTCACGGGGGTCACTTTTGCCGATAGCGAACGGGAGGCCGAAGCCTTTGCTGCTGCCGAAGCTGTCCAACAAGTGGGAGCCTATCCAAACTTGAAGAGCAAGAAGGAGAGAATGGCAGGCTTCCTCACCGGCGAAATCACCGTCCGGCTGGACGCCGAAGGCCATTACAGGGTCATCCTCTCGGAAGAATCAGTTTTTGGTGAGGGTGCTGCCTCTCTTGCGGCCGAAATAGCCAGACAGGCAGAAGAACTCGGCTCGCCCATCGGGACGGTTCAGGGTGAGGTGCTCGAGGCCCGGCTGAACGGCGCTCGCGTGACGCAATCCGAGTTTGGAAATAACGATGGGACGACAACCGAGGTCGTGACCGTCACCGACGCCCAGGGCAATCTGATTTATGAGATGAGGTCGAGCAAGGATGCCGATGGGAACGTGACCTCGACTACCTTCACCCGCTTCAATAAGGCAGGGGAGAGAATCAGCGAAATCACGCGAACGAGGCTGTCGGAGACTCAAGATGCGGTGACCGAGAGGGATGCCGACGGCAATGTCCGCACTGGAACCGTGACGTACGCGCTCGAAGGTGGTGAGAGATTGATCGTCTCGAGCGAATTTACCGTGCGCGATCGTTACAACCGTGTCGTCTCGAAGACGGCCAAGAAGTACGATCCGGCCGGCACGGTCACCGAGACGGTCACGGAACAATATGAAAACGGAAATTTCGTCAGCCGTATGACGCGCACGCGCCTTAGCGCCGAAGAAGATTCGATAGTCGAGGTCAACGAGGCCGGGGCGGTCATCAGCAGCAGGACGGTGAAGAACCCTCTGCCGGCAGCCAAGCCCGCTGAGGTCGAAGAAGCCGCCGCTGAACCCGAGCTCACGCTCAAGCCCTTGGAGGACACCACTCAGAAACCGGTGCAGGAGGCTTACCCTAATCCTGAGGCGGACCTTGCCGAGGCGCTGAGGAATGCCGGCGTCCGCGATGAGCAACTGAGCGACGCGGACCGGGCGGCTCTGGCCGCACAGTTGAGCGGCGCCACGGTCACGCGTACGACGGCCCGCGACGCTTCGGGTCGCGAGACGCAGACCGAGACGGTCAAAGACGCCAAAGGCAACGTCATCGCCGTGATTGTCCGCGAGGGCGGGGTGGTTCGATCAGCCCAGTGGATGAATGGAAGCCGGACCGTTTTTTCGGCGTCGCTTCCCGATGGAAGGCGGTTCGGGTCGAACACGGTGGCGATCGAAGACCCTGCCGCCATAGCCGGCCAAATCGCTGATGGGCTGGATGCCGACGGTGCGGAAATGACGCCTCAGGAGCGCGCGGCGCTCGAGGCGGCCCTGAAGGGCGGAAAGGTCATCGAAACGAAGGTCTACGACGCGTTTGGAAATTTGTTGTTCACGGACGTCGAGGTCGTTGGCGCCGACGGACGCACGGTATTCCAGGCGCGGACCGACGCGGATACCGGGGCCCAGGTCATGCGGTATTACCGCGGCGGCGTTCTTGCCATGACGCTTTACAAGGGAGCGGACGGCCGGCAGGTTCGTTTGATCCAGTATCGCGAAGACGGCTCAAAGAGGTCGGAGGCGACGATTCAGTTTGAGGGCGAGGGTGAGGACCGGCACGAGGCCTCCCGGTTAACCGTCGATCCGGTGAGCGGCAGCCGTGCCCGCAGAACGCCTCTTGCGGACGGAAGCGGCTATTTGACCGAACGCCTCGACAAAGACGATAACGTGATTTCGACGGAGCGCTCGACCACGAGCACATTGGGCGACTACGCCGAACTGCCGGCGGAGGTTCGCGCGGAACTCGAGGCAGGGCGGCTGCCCGAGGTTCAGCCGGAGCAATTTGCCGGCGCCAAGGCCGAAAGGACCGAGACGACGGCACAAGGCGGGAGCGTCTCGGTGCGTACTGTGTATACGGCGACCCGTGCCGATGGAAGCTCCTTTGTTCTGCTCGAGACTGTCGAGACGCAGAAGGCCGGCGAGGATTTCTTGACCCTGACGAGCGTTGGCGTGAGCGTGCCGCTCGTGGGGACTCAAGCCGCCGCCGATCGTATGAGCGCGGTGGCGTTGCGAGCAATGACGCCCGAGGAACGGGCCGCGTTTGATGCATCGCTCAAAGACGGCTATGTGACCGTCTCGATGCCTGTGGGTCCCTCGGCCGCGGCCACGCCCACCATGACTTACCATGCGAAAAACGGGGATGTCGTCCTCGAATATTCCGAACGTTCAGTTGAGGCCGGCAGGCTTCCGTCGGGAACGGTCAGGCAGTACCAAAACGGCAGCGTTGTCCGGGAAGCGGAAATTACGGGGTGGCCGCAAAACCAGTCGATCATCGTTCGCGACGCGAATGGCACTGAAGTCATGACGGGAAGCATTTCGTATACCACGGATGCAAGCGGTCGTGTGACAGTGACGTCCCGCTCGTCGGTTGATTCGGCCAGCAAGGCAAAGACTACGGAAACCTATCGATCGATCCCGCTCAAAGACGGTGCCGCTGAAAGCGAAATGATTCGATTGGCTGAAGAAGACGGGATGGATTTCCGTCAATTGTGGGAATTGGAAGCGGCCGGCTATCGTGAACGGGCTCTTGCTAATTTAACGAGGAACGAAACGACGACTGTCAACGAATCAGCCACTGAAAGGACTGTCTCGACGGTCGTTCGTGACATCAGCGGGAGAGCGGTGGAGCAAAATGAAAACCGCCGTGAGTTTAATGCTCAAGGGGAGGTGGTTCGTGAGACCCTCCGAGAGCTTGTCGACGGCCAGTTAAGGGTGGTGGAAGATAGTGTCCTTAACGCTGAAGGAGCATGGGACGTCACCACCTATGAGCGCAGGGCGCTCGAAGAAGAAGTCGGGGGGGAGGTCATTGAAACGGCCGAGGGCCCGATCGGGATGGAGGCGACCACGGTGACGGTCGGCGTTGAGGAAACCGCAACGACGGTGAAAAAGGACAAGGACGGGAAGGTGACCGGCACGGTCACAACGGTGACGGTGACAGATGTATCGGGCAAAGTGACGACGCAGACGGTCACGGAGAGGGATGCGGCAGGAGCGGTCACTTTGACACGAGGCGTCGAATACAAGGATGGCCAGGCGACGGGCCGCGTGACTGAGACGGCCGGCACGAGAACGACGGTGATCGAAACGGCGGCGGACAACACGAGCCGCAGAACGACCACCGATTCGACGGTCCCGGGTCGCACCCGAATCGAAGTGTTGGACGCAGAAGGGACGGTCACTTCTTCGGCGCTTACGGTCGGGGCTGTGACGAAACTTTCCGTGAGGAATGCTGACGGAACCTATCGGCTCGTGTCGGTGACCACCGTGACGGAGGAGGCGGGAGCGGAGGGTAAGGTCGTGCGCCGGGAAGTGGTCCTTGAGCTCGATGAGAGCGGGCGGACAGTCGCCCGGACGGTCAACCGTTATGATGCAAACGGCCAGCTGATCCGGGTCACACGCGGTACTTTTAACGAAGACGGCCAGCTGGTTCAAAGCACGACGGATGTTGTCCGTGCCGGAAAGCGAGAAACGGTTCGCACGCGTGTCCTACAAGATAATGGGAACTACGAGGTGACGACGACGCGCAAAGGAACGGAAACCGTGACTTATACGGACGCGAGGGGTAATGCGATCACCCCAGAAGCAGCGAAGGCAGAAGCGGAGCAGCCTGCCGTGGTTTCTGCCAAGGATGCTTTGGATCAGAGGGTGTTCGATGAAGTGATGCGTGAGGAGCTTGGGGATGCCTGGAAGACGCCGGCGAAGGAATCTGCAGCGGCGGCAGCCGGTCTCGGGTCGTTGATCCGGGCGCTCTTTGGCCGAGGGTTCCTCGGGACTCTGTTTAGTTTTATGCTGGCGCCTGTGACGATCATGCATGAGCTCGGGCACGTGCTCTTCGCCCTCCTGACAGGCATCGGCGTCGAAGAGATCGGCCTGCAAAAGACGGTGGCCAACCGTGCCAAGGTTCAAGCCTTGACCGATACGATCAATAGCTCGACCGCCTCGCTGAAGGATAAGCTCATCGCACGGCTGAAGCTGACAGCCTATTTGTCGGGCGGCATGGCCATGGACCTCGCTCTGTCCGGTCTGTACGGATTCGGTGCTCTTGCACTCCTGCTGGCGTCGGGTTCGGGCGTTCTGCTGACCGTCCTCGGCGTCCTGGCGCTGGGCCTCGCGGCCGCTCATCTTGTGAATCTCGTCGCAAGCCTCCTGCCGTTCCTGACCGGCGATCCGAATAACGACGGCCAGGCGCTCTGGGACCTCTGGTTTGGCGGCTCGACTGTGCGTGCTTCGTTGGCGGAAGCGCATGCCGGTCTTGGAGACATGCTCAGGGACATGAAGTTCTCGCGGGCGAGGAGCAAGCGCAGCTTCCTTGAGCATATCTTCTATCGAGTGTTTATGGCCCCGTTTAATTTTATCGACTTGCTGAATACTCCGCCTCTGCCCAAAGCTCTCGAGACCCACTACGATCGCCTCGGCAAACGCTTTGGCGCGGTCGAGGGCCTGATCAAGAGCCAGACGCCGCAGCAGATCGCGGACATGCTGCTGCGCGCCGCCGAACTGGGCGCCAACGAGCTGGTCTACACGAACAGCGAAGGGCAACTTATCAAGATCCCGCTGGGCGACTATTACTCGTACCTGTCCAATGTGGGCTCCGAACTGCAGGGCGATCTGACGAGGATCGAAGAAATTCGCAAGCAGCTTGACGATTCCGGCGGACTCCTGGCGGCTTTGTCCGCCAATTTTGAAGAAGCCGCGCGACTGAAGCTCGAGCTCGACTTCCTCATCCGCAAAGTCGCCTCGTTCTACGCCACCGTCCACGCAAGCGCACCGGGCACTCTCGATGCGGTTGCGCAGGCCGAGGAAACCGCCCGTCTCGAAGCGGAGGCGAGGGCGCTCCTTGCTGCAGGCGCCGGTATGCATGAGGAGCTTCGCAACCGCGCGAACAGGGCCGCGGCCTCCAAGTTTGCGTCCATTCTCGAAGGCTTCAGCGCCCTCACGCTCACGGAAGATCAGGCACGCCACGCCGAAGCTTACACGCGCAGTTTTGCGTACCTCCTCGGCAGCCTGAAGCAGATGGCCGCCAACGAGGGTAAGGATATCGGAAAGCGGATTGCTCAAATCGACGAGGCCCTCAAGCAAACCGACGCCGACCTCGAAACCGCGCGCAACGACGAGATCGCGCAGTTGGGCGCCCAAATTGCTGCATTGCAAACGGCGATCGATAGCGCCGAGAGTCCCTTGCTTCGTGACCAGTTGACCGAGGTTCGAGACGTGTTGGTTCAGCGCTGGCAAGACCTGAAGCACTCGAGGATGACGATGAGCGCCAGGGTAAGGCTGGAGGCCGAAAAGGCGGTTTTGACTGCCGACAAGAAACGGTTTGACGCCGTCCTTGAGAATGCGGCCGAGCACGCGCGCAATACCCAGGCGACGGCCGCCGAGGCGCTGAAAAAAGCTCAGGCGGCGCTGAAGCCTCTGGCGGAGGCCAACGAGAGAATTGACGCCAGGCTCGACGTTCAGATCTCCGCCATCGACAGGCAGCTTGCGGTGCCCTCGATTTCGGAGGACCGCAAACTCGAGCTCACCCGCGAGCGCGAGGTGCTTGTCCGGACCAAGGAGAGCGCGAAGCGGATCGCCGAGCTCACGGCAGAGCTCGAAACGGCCAAAGACCCGGAGAAAATCCGCGAGATCGGGGAGCGTCTCGAGGTTCTTAAACAAGTTCGTGAAGATCACGGCTATCAGGACACCGCGAAGCTCGAAGCAACCATCGCTGCCCTGGATCTGGCAAGCCGGCAGTGGGAACTCCTCGCGCTCAAAGCGGCGTTCGCCGAAGGGTCCCAGCCGGAGACAGAGCTTTCGGCCGAGGAGCGCGAGCTCATGGAAGGGTTCGCGGGCGTTCTGGGCGTGCACGCCGTCGTCATGGATGATGCCGGGAACCCTCTGACCCGCGGAGCTTGGCTCCTGAAGCTGCTCGCAGCGGCGGAGCAGGCGCAACTGGATCATGAGAACGGAAAAGTCAGGGTGGATCCGGCAACAGGAGCGATTCAATCTGTGCCCAAAGACGCCGAGGGCTATGCCTTAAGCGACATTCTCGCGTTCGTGGCTGTCCGCGCGGACCAGACTCTGATTCTCGAGCTGCTCGGCCTCGTCAACGGGATGACCGCCGGAGAGCTCACTTCTGACGGCGCGACCGGCGCGCTGATCCAGAAGATGCTCGCCAATGCGCACCTAAAAGATCCCATGGCTTTTGAAGAGCGGGCCGTCACGACTCTCCCCGACGGCTCGCAGGCTCCTCTCGTCGTGCGCGGCGCTGCCGCCACCTCGGACGGCGGATTCACCTACACGATCAAACTCCCCGATGGCAAGACGCGGCGTCTTACCCTGGATAAAAACCGTAAAGTTACCAAGGATACGATTGACGGCATAGACACGGCCGCTTCCGAGACCCTGACGGGCAAGACCGTCCGGATGAATGAATTCTACGAGGTTGTCGTTGGCGTAGATTTTGAATTCTCCGCGATTGTGGACCACCAGAACTATCACGCGGTATCGACCGACGGGCGCCATGAGGTGACCGTCGTTAACGGCATTGTGACCGAGCACAAGATGGGCGGGGCCGCCGCGCCGGCCGGAGTTTCGATGCTCGGAACCAAGGCCGCCGTGAGCGCTTCGCAGATCAAGTTGTCCCGCCCGGGCGCCCTCCAGTCCATGATCGATCATGCCAAGGCCCTTTTGGCGGCCGAGCAAAACAGCCTCGCGAACGATACCAGCCTCGATGACGCACACCGCGAGGTCAAAGAGAAGCATGTCGACCGTCTCCAGACGATGATCGACCGCCTCCAGACGCGGCTCTTTTTGAGTGATCCTTCGTCCGACGAGGCGACGGCGGGACTCGAAGCTATCGTCGCCAAGTACGACAAGGACGTGGACGATACCCAGGCGGAACTTGAAAAAGTACGCTCGGAAATGCTGGGCATTCAAGCCGAACTGGCCGGCTTGCGGGCAAAGGTACCGCCCCTTAAGGCGGCACAGATCCAGCGCCGTGACGAGCTCGAAAAGCAGCGAGACGAGCTCATGAAGCGATATGTGGAGGCGGAACGCAAGAACCAGGTGGCGGGTGAAAGCCTGACCGATATCTACGGACGCCTCGAAGCCGCATGCAAGGAAAGAGAGGAGATCGGGGCCAAAGCTGCTTTGCCCGAGACGCGGCGAGCGAAGGAGAAAATAGGCGATCCTGTTCCTCTCAAAATGTCTTTCACGACGCGTGCCGACGGGAGTACGGAAGCAAAGTCTGGGCCTGTCACCGTGATCTATGACAGCAAGGGCGTGGTTGTCAGCTCGACGGCAGGGAACGTTCGCGTCGGCGATATCGTCCGTCGGGACGGGAATGAGTTGCTCGTGTCCTCCAGGGTCATTGCCTTGAGGGACAAGGCACTCGATCTCGTTGCGAGGGTCAACGGCATGGATATCGCCATCGACGCTAAAGGCGTGCGCACGGTCGAGAACCGGCGGGCCAAGGCCGCTGCCGGCGATCCGGCCGCTCTCAAAATGTCGTTTACAACGCGTGCGGACGGGAGCACGGAAGCAAAGTCCGGAGCCGTCACGATCGTCTATGACCGCGAAGGCCATGTCCGCAGTTCGACGGCGGGCAATGTCCTTACCACCGATGTCGTACGCCGCGACGGGGATGAGTTGATCGTGTCCTCGGGGCCGGTGCTGCGTGCGGAGATAATCGCAAATGAGATCCGCAAGCTAGGAGAGTCTCTCGGCTACTCCGGGGATTATATTCCTGGAAAGGTGACGGTCGGCCAGCCGGTCAAAAATCAGGGGGCCGAAAAAATCTGGGATAAGGTCATCATCGTCGGCGCAGAAACGGACATTCCGGGCAAAGTCGGCGAGAGGATCCTCGGCGGCTATGACCGGAAACAGCTGGTCGAAAAGCTGATGAAGAGCAAGGGGCTTTCCAAAGCGGACGCTGAACTGCAGGCTGACGCGATGATCAGGCAGGATCGGGAGCAGATCATCGAGATGCTGATAAGGAACTATCCCAAGCGCTTCGACACCCGCGCCAAAGCCGAAGCCCGTGCCGACGATATGATCCTGGTGGCCCGTGCGATGACGAAAGCGTTCGAAATCTTCAAGGCGGCGAACGGGCCGCACCGCGATCATCTGACGAACTTTGAACGCGGCGGGGTCAATTACGTGGTGGCGGTTGCCAACGAATTCTTCATGCCGAACACCCTCCATGAGATTCCGACCGGCGTGGGAAAAACTTCGACGATCTTCAGTATCGTCAGCCTGCTCACGGCTGAACTGATCAATATCGACAAGGCTGAGATGAAAGCGGGCCGCAAGGGACTCCTGGAGCGGATGGGGAGGGTGAAGCCCGGTGAAACACGCAATAAACTCATTTTTGTCCTTCCGAATCCGGTGCTCTACATCCAAACCAAGGATACCAAGGACTACACGAATTGCCTCAAATTTCTCGAAACGGAGGAGGGCAAGCGGCGATTCAATCTCGACATGAAGGTTGCTTATCTCGATGAAGTCATTTTGAACAAAATCGAGCAGGGCGGCCCGGAAGCCCTTGAACTGCTCGAAGGTCTCGAAAATGCCAATGTCGTCATTGCGGAAGGCAAGGGTCTCGACTTCACGACGCTCAAGGTGAAGCACTCGATGGCTTCCAAAGAGGATTCGGCCGAAGCTCGTGCGCGGATCGAGCGCCTGCGCGTCGCGGTCTTCGTGAACAACATTTTCCTTCTTGATGAGGCCGACACGAGCTACGACGAGACGGGCGTTCAGACCTCCGGCAAAGCGGCCATGGACCAGAAGATCGGCAAAAACCAGGAGGCGCTCGAAACCCTCTTGACGATGAACGGGATCCTTATGGGGAAAATCGATCTCAGCGATGTCCTCAAGGATGAGAGCACAGCGGTCGGGATGAAGCTGCGCTCCGACAACAAAGAGGCCCGGGCGATGCTGGAGCGGCTTGCCAATGAATGGCTTGCGCTCGCGGGTCTCGACAAGCGCTCCGACGTTGCAGCCTTGCGGGACGAGGTAATGGAATTTTTGAAGGAAGCGCTTCCGAAAGAAGGCAAGGAGGCCTTCAAGGATTTCGTGGAAAAGCGGCTCGGAGAGATCAACGCGAGGAAGGCCAATACGGAGTCGGAAAAGAGGCTCCGCGCGGCTTTGACGGGGCTCACGGAAGCCGCGGGGGGTGACATGCGCCTCTCGGAGAAAGGGACGGCTCTCCACACGGCCATGGAAAAGACCCGGACGGAGCTCAAGGCGCTCAGAGGCGTTCGGCTCGGCGAGCTGTACGGTCCGGACAACCTGGATTTTATGCGCAGTCACCTTCAGATCACGGTCCGCCGCCGGGTCAAGGACCCCGTGACGGGTCAGTATAAAGTGGAAGCGTCCGAACCGATGGCGTATGACAAGTGGGACGGGGAAGGGACCATCGTCGACGTCGGGTTCCAGCTCGGGGACGGCCATAGCGAACAGGGGAGCTTGCTCGTCAAGGCCCTTGTCGCGGAAGTCTCGCACGAGTGGGGCTTGACGGAGCCGGAAACGGCGCTGCTGACGAAAGAGGACGACGAGTTCCAGCGCGGCCTCATGGACATCAAAGACATCCGCAAGAAGCGGCAGATGGAGGAGTTCAGGCGGTCGATGTCCGGCTTGGCCAAGTCGCTTAAGCAGTATTTTGGAAGCGACATTGCGCATTATATGGAGCTTGGAGCGCGTGACAAGAAGGGAACGGAGCTGGTCGGTTCGCTCGACGAATTCCAGAAGGAGCACATCCGCACGCTCTTGGTCAATCTGTCGGAGTCCGAGCTCAAGAGGATTTCCGCCGGGGAGGACCTCGATACCGTCGTCACCGACCGCTTGCGCCGGTCCCTGCTGCGCGACAGCTTCAACAAGATGCTCGAGATCGACCGCGCGCCCTCGCGCCAGGGGATGACGAGCACGAAGCCGCCGGTCCGCGAAAATCTGGTCCACCTCCAGCTGGAAAACTCCATCAAGGTCATCGCAAACTATTCGACGGCCCCCAGGCTCGTCCAAAGCGACCCCTACCTGCAGGCGTGGACCCAAATCAACGGGCTCTTCTACGCACGCAGTTTTATCAACGAGACGGCGGCGCGCCAGAAAATCGACGCCCTGTACAGCCGAGAATCCCTGGCGTCCCGCCGGGGCGGAATGATGGAAAGCATGTACGGCTTCGTCAGTAACGTCAGCTATTCCTCGGATTCGACGCGCAGCTCCCGGGGCGAGACGCTCGCCATGGCCGCCGAGGGCAATTCAGACCTCTCCGGATTTACGGGAACGGCCAAGCACACCAAGAAGCTCGGCGAAGATTTTTACAACGTGACGATTCAAAGCTACGTTTACGGCCGCGGCGCGGTCGACCGCATCGCCGAGGAAAACTTCGAGCGGATCACCGACGTCAAGGAGTTCACCCGCTCCGTCCTGCCGGATCTGGTCAGCGGCAAGGGGCTCAAGGCCGGCCCCAAGCGCGACCTGGCGATCTTCTGGGGGGTGCGCAACCTCGATGACATGACTGCGACGAAAGCCCGCCGGGACGGCGTCATCCAAGATCTTCTTGAAAAACACGGTTACGAGCAGGTCGTTTTTAAAGAGACGGAAACGAAGTGGGTGGTCTACCGGCTCGTGAACGGTGAACTGGTGAAGGTGGATGTCCCCGGGAACGTTACCTCGGATGAGGCGATCGGCGTCAATAACTGGCTGAAGCACCAGCCCTGGTACAGGAAGAACCGCACGGCCTTCTTCTTCAATTTCGGCGCGACCCGCGGCGTGGACGTGGAATTCACCGGGGATCTGCAGACGGTCGCCGTGGTGGACAATCAGATTGCGGCGTTCGAATTCGACCAGCTTCTTGGTCGCGACCGCGGCGTGAGGATCAACGGAAAGTTCCTGAAGGCGATCGATTCCGAGTACAAGAGAAAATTCGAGCGTGGGGAAATCACGATCGATGAGGCGGTGGATCTGGCGAAGCGTGGCGAAGGATTCACGCTCAATCCGAGTTCGAGCGGCGAGCCTGTCTATCATCCTACCAAAGTGGTGGTCTTGAGCAAGGGCTCCCAGCCGCCGCTCAAATCGGGCCAGACGGAGCAAACCCAGCGGATCGAGAACCCGTCGGCGAACGTGCCTATCGAGAAAAACGAGGAGCAGATGTCTGACGACGCCAAGTCCAATCTGCCCTATGGGTCCGTCAAGGACGAGTTCCGGCGCCTGATTCAAAGCAATGCCGACATCGCGAAAAAAGACATGTACTACAAGGGCATGACCGACACCCTGCAGGCCTTGCACAAGAAGTTCCTGTCAAAACTCATGATGGAAGCGGAGGGGAAGGGAGATGCCGCTGCGGAGGATGTTGTGTCCGAGGCTCTGCACAGGGGGCTCACGCAATACGAAGAGATGCTGTCGCATGACACGCGAATCCACGCCCAGCGCGGAAAACAGGGAGCGCAGGCACTCAAGGAAGAATTCGCCCGGTCGGTCCGCTCTCTCAAGGAAACGCGCGAAATGCTGAAGCAGGTGAGGAGCCGGAGCAATGCGGCCAAGGTCGATCACTTCATCGCCCAGATTGACACTTTGCTCCGCCGTCTGCTCGAGCTAAACAAAAGCCAGAAGGTCGGCGATTCCGAGACGGTGCTTCATTTCGGCAAGAAGACCACCCGAACCCTCTACGCTGATGAGGCGACAGGGCTTGAGGCCTCGGCGGGGACACCGCTCAGCCTGGAGGCGGAGTTCTACGGGGCGGTGGCGGCCGAGGATCTCGCCACGGCGCAAGGGCTTGCGGACCAGAAAGCATTCAAAGAGAAGCTTGCTGCTCAACTCGGCCTTGAAAGCGTCAGCCGTGTGACCGTCGTTCTCGAAAACTGCCTGGATGTGCACGGGAAAGTCAAGCAGGTCGCGTTCCTCATCGAGGGGCGCAAGGCGGACGGGACGTCAGTGAGTTCAGAAGTCACCTTCCGCAAACGCGCGTTCTACGAGCTCAACGACGTTGCCGACATGAAAACCATGACCGACGAGCAGGTCGCCGAAACTGATCTTCCCGAGGTCGTCGCCCACGGCGGCGGGACCAAGCATGTTGAGGCGATGAGCGCCGAGGACATGCAGGCCGAGCTCCAGCGCGAGGCCGGAAACGACCCGCTACTGGCCGGCTTGACGGCGGTCCAGATCGAGGAGATGCTCGCACAACTCGGCATGCCGAAGCGCGAGGCGATCAACGGCCATCAGCAGCTGACCCAGACGGAAATCGCTCTTTTGAGGGCTGTGCAAAGGACGTCTCGTGCCTCCCGGCGTATGGGCCATCATATTGCGGGACCGGACGATGATGAGCAGGAGATCATGGCCTCACAGGATCTTTTGCGGACGCTACGGGTTCTTCTGGAGCAAATGGGCTCTAGGGATTCCGAGGTCGGTGACGTGACCGATCCGACAGGGGCAACTAAATTGAATGCGCGGGTGTTGGCTGAACGGCTGAAGGAGAATGAGGAAGGGAGAGCTCCTCTTAGCCTGGTGGATATCCAAAATGTATGGAAATTGCTGATGGAAAGCGGCGTCCTGCCCTTGTCCGCGATTGACGACAACCTGTTCTCGAACATGAAAAATCTTGCGGATACGATCCGTGAGCTTCAGGACAAATATGGTCTCAATCCCGTACGCTCCCTCGGCGTGCACGGTGAAGAGGGCCTGCGTGCCGCGATGGCGACGGCACTCTCGAGCCGCAATCCCGGCATGGAGTTCAAACGGCGCTTCACCCATTTCAATTCGACGATCAAGCGCGAGGTTGCTCTGCAGGACGAGGAGCTCCGGCAGGCGATCCGCAAGCAGCTGCGCGACGCCGAGACGAAGAGGATGGAGAAGAAGTACATGATCTTCGACAGCGGGACATTTGCAAAGAACCGCCGGCACAAAGGAAAGGCGGGCCGGGTGCTCGATTGGCTGAACGAAAAGAAGGCTCGCTGGTTTGGGAGGCGGGTCTATGACGCCGAGGTGGGATTCAGGCGCGTTCACGCCTGGGACGCCTGGGCGCAGTGGGCGGGGATCAAGCTTCAGGCCGGTGACGACATGTTCCAAGCAGGCATTCTGAACGCCTGGAGATGGGCGGCCTCCTTCTTCGATCCCGAGATGCAAAGTCCAAAGGCGCGCAAGATGAAGAGCGCGGTGAAGCAAGCGCTGAAGGGGCTGCCCCCGGGTACGAAGAACTCCGAAAAGGCACAGCGAATCGTCGACGAAATGATGAGGGGCGCCGGCCAGACGTATTCGCCGGAACAGATCATGAGACTCCAGTTGGCCATTTTGGCGGATCTCGAGGCCAACGGCGGCAAGCTGTCACGCATGACGATGCGCCTCTTCGCCACCAAGCGCGGGATGGAACTCCAGGAGATCCTCCGGGCCCTTAGCGATGTCACGGATCCGCGCGACAAAAACGAGTTGGCCAAGAAGTTGAGAATGATGGGCGCCAATGCAACACCTTTAAGCGCCAAAATCCTCCGGTACGCGACGATCGGCGTCACGCTCGGTGCGCTCGGGACCATCGCCCTGCCGCTCCTCCTCGGGGGCGCCGCGGCGATCGGGCTCAGCGGTATTCTTGCGGCTTCGACATTCCTGACGACGTCCGTCATGATTGCCAAGATGCTATGGAAGCCCGAGGATTCGGGATGGAAAAAGGCGGGCAAGATCGCCCTCGCTGTTGGGGCCGCTGGCCTGCTAGTTCCCGTGGTTCTGACTATGGGCGGGGGTGCTATGGCCTCGTTTGCCGCAGCTCCCTGGCTCGCGGGCCTCGGAGGGCATGTGGCGGCCTTCTTCGGAGTCTACGGCGGCCTGCCGGTTCTGGGCGGACTCTTGACCTTTGCGGCCAAAGCGGGCCTGATGGCGCTGGTTTTTTCGGCGCCCGTGATGATCGGCAAGATGACCGCGGGGTCCTTCGTAACGCCCGACAAGCCGGACGCAAAACTGATCGGCAAGAGTTTTGGCAAGCGCATGAAAATGTGGCTGACGCAACAGAAATCCCAGCAGAAGGGGAAGGTGACCTTGCTCGAGGCCCTGACCGGAAGCCGCAGCCCTCTGAACTGGCTCGAAACGGTGCTCCTCTCGCGGCCGGCATCCCACCGGAGCGAATTGGAAGCGATCGGAGCGCTCGAGCAGCAGCTGGCGGCCGAGAAGACACGGCTGGAAGGAATCAATCAGCGGATCGATGAGCTTACTCGCTCCGTCACGCCCGTGCCGGATGAAATGTTAGATAACTGGATTGAGGCAAAACGCAATGTTGCTAATCTTCAGGGGCAGGTTACAGCCGCCGCGGATGCCTTGTTGGCTCAGGATACGCGAACGGGCGGCGGCTTTATGGAGAAGGTTCTATTCCTCCTTTCCGGCGGCTTGACGCGTCAGGATCGGATCCTGCGCCACATCGAACGCCTGAAAGACGAGGGCTTGGGTCGTGACGTGACTGACCGCATTGCCGATAAGGCGGCGGCCATGCACTGCGGCACGAACGCGGCTTGCATTGCGAAGTCACTATTTGCGGCTGATCTCGACATGTGGATGATGGTGGAGCACGCGGTAGAAACCGACCGGGGCATGGATCTGTCGAAGGGCAAGCTGGATCCGGCGACGCAGACGGCCCTCATGCCCGACGGTAGTCGAGTGCGGCTCGACCTCCTGGAAGGAGAAAAGGAGATTTCGACGGGGCTTCGCGCGGCGGCCGATCAGGACGCTCTCTCCAAGACAACCCTTCGGACGGCGACGGGTGAAAAGAATCTCAAGGTCGAAGCGCCCGTGGGCGGTGATGAGATGTACAGCGTCGACGGCAAGATGCTCGTGGACGGGGGGACGATAGAGATTGACGGAATTACCTACACGGCGCGTCTGCGCCGGCAGGGCGGCAAGCTCATGAGCGTCGTCCTGGAATGGGCCGGCAATACCTTCAAGGTCCGCCGCGGGGATGGAAAAATGGTCGACGTCACCGTGAAGCGGGATGAGAAAACCAAGGAGCTCGTTGTCGTCTCCGAAGCGGAATATACCACCGCTCTGCGCATGAGTCCGACGGAATCTCTGGAAGGCCGGGAACTTTCCACAGCGAGCGGGCCGGTGAGAGTGTTCAAGAAGGTCGTGGCCGGCAGGGAGGTCTTCTTCGTAGTCGACAACGGCGAGGAGAAGGAACTTCGCAGCAACGGCTCGGTCGTGATCGACAAGATTGAGTACCGCGTCAGCCTCAATTATATGAATGACCCGATGGGCCGCGCGTTTGTGGCCGGGGTCCAGCTCGTGACCCGCGCGGAAGCCCGCACTTCGGTAGCTGAGGCCGTTCGCGGAAATGAGGTCCAACTGCAGTTGCCCGACGCCGTCGTGAAAACCCGCCGGATGGAGCGTCAGAAAGCGATGCGTAATGTTTCACTTGCCCTCCATGACCGCCTGGATCCTGCCGCGGGCCAAAAGGCCCGTGTCCGCGCTGCACTGCGCGCGGAAGCTCTCAAGGCCATGAAAGGTCTTCTGCAGAACCGCGGCGCTGATCCGGTCAACCTCGAAGAAAAACTGGATGAGGAGCTCGACCGTCGTCCTATTTCGCACCTTCTGAACCTGGAACAGGTTCTCGACGCCTCCCGCAGGTCCGGTGCGACCGTCAGGGAGACGCTCCGCTTGGCCTCACCGGACATGGAAGGAAGCGTTATCGACGACATTGCCCGGATGGTCGAGGGAGCCCTCCATGATAACGGCGGCCGTTTGCCCGAAAACCTGGCCCGCGTGACCGTGAACGGACTCAAGCACCTGTCGTCCCTGACCAAGGCGGGAACCGGCTCGACCCTCGCGCAGATCTGGAAGGCCGCCGAAAACGCCCAAATGCTCGGCCACGCCGGCCTGCATGAGACCCTGATGCTCTTGGATCCGCGTTTCGGAGCCGCTCAATCGGAATCCGACAGGATGAGGACGTACATGCGTTTCATGCGTCTTTTCAGCCTGCTCCACGTCCTTGGAGTTTCGGGGAACGTGACCCTCGCAGAAATTACGGACTATCTCCTCGCCGAGGACGACCAAGTGGCCGAGGACAGCATCAAGACTCTGCTGAAGAACAAAGTCGAGATTCCGAGGAATCTGGCCAATGTCACTCCGACGCGGCGGGTCGAGCTGATGATGCGCTTCAGGAAGCACAGCCTTCTTGCAAAGGCCGAGGCGGCGGATGCGCTCAAACCTGCCGGCTCGCCGAAGACGGTCGAGCCCAGTCTGTTCGAAGAATTGTATGCTAAGGCGATGACGCTTGCGGACGGTAACCTCGAAGCGGTCAAGATGCTGCTCGCAGGACTTGGCCTGCATTACGACTTCCGCGTGGCCGCGCTCATGATCGAAGCGACCGAGAAGCGCTCCGAGGCCATTTTGGCCGAGATGCAGCAGGGCGCGGTTGCCCTGGCGCAGCGCGAGCTCGTCATGAAAGAGGCCGTGGAGGGCTTTGAAAATCTCATGGTCCTGCCCGACGCGAATTCCGAAGGCTATATGAAAGTCGCCGGCGGCAAAAACCAGAGGATCTTCCGGGATGCCGCCGGTCAGTTCTATACCTTTGATGCTCAAGGCCGCAAGCAGGTTCTCAAAGACGGAGAGCTGGCGGTGATTGACGGGCATGAATACCGGGTGTCCGTAACGGTCGATGCGGTTGCGAAGACCCGGACCCTGCGCCTGCGCAAGATGGGCTTGCGAGAGGTGGTCAACAACCTGCATTCGACCGACGAAGCCGAGCGCAAGGAAGCCGTCCGGCTCATTTTGCGCGAGCTCAATTCCATGTTCCTCGATCCTTCCACGGGAAGGCTGCTCGGGGACAACGAGCTTTTGACAGAGAAAGATTTGGAAGGCGTCGAAATTCTTGCAAAGCGCGCTTCGGAAATTCTCAACATACCGGCCACACGCGCCAGACAAAGCGAGCTGGCCCATCAGTATGCCCGCGCGGCCGGACGGCTGGCTCCGAACTCTGAAGACGAGGAGGCTGCGCGGATTCAGGCGAACGTCGAACATTTGGACGACCTCGGAACTCCCGATGTTTACACGGTGATGATCGTTCTACCGAAGGACGTCCAGGGCCGGCTGTCGAAAAAATGGAAAGCGATCGAGGAAGGGAAGTGGTCGGGAACCGTCACCGACGCGAGGTCTGCGTTCCATACCGCCATGAACGAGGACGGCACCGCCTACACGGATTCCTCGAGCCGTTATCTGAAAGACACGGGCGCCATCCGGACCTGGGATTCGCACGTCAACGTGTCGGGTCTCCACGAAGCCCTGCACACCCTGCATCCCAACGAAGGCAGCGTGGGACGGCGGGCCGAGGCGCACATGAAAGCGCGCATGCGGGAATTCGACGCCAGAATCCAGGCTGCCAAGCTCGACCGCAACGAAGTTCTCTTGAAGAAGCTCTTGGAGGAGAAAGATCGCGAGGAGCGCCGGATCAGAGCAGAAGGGAACCTGGTGGAAGAAATCCTGACGCATTATTCACAAAAGGACGGCAAGTTCTTCAACCCGGACCACAACCGCACATATGACAGCGACCACATCGTCTCGAACATCCTCAATTATATCGATGCCGAAAAGCGGGACGCCTACGTCCAGGGCGACCCCGTGCTTGCCCGCGAACTCGAGGCGAAGCTGAATCTTGCGATTCAAACGGTCATGCAGATCCGTGAAAAATATGGAAAAGCCATGGCCAATCGCATCATCCTCTATGCCCGGGAACTCGACGACATTATTCTTTGGGCGAATTGGATGGGCGATGAGACGGAGTTCAGAAGCAAGTATGCCGAGCTGACCGGAGCCTACGACGGTACGGCCGCGGAGATTGATCTCGGGCGCGATCCCAGTGCGCCGCGCGCCGGAACCCCGGAACCGCCGCCGGCCGTCCCCAACGCGCAATTGGACGCTGCGCGCAGTAACGCCGATTTTGAAACGAATCACGATGCGGCGCGTGAAGCCATTCAGAGGGATGCTGAGACCATCCGCAAGCGGCTCTTTGAGAGTGAATCGCCCTTGAGCGAGAGGGAGCTTGCCAGCGAGAACGATCTGTTGCAGGAGCTCCTGCGGGAAATCGACCGGCGCTTCATTAAGATGGGCAAGCCGATTTCACAGGATTGGCTGCGCCTGCGGACCGAGCTCTCGGGCCTTGTGGAAAAAACCGCAGAACCGATCTCGTATGATGTCGCCCGCCACTCTGAGCGCACTTCTGACCGCGCCACCGCGTTGAATGCCCGTTTGGCGGACATCGAGAACCGGATGCCGCGCAAGCCGGACACGGATACCACGACAACCTGGGTGATTGACCCCGCCAAAGAAGCGGCCGGCAAAGCGGAACTCGATGCCCTTCGCCTCGAAGTGGAGTCGGACGGGGAGCTCACCGATGCCGCCCGGGAAGAACTTCTGGCCCGGATCGATTTGGCCGGCGATTTGCGCCTCAAAGAGCGCGTTCGTGAAATCGATATGCGTCTTTCCCAGCCCCAGATTCTGGATGAAGCAGAATGGAAAACCATTCGCAAGGAGCTCGCGGATCTGTTGCGGCCGACGCCGGCGCGTCCGGAACTGCGAGGGCACCTCAAGAAGCGCATTCAAGGCATGCTGAAAACGCTCACACTCGAATATCAGGATTACGCGGTGCTTTGGATCGACCGAAGGATTGAAACGATCGCGAATTCGGTAGAAGCCGATGCCCGTTCGCTCGACTTCACGAATGCGGCGGCCATGGCGGAATTCAAGAAGCGTTTGGAAGACACCTGGAACAATGTCGAATTCAAAAAGTTGGAGGACCAGGTCAAGGCCCTTGATCCCAAGATCCTCAAGCGGTATGAAGAGCTGCATAAAACCAAAGGCGGAAAGGGAACCTCCGCGGCGGACCGCTTGGCGGAACTGAAAAATCAAATTCAAGATCCCATGATGGCCATCATGAGAGCGGCGATCTCGAGGATCCGCGACGCACGCAGCGAAATCACGGAAACGGTTTTTGATGATCCGGATGCGCCGGCCGAGAGCCAGAGCCTTGGGTTCAAAGCGAAACGGATGACCCGTGCCGAGTACGAGGCGCTGGTCAAGAGAATCGCAAAGCTGGCCGGATTGCCTGCGGCTCTCAAGGGGACCTTGGCGACGATGGCCAAGGATGCGTTTGATCAGTTTTCGGAATTGCTCGCCGGTCTCGGCCTGGACGCCGACGCGATTCTTTCGGGGACCGTGCCGTCACCGGCTGAAATGGATGCGGCGTATGCCTTGTTCAGCAAAAACGTCGAAGTGGCGTGGGTCGAGAGGGTCCTCGGCGCTCCGGTTCTTGCTGACAAAACCGCGATCAACGGGACGGAAGCCGCGAAAGCGACCGAGGCGGATGTCCGCACGGCATTATGGGGAGCCGTCGAGGGCGCCCTTCTGGTCGAAGGACTTCCCAAGCGCGGCGACACCGCCTGGAGCGGGGTACAGACGGCGCTCGAACCTTTCTTGAGCACAGAATCCAAACTCAAGCTTCAGGCTCTGCGGGATGCGGGCAAGATGACCGAATACGAGAACGCGCTCTATTTCATGCTCAAGGGCGTTCTACTTGCGACGTCGATGGATCTCGGCAAAATTGATTCGATGATGACGGATCTGCGCAAGGCCATTCATCAGAAACGGATGACCGCAATCGAGGCCGTCCTCGCAAAACTCCAAAAAGGCGCGCCGGAAACCGACCGAAGAGCGGCCATCGACTGGATCCTCGACAATATCGATGATTCCGTGGATCATCTCAAATCGACCCACAACCTTAACGCTAAATGTCTGGAGAACGCGTATTACAAAGATGGCGCGATCTATTTGGATACGAGCCACCTCCCGGCGGGCTTCCCCGTGCGCGGCCGCGGAACAGCGGTCTCAACTCCATTTGGGCGGCATCAGGATTATATCCGGTTCACGTTTATGCCTCAGCTGGCCAAGCCCGACGTTCGGACGCTCCATCATGAGGTCGTCGGCCACGACTACGAGAATCTCGAGACCGAAGATTATGACCGCCGGATCGCCGGGACGCTCATCGACTACGACGCGATGAGTAAGTTGGAAAAGGAGGCGTGGGAAGAAGACTGGATCGCAAGCCGCCTTAAAGGCGAAATTCACGCCTTCGGAATCGAGGTCTACCGCAACGAGAGCATCACCGGAGAAGCTGACGAGGCTGCGCGCCTGGCAAAATGGTACGGACACTGGGATACGACCAAGCAGTCCCTGCTCGGGCGGTCGTATCTGGAGAACTTCCTGGATACTGCGGCAAGGAAGATGCGGCTGAGCGAGTCCGAAACAAAAACGTGGCAAAGTTCGGTCCGCCAGCGGATGTACGGGCGCATCGAGAAGGCCGTGGAGCATCTCGCGGCCCGTCAGCCTTGGGAGGGCGCGGTCGGGGCGTGGGACGCGGCTGAAAAGGCCTTCCATGAGATGGTTCTGACCCGTTCACTCGACGAACTGGCGATGCTGGACGCCAAAGCCTCAGGCGACACGGCGCTCGGCTTGGCCAAAAAACTTTTAGATCAGCTCAAACTGACGATGCCTTCTTTTGCGGCCCGCCATATGGATATCATGCAGGAGCTGCTCGAGATCCAGGGCCAGAGCGGCAGTGAGCAGGCCGTGATGAGCTATGTCGTCGAAACCCTGCGCAAGGCCGGCGTGCCGATCAAGCCGTGGCGCGCGGACGGCCGGTGGACCGACGATGCCGGCAACCTCCTGATCGAAATCGCGGGGGATCCCGCTTTGGAGCCTGTGCTCTTGTCGGCCCATGCGGACGTGGTCCAGCAGGTGACTCAGGCGGGTTCCTACGTCGACGAGGAAGGAAATCTGCGGGCCCGCGACGCAAATTCTGCCCTCGGAACCGACAACCGGGCGTGGTTGGCATCGACGTTGACGATGGCGTCCGAAATCGCAAAGTTGGGCAAGAAACACGGGACGATCAGGATCGCGATTACGGTCAGAGAAGAAATCGGCCATGTCGGCATGGACCAGATCGATCCGTCCTTCTTCCTGATGCCTGACGGCAAGAAAATAAAGAATGCGATTTTCGGGGATTCCCAGGCCGAGTATATGAACGGGAAGGAAGACGTGGACGGCAATGAATTCAACGAAAACCTCAATCCCGATCATGTCATTGTTTACAGCGCGGATCGCGATGCGCGCATTGCGCAGTTGCGAGCCATGGCTTCCGCAAAAGGTGTCGCATTCTTTGACGGCACGCAAGCCGGCTATCAGGTGGACGCGACGACGCGCTACCCGGATCTGGCCGGCGATTTCGGTTCGGCTTACTACCGCTATGGCGTTGAAAATGTTTATAACTTCGGCGACGGCGGAACGGGCGCTCACGAAACCGGCGAGCGCAGCAGCCTCGGCCGCAACCTCCGCCAGACGATGACGGCCCTCGATCTCGTGTCGCAGATCCTCGGCCAGACGCGTTCCGAAATTCGGGGCGTCGAACCGTTCGCCGCAACATTCCCCGAAACGGCGATGGCAGGGGCCGTTGCGGGAGCGCCCGAGGGCCTCGCAGCGCCAGCGATTAAGTTGGTGGAAGCGTGGAGGACGCAAGTGCCGGTAGATGTGCGAAGTGCACTCGACGGCCTGGCGGATCCGAGCCTGTACCGCGAATTGCAGGGCGCCGTCGGAAAATTCGTCGCGGACGGCGGGAAGTTCGACGTCTATGACGGAGCCCCGGCTTCCGAATATGCGCCCAGGTTCGAACAGCGCCAGCTGGCTTATTTCGATGCCGGACGGAATTTGATCGTCCTCAACCGGCCGGCGTTGCGGACGTTCTATGTGCCCGAGCTCGAAACGGATCCCGAGATCCTTGCGAAGTACTACCGCGAAAACGTGGCCATGGCGCTTGGCCATGAGTTCTCGCACGCTTCGCCATTGGCGGAAAAGGTCCGCGCCGAACTGAGCCGCCTGGCGGGCGGCCAGCAAGTCCTCTCCGACGAGCTTGAAGAGGCCCTCGTCGCTTATCCGGCCACCGCGGACTACGCGCGCCGGATCAACCCGCGGCGGTTCAACCGAATGATCGACAACATCGAGCGGATGTATCAGGCACTCTTTGCCGGCGCCGAGCCCGATCAGCTTCGGAAATTCGCCCAGTTGTTCGGCATCGAGACCCTGATGAGCCGCCTCGATTCCCGTGTCCTCGTGGTCGGCGCGCGCGCACAGAACAATCTGCAGGTTGGATCGCCCGAGGCGGGCCTGCCGGATACCTTCAAAGCGGTCAGCGCCGATGCCCTCGCGGAAACCATCAACAAGTTGGCTCAGTTTGTGCTGCCCGACAACATCCTTGTGGTGGTCCACGATCAGGATGACGTCGCGAAGGTGCAGGATCAGATCGGCCGGTCCAAACTGAGGGGCAAAGTCCGCGTGGTGGTCGACAACACGAATTTTGAGGACGACCGCATGCGCCAAGTCGCGGCGGCCGGCCTGGAACTTGCCTCGATCATCGGTTTGGATCAGTTGATGAAGGATACGGGTAAGCTCAACAGAATTTCCCTCAGTGAAATGCTCAGCATGATTCCTGTCCTCGGCATGCTTGCCCGCGCCATCGCCGAAGCCGCCGTCAAGACCTCCGCATAAAAAAGTAGCCTGTCCCCATTTATTTATGTATACTTCGCAAGGCATACAAAAGTATCATTGACAACAAAAGAGATCCAAAGGTAGCGGTGTATCTATGGAAGGTCAGGAAAAGAAATTGTACACGACCCACGAGGTCGCAAAGCTTTTGGGGGTGACGCCCATTACAGTGATCCGCTGGATCGAGAGCGGCAAGTTCCGGTGCTTTACGACCGTCGGGGGCCACCGTCGAATCGCCCACGATGACCTGGTGCACTTTGCTCAGGCCTACAACCTTCCGTGGCAGGGCGATGAAGAGCTCAATGCGCGCAAGGAGTTCGTCGTGCTCGCGGTCGACGACGACACGGACGTCCTCGATGTCCTGCAGGACATGCTCTCGGACCTTGCGGGTGTCCGCCTGCTGAGTGTTTCCAACAGCTTCTCGGCCGGCGCCAAGCTCGTGGAGGAGCATCCCGACCTTGTGCTCCTCGATTTCATGATGCCCGAGCTCGACGGCTTCGAGTTCTGCCATTTCATGAAGCAGGACCCCCGCTTCAAGGACATTCCGATTATGGCGGTGACCGGGCTCAAAGGCGACGAGGAGATGAAACAGATGAAGGCCTCCGGCGTCGACGAGATTTTGCTCAAGCCCTTCACGCAGGACGTGCTCGTTAGCAAGATCGAACATTTCCGTCAACGCAAGGCCGCGGGCCGCGGGCCGCGACGGCCGTGACGCTTCCGCTCTATTCCGCATAACTATGGCAACGCCCTGGTGGACGAACTCCTATCTGATTTTCAACGCGGCCGGTTTTTTGGTTTACGGATCGCTGTTTCTGTTGATGTTCCGGCGCCTTGCCCGCAAGTCGAGGGATGGGCAGGAGCCTCCGGCGCTTTTTGCTCTTTGCCTGCTTCCCTTTTTTGCCCTGATGTTTTTTTACAACGTGATCGGTGAACTCTGCTGGTTCCGTTCCGAGGTCAACCCGGTCTTGCTCGCGGCCGCTTTCGGGCCGCTGGCCCTTCTTTACGTCAAACGCCGTCAAGTCTTTCTCATGCCGGAGCAGTCGACTGAAGCCGTCCGGAAGTTCGACAAGATCAAGGACGAGTTCGTGACCGTGGCGAGTCACGAGCTGCGCACCCCGCTTGCGATCATCAACGGCTTTGCCGAAATCCTGGTCCGCGAAAAGCTGGGGACCCTGAACGAGGAGCAGAAGCGGCGCGTCCGTAAGATCCTGATGCAGGCCCAACGGCTCAACCGGATCGTCGACAACCTGCTGGACCTCTCGCGCATTCGTTCGGGCAAGATCGAGATCCGGCGCGAGGTGTTCGACCTGACGCCGGTCCTCAAGTCCTGCCTCGACGACCACCAGGTGGTTTGCTCCCAGCAGAAGATCGAGCTGGTGGATCAGCTGGCCGACGTCATGCCGGACGTGGTCGGGGACGTGGAGCGAACGATGCAAATTGCCGTGAACCTCGTCAATAACGCGGTCAAGTACACCCACCCCGGGGGCAAAGTCACGGTCCGGACCGTCTACGACAAGTCGAAGGACCGCGTGCGGGTCGAAGTGGAAGACACGGGAATCGGGATCGGCCTCGACAATCAGCCGATGATTTTTAAAGAATTTTTCAGAGCCACCGACGAGCACTCCCGCAAGTACGCGGGCAGCGGGCTGGGCCTGGCGATCGTCAAGCAGCTCGTCGAGGGCCAAGGCGGCGAGGTGGGCTTCCATAGCGAAGGCCTCGGCCGCGGCGCGACCTTTTTTTTCACGCTTCCGACCTCGGCGCCTGCCAGGGCGGAAGCTAAACCGAAATCGGTATCGATAGCGAATTGAATCCGGAGGAATCCCTAAAATGAACCCGTCCACGATTGCCATTCCCACGCTCGAACTTGCGACTGCCGGGCAAAGCCCGTGGCTCGATCAAATCAGCCGGCGGCTGATCGAAAGCGGTCGGCTGCGCGAACTCATCGAAGATTACGGCCTGCTCGGCGTGACCTCCAACCCGTCGATTTTCGAAAAGGCGATCGGCGCCAAAGACGGAGGCTACGAGCCTGACATTCGCCGGATGGCGCGCGCGGGGAAGTCTCCCTTTGAAATTTACGACGCCCTCACGGTTGCGGAAATTCGCTCGGCTTGCGACCTTTTTGCAAAGGTCTATCAATCTTCGGGGGGAGAGCATGGGTTTGTGAGCCTGGAAGTGATGCCGTCCCTTTCCCGCGACACCGCAGGCACGGTGCGCGAGGCCCTGCGCCTTGCGGCCGCCGTGGGACTTCCCAACGTCATGATCAAGGTCCCGGCCACGCCGGAGGGCGTGGCGGCTGTGCGCGAGCTGATCGCTCGCGGCGTGCACGTCAACGCGACGCTGATTTTCTCCGCGAAGCAGTACCTCGCCGTCGCAAAAGCTTATCTCGACGGGCTCGCGGCCTTCGCGAAAAAGGGCGGAAAGCCGGGCAAGGTCCGCTCCGTCGCCAGCGCGTTCGTGAGCCGCTTTGATTCCTTGATTGATAAGAAGCTCGATGCGATGGTCGCTCCGGCGATGGACGACCGGTCCCGCGAGCGCATCGCGGGCCTTGCAGGAAAGGCCGCGATCGCGAATTCGAAGATTCTTTTTCAGGAATTCAAGAAAATTTTCCACAGCGAGCCTTTTTTGTCGCTGGCCGAAAAGGGCGCTCATCCCCAGAAGCTGTTGTGGGGCAGCACCAGCACCAAGAATCCGGCCTATCCCGACCTCCTCTACGTCGAGCCTCTCGTGGGGTTGGGCACGGTCAATACGATTCCGCTCGAGACGCTCGAAGCCTTTATCGATCACGGCCATGTCCACGCCGGCAGCGTGGAGGAGAACGTCGAGGAAGCCTATGAGACCGCAGGCTGTTTGAAGGCGCTTGGGATCGATCTGGCCCAAACCGGAGAACTTTTACAGCAGCAGGGGGTTCGGGCTTTCAGCGACTCCTTCGACCAGCTGATGAAGACCATCGAAGTCGCGCGCGAGGCTGCCTTGAATACGAAGGGGGGGCGCCGGAAGGCTGTGACAGTTTCCGTCAGCCATGGCGCCCAACGGCGCGCGAGCTCCGTGGATGCCGCGGCGCGCAAGATGACGAAGTCCGGCTTTCTCGCCCGGTTTTTGGCGAAGGAGCCCGCTCTGTGGAAAAAGGACCCCGAGCACCAGGCCGTGATCAGGAACCGCATGGGCTGGCTTGGCGTCGCCGACTGGATGCGGGGGCAGTGCTATCTTCTGGATCTCCTGAAAAAGGATGTCTTGCAGGGCAAAATCCGGGACGTCGTCCTTTTCGGGATGGGCGGGTCGAGCCTTGCGCCTGAAGTCATGAGCCTGATCTGCCGTCCGGCCAAGAAGGGCGTGCGTTTTCATCTCCTGGACACAACCGATCCGGGAACGATCGCCGCCGTCGAAGCCGCGATTGACCTTTCGCACACGCTCTTTTTGGTCGCGAGCAAATCCGGCTCGACGATCGAGACCCTGTCGCAGTACCGTTACTTTGCGGCCAAAGTCCGGAAATTACACGGAAGCGATGTCCTGAAGTGCGGAGCGCACTTTGCCGCCATCACTGACCCGGGTTCCGGGCTTGAAGCGATGGCGCGTGAAAACCGTTTCCGTTGTGTTTTCCTCAACCCTGCGGACATCGGCGGCCGGTATTCGGCTCTGTCTTTTTTCGGCCTCGTGCCGGCGGCCCTCATGGGGATCGATTTCCGGCGCCTGCTTGCTAGCGCGCTCTCGGTTTCGGAAGCCCTGCGCTCGCAAGGGCGTGTGGCTTCGAATACGTCGCTTGCGCTTGGAATCTGGATGGCTGAATGGGCGCGCTCAGGCGCCAACAAGCTGACCTTCGTGATGTCGCGCGCTCTTGCGCCTTTCGGGGCCTGGCTCGAGCAGCTCATTGCCGAGAGCACGGGCAAGGAAGGCAAGGGGGTTGTTCCGGTGGACGGGGAGACCCTGGGGGGGGCCGAGGTGTACGGGAAGGATCGCGCATTCGTGAGAATGCGCTTGGCGTCCGAATCGCCGAAAGCGGACGATGCGAAAATCCGGGCGCTCAAGCGGGCAGGGTTTCCTGTCGCGGAATTTGTGTGGCCGGATGCCTTCGCCCTCGGTGGAGAGTTCCTGCGCTGGGAAATCGCGACAGCAGTGACATCGGCCCTGCTGGGGATCAACCCTTTTGACGAACCGAACGTTAAAGAGGCCAAGGACAACACGGCTCTCATCCTCAAGCAGCTGGCCGCCAAGGGGAAGCTGACGGGCTTGAATCAATTTCGTCCCGTGACGTCCAAGACTTCTGCGGGATTGTTTTGCGCGAAGATCCGCAAAGGATCCTATTTGTCGCTTCTCGTTTACGGCCCCAGGACGCCGGAGTTCGTGGCCCGGTTCAACCGGCTCCGCGACCGCCTGAGGGACGCCCTCAAGGTGCCCGTGCTTGTGGGGTTTGGGCCTAGGTACCTGCATTCGATCGGACAGCTTTACAAGGGCGGCCCGAAGCAGGGAGCGTTTATCGAGCTGCTGATCCAGGGAAAAAAGGATCCGTCGGTTCCGAAGGCGGGCTACACGTTCGGGCAATTGATAAGAGCACAGGCGCTCGGTGACCTCAAATCGCTTCGTGACAAAAAGCTTCCGGTGCTGACTCTGGATCTCGGGAAAGGCGAGCCGGAGGCCTTTGAAGCTTTGGAGAGGCAGCTGGGAGTCGAAGGATCGGGAAGAAAAAAGGAATGAGCAAACTTAAGTACCCCCTTTTCGGGCTTTGTTTCGCTCTCGCCGGCTGGGGATGCGCGGGAGGTCCGTCTTCGGTCGTCCGCACGCCCTATCCGGTCACCGGACCGGTGTCGGTCGTCGGACCGACCGCCGTCCGCGCGCCGCATGATGTCCGTCACGTGGTGGGGCCTTCGGAGACCCTCTGGCGAATCGCCAAGACCTACGACGTGGACATGGAGACCATCCTGAAGGTCAATCACCTGAAGGATTCCACAAGCATCCGAAGCGGACAGACGCTTCTGATTCCCAACACGCAGGGCGCCAAGCAGCTTATTCCACTTTATCCCTCGCAGCGCTGGACGCATATCATCGTCCACCACACGGCGACCGATAAGGGCGATTCCTTTACGATCGACGGCCTTCATCACAAGCGCGGGTGGGACCGGGGGCTCGGGTATCACTTCATCGTCAATAACGGGACCTCCGGCAAGGAAGACGGCCAGATCCAGGTGGGGCCCCGCTGGGTCAAGCAGCTCCCCGGCGCGCACACCAAGGCGAGCAATATGAACGATCACGGGATCGGGATCGGAATCGTAGGGAATTTTAGCGAACACTTCATGACCGAAACCGAACTCTCAGCTATCGTCTTTCTGGTGAAGACACTCCAGCAGTATTATCACATCCCGGACCAGAACGTGATGGGACACAGAGACGTCCCTGGAGCGGCGACGGAATGCCCGGGCAAGCTTTTTCCCTGGCACGAGTTCAAACGCCGCATTGCTTCATGAGGTTGTCTACCGCGGACAAGCCGGCCTTTCCTTCCCTCGGGGGGAGGGGGGCCTTGTGGGCTTTCGGTGTTTTTGCCCTCGCAGGCCTGGCTTGCTATGCCAATACGTTTACCGCGAGCTTCCATCTTGACGATCTTCTCCAGGTAGCAGGGAACAAGGCTCTCCGGGATGCGTTTGATTTTCCCGCCCTTTGGGCTTTGGGCAGAACCCGTTTTCTTTCCTGGTTTTCGTTTGCGGTGGTTTACCAGTATTTTGGAAATTCGCTCCTCGCGCATCATGCGATCAATCTTGCGGTCCATGTGGCCGCGAGCTTTACGGTGTTCCGCATCGCGATGACTTTGCTGCAAATCCTGAATAGAAAAAATAGCGGCGCCCCTTCGGTTCCCGAATATGAAACGGCCCTTTTCTGCGGGCTCGTATTTCTTTGCCACCCTCTGCAAACCCAGGCGGTCACCTACATTCTGGAGCGAAGGGCCTGCCTGGCGGCCCTTTTTTTTCTGCTGGCAGTTTATTTTTTTCTGCGCCTGCGCATTTCCGGCAGAGCTCGTTATCTGCCGCCGTGCCTTCTTTTCGCGGCCGCCGGTATGTTGAGCAAGGAAAACGCCTATTGCCTCCCGGCCGTGCTTGCCTTGTGCGAGGCCGCCTTTTTTGCCCGCGGCCGCCGGAGGTTTTTGAGGAACCTTCTGATCCTGATTGTCCTCAGCGGAGCCCTGTTTTTTGTCAGCTACTGGTTCCTCTACCGTCAGGAAATCTTGCGGGTCGGGTTGGGACCTTGGACCCATGCGGGTCGGGATACGCCGCGCCTGGCGTACTTCGCGACCCAGGGAAAAGTTGTTTGTGCTTATCTTCGCCTTTTGTTTCTACCCTTGGGCCAAAACATCGATTACGATTTCCCGTTCTCCCGAGGGCTGGGGGAACCCGCCGCGCTTGTGGCATTTATTTTTTTGGCGGGACTCGCCGCTCTGGCGGTTAAAATGTTCTCGAAGGAGCGTCTCCTCAGCTTCGGTATTTTTTGGATCCTCATCACGCTCGGCATCGAATCAAGCGTCATTGTGCTGCGAGACGTCATGGCGGAGCACCGCTTGTATCTTCCGATGGCGGGTTTCACGCTTGTCTTGGCCGTCCTTCTTCGAAAGTGCTTGAAGGCTCCGCAATTGCTGCGCGCCGCAGGCCTCCTCCTTGTGATCGTGCTGGGCTTTTTGACTTTCGCACGCAATGCCGTGTGGGCGAGCGACCTGACGCTCTGGGGCGATGCCGTCAAGAAGTCGCCGCGAAAGGCGAGACCCTATCTGGAACTCGGAAACGCGTACAGCAACCGCAGTGCGAATGCGCAGGCGCTGCCGCTCTACCGGAGGGCTGTGGAGCTCGACCCCCGATGTGCGCAGGCTTACTCAGGCCTGGCGTTGGTCTATCACCGGCAGGGCTCTCTGGAGGATGCCGTTCGAAGCTACGAGAAGGCGATCGAGCTTGACCCCGGCAAGGCCGACTTCTATTTCGGGCTCGGGATGGTTCTTCAAGAAAAAGGCGATATCAAGAATGCCGCCCTGGCCTATCAGAAAGCGGTCAAGCGGTCGGACGATTTTCCCCAGGCTCATAATAATCTGGGAGTGATCGATAATGCGAACGGACACCCGGAGAGCGCGATGGGGCATTTCCGCCGGGCCATCGTGATCCGCCCGGATTTCGCGGACGCCTATTTCAACATGGGCCTGAACTTCGCGCAGCAGGGGCAAATCCGGATGGCCGTCCATTATTGCCTTCAAGCGCTGGAGCACGACAAGCGTAAGGAGTCGTATTACAGTCAGCTTGGCGTGCTCTACGGCAAAAGCGCAGAGTACGAAAATGCGCTCAAATACCTGCATCTGGGGCTAGGCCTTTTTCCCGACTCCGCGGACATTCACCGGAATTTGGCCATCACGTACTTCAAGGCGGGAGACCTAGAGTCCGCGAAGACGCACATCCGCGAACTGGCGAGGCTGGGCCAAGGGGACGCGGCGTCCGCCCTGGAACGGGCCATGGCGTCGGAAGCGCCCGCCGGAGACGCAGCGCGAGGGGGCGCGTCATGAGTCCCGAGCCCAAAAATATGAAGCAATTTGTCCTTCAAAACGCAGGGCAGATGCGTGTCGAAGACATGGCGGCCCGGTGGGGGGTTAAGCCGCGCAAAATCAAAAGGATTTTGGATGACCTCAAGGCCAAGGAGAAGATCCGTCCGTTTCAGAGGATCTCGTTTAAAGAGGCCGGAGGAAAGCTTCCGGCGGACCGGATCCTTTGGGTGGCCGCTCTTCTTGTGTGGGGTGCCCTCATCTATTCCAACATCTTTCATGTCCCCTTTGTCTTTGACGACAGGACCAGCATCGTCCAAAATTATTTCATCCGCAGCTTCGGCAGGCTAGGCTGGTATTGGCAAAACAACCCGTCGCGAATGATCTCCTATCTGACGTATGCGTTGAATTACCGGATCAGCGGCCTGGAGGTCACCTCCTATCACGCGTTCAATCTGATCGTTCATCTGGCCACCGGCCTTTGCGTGATGGGCATCGTTCTGCTGCTGTTCAAAACGCCGCGCATGGCTCAGGAGGCAGCCGCAGGCGCACCGACGGAGGGACCCGGGACGCCCTGGCTCGTCGCTTTTTTGTCCGCCCTTATCTTTGTTTCGCATCCGCTGCAAACTCAGGCGGTCACCTACATCGTCCAGAGGGACGCGTCGATGGCGACTCTTTTTTATTACCTGACTCTGTGGCTTTACGTGCGATTCAGGGTCACGAACCAGCCGTGGGCGTTTGCGGGCTCCTGCCTGAGCTGCTTCCTGGCGATGTACACCAAGCAGATTTCCTTCACCCTTCCGATTGCTCTGGGCTTATTCGAGGCTTGTTTCATGGCGCATGACCTGCAGAGTTTTCGCCGCGGCTCGCGCTGGCTGCTGCCTTCGTTCGGGGTCCTCGTGGTAGTCTACTTCCACATGTTCCACCGGTCCGTGATGGAGTCCGGAGTCGCGGCTCAAATGCAGGAGGCGCGCGAAATTACGCGGGCCGTTTATTTTATGACGCAGTTCAGCGTGGTGTGCACCTATCTGCGCTTGCTCTTCGTTCCTCTGGGACAGAATTTGGATTATGATTACCCATTGACCACGAGCTTCTTTACTTTTCCGGCCTATGCTTGCGCGGGGCTCCTGCTGGCCGTTGCGCTTCTTGGCGCCGTCTTGTGGAAGAAGGGGCACCGCCTACCTGCTTTCGGGATCTTTTGGTTTTTTCTCACCCTGAGCATCGAATCCTCGTTCATTCCGATTCGGGACGTCATTTTCGAGCACCGTCTCTACCTTCCGATGCTCGGATTTGCAATTTTTATATCGTGGCTCCTTGTCCGCCTGTTCGGCCGCGCCAAGAAGTTTTCCGCAGTCATGCTGGCCATCGGGCTCGTGCTGGGCGTCTTGACCTACACGCGCAACGCGGTATGGGGCTCGACGGTTTCGCTGTGGACCGATGTGGTCAAGAAATCGCCGAACAAGGCCCGCCCCTACGAAAATTTGGGCATTGCCTATCAGGACGCGAAAGATTTCGAAAAATCCAGGGAATGCTACGAGAAGGCCCTGGCACTTTCTCCCGGCTCTCTCGAGGGCTACGTGAACCTCGGGTTTTTGTTCGAGCAGATGATGGATTACAAAAACGCCCGCCTGAATTACGACAAGGCACTGGCCTTGAAGCCCGGCATCGCCCAGCCGTACGTCAACATGGGGCGATTATCCGCGAACCAGGGCGACCTCGACACCGCGGAGGCCTATTTCCAGAAGGCGCTCGAAGTAGAACCCCTTTCGGTCAAAGCGGTCCACGATCTTGCGGTGCTTTATAACCGGCGGGGAAATGCCGATAAAGAAATTGAGTATTATCAGAAGGCCATCGAGCTCGACCCCACGTTCAAAACGGCCTATCGAAATTTGGGCATTGCGTTCGGGGTCAAAAAGGACTATGCGGCCTCGGTTCGCTTTTTGGTCAAGGCGGTAAAGCTGGACCCCGGCAATTTGGATTATATTTACAATCTCGGCGTTGGCTACGCCAAGAACAAACAGTTTGACCTGGCACAGCAGCAAATCGACCGGCTGGCCGCGGGCGGCGATGCCGCCTCGGCAGAGAAACTCCGCGGGGTGCTGTCACGGAGCCGGCTGGCGTCTTAGGTTTTTTATCACGGATGGCTTGAAACATCGTTCCAATAAGAAAGGATGGCAGCATGAGCACAAAAATATTCGTTCGAACGACTTGGATGATTGCGGGCGCCTTTTTGGCGGTGAGCGCACTTGGGATTGCGGCTGAAACGGTGCCGGACGGAGTTCAAAAGAGATATTTTTCGGACGGCAGGGTCCGCGAAGAGGCGAACTATGCGGGCGGCAAACGGGACGGGGTGGCCCGGCAATTTCTTCCGACGGGTGAAGTCGCCTCCGAAGCTTTATATCAGCAGGGGACGCTGCAGAAGATGAAGGTTTTCAAGCTCGGAAAATTGGCCAAAGCCATCGATTATACGGCGCACACTTTTACCGAGTACTCTCCGGAGGGGGGCGTGACATTGGAGGCTGTCTGGACCGGCCAGGACGGAACAGCGAGATCCCTCGATGATGCCGGAAGGGTCCAGAGCACGACGGTCGTACGCAATGGCGAGCTCGTGGAGAAGAAGGAATTCTTTAAGGACGGAAGTGTGAAGTCTCTCTTGGCGGTCGAGGCGGGACGGGCCGAGAGAAAAGTTTATGATGAGAAGGGCCAGCTGCGGGAAGTAAGTCATCTCGACGGGAGTAAAAAATACGATTCGGAACTTCGCTTGATCGAGGAGAGCGATGCGAAGGGGAGAAAGCTTTATGACCGCGACGGACGGCTGAGGGAAGAATCGGTCTTTGAAGGCAATCAGATCCGGAGCAAGAGCTTTTATCCGGACGGAAAGCTGAGCGGGACCGGCCAAGAAACATTTTCTAAAGACTACGACCCCGCGGCCGGACTCAAGCGGGCCGTCAACGAAGCCAACTTTTTGGCGGAGATCAACCGGCACCTCCTGGCGGATGAAGGGGCTGCCGCAGCGGCCGGAGCGGAGCCTGTTGTGACGGCGCCGGCCTCCGCAAAAGGGTTTGCGCTCACGCGCGTCTTCGAGAAAAAAAAGGCGGTTCGCGAGACAAAGGTCTTTCTCGACGGGCGGCTGTTCGAGGAGACGTCGCTGGAGGCGGGGCTCAGGAACGGCCCCATCAAGAGGTATTATGAAAGCGGCGGCGTCGAATATGAAGGCGTTTATCAGAGCGGACGGGTGGTCCAGGGCAAAAGTTTCGTTCCCGGCGGGCTCGTGAAAGAGCAGGATTCTCTGCAAAATCAAATCTACACCTACACCGTCTATTCCGATAGCGGCAAGAAGAGGCTCGAGCACGTTGTGTCGCTCAAGGAGAAGACTTGCTCGCGGACAGAGTATGACGGCCGAGGCGCCGTGATTTCGAAAGAAAACCTGTCTCTGGATCTCGCTTCCGATCCCTTTGCTCCGGAAAACGCCGAAAAGATATTCATCGCCTACGCGGCCGGCGTAAACCGCGATGTGATGGCGGGTAAAAGTGCCGAGGAGATTCGCCGGGGGATCGAAAAAATTGCCGAAATGGATGTGCTGGGCAAGCTCCAACTGAGGGGGGTTGCCGACAAGGCCTTCTACAATAAAGAGCGGCAGGGAAACCCCGGAGCTCCCAAACCGGCCTAATAGACACATCGAGCGCACGAGATGTGCTTGCAGGTCCCGAGTCGAACGGACGAGGGGCCTGATCGAACCCTTTTCCCGGAAAAAAATGGAAGGCAGGGGAATGGGATGAGCCACGATAAGGAGGCCGAGCTCCCCGGTGCAAAAGCGAGGCCGACGCACTCGAGTGAAGCCGTTCCGCGGTGGGGAACGGCGAACGTTGGCGAAGCCCATTCCGCTGCCTTCTTAACAAAGGTATCATGGGAGATACGCTTCTGTCCTAAAAGTGATTGCGTTTGAGGAGAGGCAACGGTAGAATAACCGCTTCAACTCGTAATATAGAAAGGTGATAGGAAGCCGATTCGTACCAAGCATGGTTAAGTCCAATCCTGACGATTTGTCTCGCCTACGGCATTCGGCCGCGCATATCCTGGCTCAAGCCGTGTTGAAGTTGTTTCCCGGAACAAAGTTGGCCATCGGGCCCGTCATCAAAGATGGGTTCTATTATGACTTTGAGCGGGAAGCGGCGTTTACCGAAGAGGATCTGCGCAGCCTCGAGGCCGAGATGGCGCGCATCTGCTCCGAGCGGCAGGCGTTTCGTAAGTACGCCGTGCCGCGGGAAGAGGCACTCCGTGTGTTTACGGAGCGCTCGGAGCCCTACAAGATTGAGATCATCAAAGGACTCAAGGACGAGGAGATCACCTTCGTCGAAAACGGGCCGTTTACCGACCTTTGCGAGGGGAACCACCTGGAACATACAGGCGAGCTCGAGGCGTTCAAGCTCCTCTCGGTGGCAGGAGCGTACTGGCGGGGCAACGAGCACAACAAGATGCTCCAGCGCATCTACGGCACGGCTTTTTGGACTCGCGAGGAGCTCGCTCAATATGTGACCCGGATCGAGGAAGCCCAGAAGCGCGATCACCGCAAGCTGGGCCGGCAGCTGGATCTTTTCAGTTTTCATGCCGAAGCGCCCGGGATGCCGTTTTACCATCCGAGGGGCCTCGTGCTTTACCAGAACCTCACCGGCTATTGGCAAGAGGAACACCGGCGGGAAGGGTATCTGGAGATCAAGACCCCCGTGATGCTCAAAGACGAGCTCTGGAAACAGAGCGGCCATTACGCGCATTATCAGGAAAACATGTTCTTTTCTAAAGTCGACGAGGGGACGTTTGCGGTCAGGCCGATGAACTGCCCCGGCGGGACGCTCGTGTACCGGAGCGCCCAAAGGTCTTACCGGGATCTTCCGCTGAGGATGGCCGAGCTCGGGCTTGTCCACCGCCGCGAGCGCTCCGGAGTCCTTCACGGGCTATTCCGCGTCAACGCCTTCACGATCGACGATGCTCACATTTTTTGCACTGAAGACCAGATCGAACCCGAGATTTCTCGCTGCATCGCGCTGATCCTGAGGATTTACCGGACGTTCGGCTTTCAAGAAATTTCGATCGGCCTGTCGACCCGGCCCGTGGAATCGATGGGGAGCGAGGAAGTCTGGGAAAAAGCGACGTCGGCCCTGCGCTCGGCCCTCAACGCGAATCAGATCGATTATGCCGTCCACGAAGGCGGGGGCGCCTTCTACGGGCCCAAGATCGATTTTGAAGTCACCGATTCGATCGGCCGCGAGTGGCAATGCGGGACGATTCAGCTGGACTTTCAGATGCCCGAGCGGTTCGGCCTCGAGTACATCGCCCCGGACAACACCGCGAAGCGTCCCGTCATGGTTCACCGGGCGGTGTTCGGATCGATCGAGCGGTTCTACGGCATTCTGGTCGAACATTACGCGGGGGTCTTTCCCATGTGGCTCGCGCCCGTGCATGTGCGGGTGATGAGCATTTCCGAAAAGTCCGCCGAGTACGCGCGCGTCCTCGTCACCAAGCTCGAGGCTCTCGGGTTCCGCTCGGAAGGGGACTTGAGCGCCCAGAAGCTCGGCTACAAGATCCGCGAGGGCGAGATGATGAAGATTCCTTACCTTTTTGTGGTCGGCGAAAAAGAGGCCGCGGCAGGAACGGTCTCCGTCCGCCGGCACGGGGGCAAGGATCTCGGGGTGCGCTCTGTCGACGAGATCGTCGGCGAGATGCGGGAAGAAATCACCGCGAAACGATAACGGAACGTTAAAAAACGGGAACCTTGAAGGTTCAAGGAGGCGCATTGCTGAACAGTCACAATCAGAAAAGGGTCAGAGCCAACGAGCAGATCCGGGTCCCGGAGATCCGGTTGATCGGTGCGGCCGGCGAGCAGATCGGCGTCGTGCCTACGCGGGACGGCTTGACGATGGCCGAGGAGGCGGGGCTGGATCTGGTGGAGATCGCGGCGACCGTCAAGCCTCCGGTTTGCCGGATCATGGATCTTGGAAAGTACCTGTACTCCATCGATAAAAAAGAGAAAGAGTCGCGCAAGAAGCAGCACGTGATCAACCTGAAGGAAGTCAAGATGACCTCGAAGATCGAGGAGCACGATTATCAGACGAAGCTCCGCAACGCGCGCCGGTTCCTCGATCGCGGCGACAAGGTCAAGCTGACGCTTTATTTCAGGGGGCGTGAGATCACCCACTCCGAGATCGGCCAGCGCGTCATCGCGCGGATGATCGAAGACCTCTCGGATGTCGGGGAAGTCGAGAAGAACGAAGGGCTGGAAGGAAAAATTATCCAGGTTTATATTACTCAGAAAGGCGCTGTAAAGAAGACGCCGCCGACTCCGACGCCACCCCCAGCGCCTGGTCCTTCGGTTGCACCGGCCCCTGCGCCGGGCCCTGCAGGACCCGCCCCGGTTTGAGGGCGCTTAAAACGGATCGAACTTTGGTCGCGAGGAATGTTTATGCCTAAGATGAAAACGAATAAAGCGTTGAAGAAGCGGTTCAAAATCAGCAAATCCGGAAAGGTCATGGTGGCGTCAGCCAATCGCCGGCACCTTCTTGGCGATAAGTCTTCCAAGCGGAAGCGCCAGAGTCGCGGCTGGACGAGCGTGGATTCCGGTAACGTCGAAAGCATTCGGCGGCGCATGCCGTACGACCGGTAAAAAAACCGGCAATTCTATCATTTAAAGGAGTCTTTCATGCCAAGAGTTACGAATACCCCGGCAACGAGAAAACGAAAAAAGCGGGTGATGAAGCGGGCGAAGGGTTTTTTTGGAGCCCGCAGCAGGCTTTTCCGCACGGCCAACGAAGCCGTCATCCACGCTATGGATTACGCGACGCGCGATCGCAAGCAGAGGAAGCGTCACTTTCGCGCCATGTGGAACGCGCGCATCAACGCTGCGTGCCGCCTGAACGGGACGAACTACTCGATCTTCGTCGCAGGCTTGATCAAAGCCGGTGTGCTGCTTGACCGGAAGATGCTCGCCGATCTCGCGGTCCGCGAACCGGAGGTTTTCGCCAAGCTCGTCGCGTTTGCCGCCCAATATCACGCGAAGGCCGGCAAGAAGTAGCCGGCCTCTTATCCGGACACACCCGATGGATCCCGCCATCCGAGCGATCGAGGATGAATTCAAGAGCCGTCTGGCCGCGGTCCGGACCGCGGCGGATGCGGAATCTTTGCGTGTGGAATTCCTCGGGCGGCAGGGAAAAATCACAGAGCTGCTCGGCCGGATCCGGGAAATCCCCTCTGAGGAGCGCAAGGCGTTTGGCCGCGACTCGAACGCGCTGAAAGCGCTCGCCGCCGCGGCAGTCGAAGAGGCCCTGGGCCGTTTCGAGTCGACCGGCGGTCCGGAGCCCTATTTCGACGAGTCTTTGCCGGGCATCGAGCCTCCCTCGGGCCGTGTGCATCCTCTGACGCAGACGATTCACGAAATTACCCGGATCTTCGAGAAGCTCGGGTTTGAAACTGTCCGCGGTCCCGAAATCGAGACCGAATTCCATAATTTTACGGCGCTCAATATTCCGCTCGACCATCCTTCCCGGGAGGGGTTTGATACTTTTTATACGGACGGCGGCCAGCTGCTGCGCTCTCAGACTTCCACGGTCCAGATCCGGGTGATGCAGGAGCGGAAGCCGCCCCTGAGGGTCCTCGCTCCCGGGCGCGTCTACAGGCCCGATACCGTCGACGCGAGCCATTCTTTCATGTTCCATCAGGTCGAGGGGCTCATGGTCGACGAGAAAACCACGTTCAGCGACCTGAAGGGGATCCTCCACTTGTTTTTGAGGCAGCTGTTCGGCCGCGACACGAAGGTGCGCTTTCGTCCTCATTTTTTTCCGTTTACGGAACCGAGTGTCGAGGTCGATATCCAGTGGGGGACGAAAGGCTGGCTCGAGATTCTCGGGGCCGGCTGCGTCCACCCGAACGTCTTCACGGCCGTCGATTACGACCCGAAGCGCTGGCAAGGATTTGCCTTCGGCTTGGGGGTTGAACGGATCGCCATGCTCCGTCACGGAATTTCGGATATCCGCCACTTTTACGAAAACGACATCCGGTTTTTGAGGCAGTTTCCATGAAGCTGAGCACTCTCTGGATACGGGATTTCGTCGAAATCAAACCACCTCTCGAGTCTCTCGCCGAGCGGCTGACGATGGCCGGCCTTGAAGTCAAGAAAGTCGCGCCCTCCGCGGACGGCAAAGATGTGGTTTTTGAGATCGAAATTACGACAAACCGCCCCGACTGGCTGTCTCATCTGGGAGTGGCCAGGGAAATCGCGGCAGTCGACAATCTTTCTCTGAGAGTGCCCGAGGCCGAGAAGTCCGCGGGCCGGCCTGCGGCACCGGGGTGGAAGCTCAACTTGCGAGAGCTCGAGGGGTGTCCCTATTATACCGCCGTGTACCTGGAGGGGCTGACGCAGGGCCCCACGCCTGAACTCATCCGGGAGCGCCTCGAAGCCTGCGGTTTGCGCTCGATCAATTTGATTGTCGACATCACCAACTACGTGCTTCTCGAGGTAGGTCAGCCATTGCACGCTTTCGATGCGGACCTCCTGAAAGGCAAGGAAATTCAAATCCGGCGAGCCAAGGCGGACGAGCCGTTTACGGCGATCGACGGAGTCGCCCGCAAGCTTACGCCGCGAGACCTCGTCATTGCCGACGCACAGGAAACGATCGCCTTGGCCGGCGTGATGGGCGGCAAGGACACGGAAATTTCCGCGCGCACCCGCAATATTCTCCTGGAATCGGCCTATTTTCATCCCCGGTGGGTGCGGCAAACATCGCTCAAGCACCGCCTCGCGAGTGATTCCTCCTACCGGTTCGAGCGCCGCGTCGATCCCGAGGGCGTGGATTTCGCGCGAGAGAGGGCCGTCGCGCTCATCAAGAAATATGCGCAGCCCCGGTTTGTCAGCGCGGAAATCAAGGCCGGCGGTCCGCCGGCGCGTGACCGCGCGCGCATTCACTTGTCGGCTGCGGAGATCCAGAAAAAGCTCGGCGTCGAAATCAAGCCGGCGCAGACCGCGCAGCTCCTGGCCCGGCTCGGCCTCGAGGTCAAGCCGGAATCCCGCGATGGCTTCAGCGTGGGCGTTCCATCCTTCCGCGGAGATTTGACGACTTCCATCGACCTGGTGGAAGAGGCCGCCCGCATGACCGGCTACGACAGGATTCCCGAGACCCTTCCCGAGAGCCGTCCTCTCGAGGCGGGAGAGCTTGCGATCGGGCGGGTCGAGGAAAAGGCCCGGGCTTTTTTTTCAGGGCTCGGCGCGTATGAGACGGTCACTTTTAGTCTGATTTCGGCGGCTGGCTTGGATCCCGCGAGCGATCTTGCCGGCGCCGTTTCGATCACAAATCCCCAGCATCAGGATCTCCGCTGGCTGCGTCCGACGCTTGCCACGAGCCTGCTCGAGGTCGTCGGCCGGAACATCCGGTGGGGCAGTCCGGGAGCCTCTTTTTTCGAGCTCGCGAATGTTTACGCGAAAGCGCCGGGAGGTCCGCATCCGAAAGAGGCGATGACTTTGGGATTTGCGGCCTACGGCCGGTGGCGCCCCGCGAACTGGCAGGAGCCTGTGAGGCCGGTGAGTTTTTATGATGTGAAAGGTGCGGTCGAGGCCTTCTTTGAACGGCTCGGAGTCGCCGGGGCCGAATTTACGCGCGGCGCCCGCTCGTACTTGGACGCGGGAGTGTCCCAGCGGATCTTCCTTGGAAATGAGACGCTCGGATGGTTGGGCAAGGTGAGGCCGGGCGTGGGCAGGATTTGGGATATCGAAGACGAAGTTTACTACGCGGAACTCTCGCTTGATAAAATTTGCCGGCAAGTGCAGTGGCAGCGTCCTCTGGCCGAGCTGCCCCGATATCCGACTGTCGAGAGGGATCTGTCGGTGACGGTCCGTGAGGAGGTCCGCTCGGCTCAAATCGAGAAGGAGATCCTCCTCCATGGACAGGGGCTTGTGCGAAAAATCGAGCTTTTCGATCTTTTTAGGGGCGGGCGGGTGGGAGCCGGGCATAAAAATTTGTCGTACCGGATTGTGTATCAGTCGCTCGAAAGGACGCTGCTCTCCGAAGAGATCCTCGCGTTGCATTCGGCGATAGCCCAGAAGGTTGTCGATTCCTTCGCCGCGAAATTCCAAGGCTAAGATTTTCCCGTTTGTCTCGTCCTTAGGGTACGAATGACGCGGGCTGGAGGCTCGGAAAGGTTTCGGAAAAACAATTAGCGCCGCTTCCGAGTCGAGGAGATCGGCGAACAACCCGTGAGGTCCAAGAGCTCTGAGCGAGGCGGCGCGTTTTGAAGAAACCTTTCCGTGCCGCCATGCGACGGATCATTTGTAAATAGTCTTTGAAAATGCGGCAAAAATCCATAAAATGAGGTCATCATGAGCATGAATAAGAAAACTCTTCGCGATATTTCTATCCAAGGCAAGCGTGTCATCATGCGGGTCGACTATAATATCCCGCAAGATGAGACCGGAAAAATCACCGACGACTCCCGCATCGTCAAGTCGCTCGATACCGTCCGCTACTGCATTTCGCAGGGTGCCCGGACCATTTTGATGTCCCACCTCGGACGACCGAAAGGAAAACCCGAAGCCAAATACAGCATGGCGCCCGTCGCTGAACGTCTGACGGTCCTTTTGGGACAAAAAGTTGAACTGTTGCCCGACTGCGTCGGACCCAAGGTCGAAGAGCGAGTGAAAGCCATGAAGAATGGGGAAGTCGTCTTGCTCGAGAACCTCCGCTTCCACTCCGAAGAAGAGAAAAATGACACCGCCTTCTCCAAGGCCCTTGCCGCTCTCGGCGAGGTCTACTGCAATGATGCCTTCGGAACGGCTCACCGCGCCCATGCTTCGACGGCCGGAATCGCCGCGTTTTTACCCGCGGTCGCCGGATTTCTTCTCGCACGCGAGATCGAGTATTTCGACAAAGCCATCACGAACCCTGACCGCCCGTTCGTCACGATTCTCGGCGGAGCCAAGGTTTCCGACAAAATCAAGCTGATCGGCAATCTTCTCGACAAGGCCGACGCCCTCCTTATCGGCGGCGCCATGGCCTATACCTTCTATAAGGTGATGGGCATCAAGATCGGAAACTCCAAGTTTGACCCCGAGGGCGAGCAGGTTGCTCGCGAGGCGCTCGAGAAATCGAAGGCGCGAAAAGTTCCGATGATCTTTCCCGTGGATCGCGTCATCGCGCAAAAGCTCGAGAAGGGCGTGGAAACCCGGATCGTCGAGGGGGATATCCCCGACGGGTGGGCGGGCTTCGATATCGGTCCGAAGACTTGCGCCCAATTCAAGGAAACACTCAAGTCGGCCAAGACCGTCGTGTGGAACGGGCCGGTCGGCGTCTTCGAAATTCCGCCCTTTGACAAGGGGACCCGCGAAATCGCCGGCTATTTGGCTTCTCTTCGGGCCACCACCATCATCGGCGGCGGCGACACGGCGGCAGCCGTCAAGGACTTCGGCCTCGAAGACAAGATGTCTCACGTTTCGACCGGAGGCGGCGCCTCCCTGGAATACCTGGAAGGCACCGTCCTTCCCGGCATTGCGGCATTATCCAATCGGTAACATTTTGCAAAGGAACTTATGAAAAAACCGTTCATTGCGGGAAACTGGAAGATGTTCAAGACGACCGTCGAGGCCGTCTCTCTCGTTAATACCATCAAGGCGGGGATCGGCTCGAAGGTCCACGATTGCCAGATCGTCATTTGCCCTCCGTTTACCGCGCTGTCGTCGGTCGCGCGTGAGCTGGAGGAGTCCGAAATCAGCCTCGGCGCGCAGAACATGCACCCGGAGGTCGAAGGGGCCTTTACGGGCGAGATTTCCCCGACCATGCTCAAGGACGTCAACTGCCGCTATGTGATTTTGGGGCACTCCGAGAGGCGCCAGTACTTCGGAGAAACGAGCCTCTTCGTTAACGAGAAGCTCAAGACTTGCCTCAAGTACAGCCTTGTACCGATCGTGTGCGTCGGCGAGACTCTCGCTCAGCGCGAGGCCAAGCAGCAGTTTGAGGTCGTCAAGGCTCAGTTCGAGGAATCGTTCAAAGACTTGACCAAAGAGGAGATCGTCAAGACTGTGCTGGCCTATGAGCCCGTGTGGGCCATCGGCACGGGGAAAACGGCGACTCCCGAGCAAGCCGAGCAAATGCAATCGTATGTGCGCCGTCTCATCAAGGAAAAATTCACTGCCGAGATCTCGGCGAAGGTTCAGATCCTTTACGGGGGGAGCGTCAAGCCGGACAACATCGCGGAACTGATGAGAAAGCCCAATATCGACGGGGCTCTCGTCGGAGGCGCTTCGCTCAAGGCGGAATCTTTCGTCCAAATCGTGTTGCAAGCCGTTGCGGCCGTGGCGGTGGGGGCGGCGTCATGACAATCCTCCTCGTCGTCGTCCACGTCGTCGTCTGCTTCGTGCTCATCCTTGTGATCCTGCTCCAAGCGGGCCGGGGACAGGGGCTTTCGGGTCCCGCTTTCGGATCGGGCAATGTTCAATCGCTTTTCGGAACCCGCGCCAATGATTTTCTGACCAAGGCGACCAGCATTTCGGCCATTTGCTTTCTCGTGACCTGCATCGCGTTATGCTACGTCGAAACCCAGAAGAGTAAGAGCCTCATGGATCTCAAGCGCCCGGCTGCAGCCCTTGATATGGAGGCCATCCGCAAGGCCCTCGAAAAAGTGAAGGCTGAACAGGACGCGAAGGGGCAAGCGGCTCCTGAAGCGGCAGCGGCGGTTGCCGACGCAACATCGCCGGCGGCAGCTCTCCCGACGGAAGCGAAGGCCGCTGTAGCGGCAGGCGCGAACGCCGTCGAGCCTGCGGCGAAGGATGCAGCGGCAGCGGTGAGCGCACCCGCCGATACGGCTGCGACCGCCGCGGTACCCGCCCCCGCTGCGCCCTCGGCGCCTGCGGCGCCGGAAGCACCGAAGCCCGCCGAATGAGCGAGGGGGCGGTCCCCACAGATCTTCAATTTCTGAAGGGGGTCGGCCCCAAACGGGTCAAGGTCTTCGAGCAGGTTGGCATTCGAACGATCCGGGATTTGCTTTACCTCTTCCCCCGGCGCTACGAAGACCGCAGCCAATTTACCCCGATCGCGGACGTTCAGCCTGCGAGCGTCGTGACTTTGCGCGGCGAAGTTCTTTCCTGTACTCTCAAGCGTTTGCGCTCGATGACTCTTTTGGAAGCATCGGTCGGCGATGAGACCGGAGTAGTACGCGCCGTATGGTTCAATCAACCCTACCTAAAAAACCAGCTTGTCCCCGGAACGCAGATCATCCTGTACGGTAAGGCCGATCTTCATCAGGGACATCTCAAGCTTGCGTCTCCAGAGTATGAAATTGCTGAGGCCGACGCCGATCCGGTTCATGCCCTTCGCATCACTCCGGTGTATCCGCTGACCGAAGGCCTTTTCCAGCGGTCTTTGCGCAAAACGCTCTATGACGCGGTCAAAACGCACTTAGACCGTTCCGTCGAGGAGTATTTGCCTGAGCCCGTGCGCAGGCGATACCGCTTGATGGAGCTTCGGGAAGCCGTACGCCAAATGCATATTCCCGTCTCTTTCGAGTCACAGCTTGAAGCGCGCAAGCGTGTCGTTTTTGACGAGTTCCTTCTATTTGAGGTTCTCCTTTTCCAAAGAATCGAGGCGATGCGGACCGCAAGCCGCTCGTACCCCGTCGCCGCGGCACCCGCCGAAGCAGAAATTTTCGAAAAGGCGCTTCCTTTCACTCTCACCGAGAGCCAGCGCGCCGCGGTGGCGACCATCCTCCGGGACATGGCGCGGGCGTGGCCGATGAACCGGCTCCTTCAGGGAGACGTCGGGAGCGGAAAAACCGTGGTGGCGGCCGCCGCCATGGCGGCTGTGGCTCAGAGCGGCCACCAGGCCGCGATGCTCGTTCCGACGGAGATCTTGGCTGAACAGCACTACAAGACTTTGACGAGGCTGCTCGAGCCCTGCGGGATCCGTCCGGCTCTCCTGACTTCCAGCACCGGTGCGGATAAGCGCGCGAGGATCCTCGCCGAGCTCAAACAGGGAAAACTGCGCGTGCTGGCCGGCACCCACTCGATCCTCCGGGAAGACGTGAGATTTTTGAAGCTTGCCCTCGTGGTGATCGACGAGCAGCACAAGTTTGGTGTCCATCAGCGCCACCAGCTCCTCGAGCGTTCACCCAGGCCGCATCAGCTGGTGATGACCGCCACTCCGATTCCGAGGACCCTCGCCCTGACGGTCTTCGGGGATCTGGACGTGTCGCTGATGAAGGATCTCCCGGCGGGCCGAAAACCGATCGCGACTTTTTGGATCACGCGGCTGAAACAGCCGGAGGTCCTCGCGCATATTCTCGAAAGAATCAGGGCGGGGGACCAGGCCTATTTTATCTATCCGTCCATCGAGGAGACCGAATCCAGCGATCTTGCGGCGGCGCGGCAGGGCTACGAGGCTCTCAAGAAAGGGGCCCTTGCCGGCGTGAAGATCGGGCTCGTACACGGCCGGCTCGCGCGCGACGACCGTGAGGCGGTGATGAAGTCGTTTGCGGCCCGATCGATCCAGGCGCTTGTGGCGACTTCGGTGGTCGAGGTCGGAGTGGACCATCCGAATGCGACGGTGATGGTCATCGAAAATGCGGAGCGCTTCGGGCTTTCTCAACTCCATCAGTTGCGCGGGAGGATCGGCCGCGGAGAGAAAGCCTCAGAATGTTTTCTGTTTGGGGAGCCGAAGACTGAGGAGGGGGCGCGCCGGTTGCGGGTGATGACGAAGACGCAGAACGGGTTCGTCATCGCCGAGGAGGACCTCAAGCTTCGGGGCCCGGGCGAATTTCTCGGAACGCGCCAAAGCGGCGCGCCGCTTTTCCGCTACGGCGACCCCTCGGCCGACGAAGCGCTTTTCATGAGCGCTCGCGAGGCGGCCGGAGAAATCGTCCGCGGAGGGCTCCTGACCTTGGATCCTGCCTGGGCCGCGTTCCTCAAAGTCCTCGAAGCGACCCGCCTCCAATATTAGATCGCTTGAACCGGGTGAATATTTCTTATTGCTCCTGGGCAAAGATTCGAATAAAGTACCGCAAGTACCAATTGAAATTGCACAAACCAATTTCAATTGTCACAGCGTACTAGAGGGAAATTTCAAGATGCGCATTATCGGCGGACAACTGAAGTCGAGGAAAATCGATTTTCCGAAGACCCGTGCCACCCGGCCCATGACGGACCGGACCAAGGAGACCCTTTTCAATATTCTCGGCAACCTCGTGTTCGGCAAGCCTGTCCTGGACCTTTTTGCCGGCTCCGGAAGCGTGGGGCTCGAGGCCCTCAGTCGCGGCGCTCTTCATGTCACGTTTGTCGACGAGGCGCCGGCCGCCACCAAGGTCATCGAAAGGAATCTGGCCTCGCTCGAATTGGGGGCGAAAGCGACCCTGATCCAGACGGAGGTCCACCGTGCCATCGACAGGCTCAGCAAGCACGGACAAAAATTTTCCCTCATTTTCGTAGACCCGCCTTTTGAGAAGGGTTACGTCAAAAAGACGTTGATGAAGCTGGACCAATCTGATATAGTGTCCCCATTCGCTCAAGTGGTGGTTGGCCACTCACGGAAAGAAGAGATTCCGGAATCCCTCCAGAGCCTTAAATTAGCGCGAACAAAGAGGATTGGACAAGCATGCCTGTCCTTCTTGTTCCGGATGGACGCGACGCATGGAGAAACGAAGGGCTATATATCCGGGGAGTTTTGACCCGGTCACTTACGGGCATCTGGACCTGATCCAGCGGGCCCACTCGATCTTTGACGAAGTCATCGTGGTCGTCGCCATCAATGCCGATAAGCGCGCCCTTTTTAGCGTCCGTGAGCGTGTGGACCTTATGAAGCGCGCGGTTCACGGCATGGACGGCGTTTGCGTGGAGAGCATGGGGGAGTTGACGGCCGAATACGCGGTCAAGCGCCGTGCCCGCGCAATCATCCGCGGGTTGCGGGCGACTTCGGATTTTGATTACGAGTTTCAAATGGCCATTACGAACCGGCGCTTGTCCAAGCAAGTCGACACGGTCTTTTTGATGCCCTCCGAGGATCACTTCTATCTGTCCTCGAAGCTCATCAAGGAGATCGCCACGCTGGGGGGCGAGATCCGGGATTATGTGCCGGGATTCGTCGCCGACGCATTGAGAAAAAAAATTAAGACCGGAAGGCGCTGACGATGCGCATCACGCTCGCGGATCTGACCGAAGGCATCGAGGTCGAGGTCAGAGAAGAGTTGGACCCAAAGGCGCTCGATATCGAGTTCGTGGACCTCTGCTATCCTGGGCGTGTCTGTCTTGACGCAAAGGTCGAAAAGGGTCCCGACACTCTGTCGGTGCGGGGAGTCCTGTCCGGCGCGGTCGAGCAGATTTGCGGGCGCTGCCTCAAGCGCATCGCGGGAACGTTTGAAAAGCCGTTTGATCTTTATTATGAAACCGGAGGCAAGGACGTCATCGACGCGACCGACGACCTCCGGGAAGTTTTGATGCTGGACCATCCGGTCCCTTTTTTGTGCCGCGAGGACTGCCGGGGGCTTTGCCCGCAGTGCGGCGTGGATCTCAATGAGGCCCGGTGCCGGTGCCGGCCCGACGAGAGGAGCGGCTCGAAGACATCGCTCAAAGAGCTGCTCGAAAAGAAAATAGAGGGGAGAAAGCATGCCGAATCCTAAAAAGCGACATTCCAACGAGCGCACCCGCACGAGAAGGGCTCATGATTTTTTGACCTTCCCGGGCGTGACGAAATGCAAACAGTGCGGAGCGCCGGTGCTAACGCACCGTGTCTGTGCCAAGTGCGGATGGTATAAGGGCCGCCAGGTCATCACTCCCAAGATCAAGGAAAAGAAGGCGGAATAACACTTGAGTCCCCGGTGGGGGCCGACAGGAGAGCCCATGATTCGCGTTGCTGTGGATGGAATGGGGGGTGACTACGCCCCGCAGGTCGTCGTGGAAGGAGCCGTGATGGCGGCCAATGACTTTTCCCAGCTCGAGATCGTGCTCGTCGGGCAGTCCGACGCGCTCAAGCAGGAGCTCAATAAGCACAAGGTCCTCGGCGGGAAGATTGTCCTGAAAGAGGCCGCGGAAGTGATCGGTATGGGCGAGTCGCCGGTCGCCTCGATCAAAAAGAAAAAAGATTCCTCGATCGGGGTGTGCGTGGAGATGCTGCGGGCTAAGGAAGTCGACGCAGTGATGACCGCCGGAAATACGGGCGCGGCGGTGGCCGCCGCGACGCTGATCCTAGGTCCGCTTCCGGGAATCAAGCGCCCCGGCATCGCGATCAGCACACCGACGACCCACGGCATTTCGGTCACGATGGACGTCGGGGCCAACCTGAATCCTTCGGCGGAGGAGCTTTATCAGTACGCCGTCATGGCGGACGTCTTCGCGAAGTACGTTCTGAAGAAGCTCCGTCCTTCCGTCGCACTCCTCAATATCGGAGAAGAACCCTCGAAGGGGACCGAGGCTTATAAGGAAGCCTATAAGCTCCTTCGCGAGTCCAAGCTCAACTTCATCGGCAATATCGAAGGCCGGGATTTTTTTACCGGCAAAAGCGATATCATCATTTGCGACGGCTTTGTGGGCAATGTCGTGCTCAAGATGTGCGAGAGCGTGCTCGAAACGATGTCGGGAATCCTGACCAAGGAAATCAAGAAAAATCCGGTGGCGATGCTCGGGGCCTGGCTCTGCAAACCCGCGTTATCGGCCATCCGCAATGAAACGAATTATGAAGAGGCGGGCGGCGCTCCGCTTTTGGGCGTCAACGGGACGGTGATCATCAGCCACGGCATCTCTTCGGCGAAGGCCATCCGCAACGCCATCCGCGTCGCGGGCGACATCGTGGCCAACCGCATCAACGAGCACATCATTGACGGGATCAGTCCTACCCTCAATGGTGCGCCGGCACGCTAACCTCGGGTCGCCTTCATGCCCCAGACATCTGCCATCCTCGGCCTGGGGGCGCACGTTCCCCCGAAAGTCCTGACCAACTTCGATCTCGAAAAAATGATGGACACGACGGATGAATGGATCCGCACGCGCACAGGCATCCGCGAGCGGCACATTGCCGACAAGAGTCAATGCGCGAGCGATCTGGGGGTTCTGGCCGCCCGCGAGGCTCTGGCTCAAGCCGGTCTTTCGGCCGGTCAAATTGAACTCATTATCGTTGCGACCTCCACCCCGGACATGATTTTCCCTTCCACCGGATGCGGCATCCAGGAAAAGCTCGGCGCCCGCTGCGGGGCCTTCGACGTGTCGGCTGCCTGTTCGGGATTCACTTACGCGGTGTCCATCGCGGATGCTTACGTGCGGGGCGGGATCTACCGGAACGTGCTGGTGGTCGGCGCCGAACTTCTATCCCGGTTCGTCGATTGGAAAGACCGCTCGACCTGCGTGCTGTTCGGGGACGGAGCCGGGGCCGCAGTCATCGGCCCGTCGGTAGACGGACACGGTATTTTATCCACTTATTTGGGGTCCGACGGATCCAAAGCCGATCTCTTGAAAATTCCCGGCGGCGGATCCATGTTTCCTCCGTCGAGCGAAACCCTCGCTCAGGGGCTTCATTATCTCAAAATGCAGGGGTCCGAAATTTTCAAAATCGCGGTTCGAACGATGGAAGACGCGGTGCATGAGGTGGTTTCCCGCGCGGGCCTGGCGGTTTCCGACATCGCCTGCCTGATTCCGCATCAGGCCAACATGCGGATCTTGAGCGCCGTCGCCGAACGACTCGAAATTCCTCTCGAAAAAGTTTATGTGAATGTCGAAAAATACGGCAATATGTCGAGCGCCTCCACGGTCGTAGCACTCTATGAAGCGGCCTTGAGCGGCAAAATCAAAAAGGGCGATTACGTCGTGCTCGTGGCTTTCGGCGGCGGACTGACGTGGGGATCGGCCCTGATCAAATGGTGACGGCGATGCGTGAGCGGACGGCTTTTCTATTTCCGGGGCAGGGAGCCCAAAATGTTGGGATGGGACGCGATTGGGCCGACCAATTTCCGGCGGCGCGAGCAGTCTACGAGCGCGCGGACGAAATTCTAGGCTACTCCATTTCTAGAATTTGTTTCGAAGGCCCCGAAGATCTTCTGACGAGGACCGTTCACGCCCAGCCCGCGATTTATGTGACGAGCCTTGCGATCCTCGCTGTGCTGCGTGAAATTTATCCCGATTGGAAGCCGTATGTGGCGGCGGGACTCAGCTTGGGTGAGTTTTCGGCGCTCGCCGCCTCAGGGGCTCTTGCCTGGGAAGAAGCTTTGACGCTCGTCGCGCGGCGCGCGCGAGCCATGGAGAAAGCGGCCCAGGATCATCCGGGGACGATGGCTTCTGTCCTCGGACTTCCGCCCGCGGAGTGCGAAAAGGTGGCGGCCGAGGCCGGCGTATTCGTGGCCAATTTGAATTCTCCCGATCAGACGGCGCTTTCGGGGACGCGCGAAAGCATCGAAAAAGCCTGCGCGCTCGCCGATGAGCGCGGCGCCAAGCGTGCGCTTGTGCTGAAAGTGGCTGGCGCGTTCCATTCGCCGCTCATGCTCGATGCGCAGACAGAACTCGAAGCGGCGCTCGCAGGCACGGCAATGGTGCGCCCATCCTGTTTGTTCATCCCGAACGTGACCGCGGAGCCCGCAGCCGATCCGGCCAGGATCTTGGAACTGCTCTCACGCCAGCTGACGAGTCCAGTGCGGTGGTCTGAAACAGTCGCGCGTTGCAGCGCGCTCGGTGTTCATGCGGCCCTTGAAATCGGTCCCGGCAAAGTTTTGCGAGGCTTGGCGAAGCAATGCGGAGCGCTTTGGCCCGTGTTTTCGGTCGGTGTGGTCGACGATTTGAAAAAACTCGAAGCAGCGGTCAATCAAACTAACTCATCCGGAGGAACGCTATGATGCTGAAAGGAAAAGTCGCGCTTGTGACGGGCGCAGGCAGGGGAATCGGGCAGGCGATATCGCTCGCGCTCGCCGAACAAGGCGCAAAACTGGTTTTGTCGGACATCTCCGTCGAGAATTTGAAGGAGACGGAGGCTAAAATCAAGGCCCTCGGGACCTCCGAATGCATTTTGACGCAAGCCAATGTCGTGATTGCAGATGAAGTCAACGAGATGGTTAAAAAAGCCCTTGACACCTATTCGAACGTCGATATACTTGTCAACAACGCGGGCATAACACGCGATGGTTTGCTCGCGATGATGCCTGAAAAAGATTGGGACGATGTTCTTTCGACAAATTTACGGAGCGTGTTTTTGGTGACGAAGGCGTGCTCGCGCGTGATGGTGAAACAGCGCTCGGGTTCGATCATCAACATCGCGTCGGTGGTGGGAATCACGGGCAATGCAGGGCAGGCTAACTATTCTGCCTCGAAGGCTGGCGTGATCGGGTTCACCAAATCCGTGGCCAAAGAACTGGCTAAGCGGAATATTCGCGCGAATGCGATTGCTCCGGGATTTATCCGGACCGCAATGACCGACAAGCTCTCCGAAGATCAGAAGGCGAAGATCTCGGAAATGATTCCCATGGGACGCATGGGAGAGGCGCAGGAAATAGCCGATGCGGCCGTGTTTTTAGCGTCTGACAAGTCGCGATATATTACCGGTCAGGTAATTGTCGTCGACGGCGGCATGGTGATGTAACAACCTACGTTAGGACTTAATCTTCAAGAGGAGGAGTCAATGGCGGTTCAGGACAAAATTACGGAAATTATCGTTGAACAGCTTGGCGTAAAACCAGAGGAAGTGGTTCCCGAGGCGTCGTTTGTGGACGATCTTGGTGCTGATTCGCTGGATACCGTCGAACTCGTGATGGCGCTCGAAGAGGAATTTGGCTGCGAGATCCCGGACGAGGATGCCGAGAAAATCCAGACTGTCGGCGATGCGATCAAGTACATTGAAGAAAAATCCAGCGCGAAATAAATTCTTCAATCGACTGACACTATCTGAATCGCTGTGACCTCCAACCGCGTCGTTGTGACAGGGGTGGGCATGATCACCCCAGTGGGCATCAATGCCGAATCGACCTGGCAAGGCTTTGTGCAGGGTCGAAGCGGCCTGGGCCCTTTGACCCAAATCGACCCGTCGCCGTTTCATTCCAAAGTGGCGGGCGAGGTGAAGGGGTTTGATCCGGCGGCGCACTTCAAGCCCAAAGACATCCGCAAGACCGACCGCTTTGTGCAGTTTGCCGTCGTCGCATCTCAAGAGGCGCAAAAGGACGCAGGTCTCGATATATCCAAGGAAGATCCTTACCGCATCGGGGTGCTTGTCGGCTCCGGGATCGGCGGCCTTCGGGTGATCGAGGAGCAGCACAAGATTCTGCTCGAGAAAGGCGCGGACCGCGTCTCGCCCTTTCTCATTCCTATGCTGATCGTGAATATGGCGCCGGGCCAGATTTCGATTTCGCTGGGGATCAAGGGGCCGAATGTTTGCTGCGCAACGGCCTGTGCGACGGGATCCAACGCGATCGGCGATGCTTTCCGGATCATTCATCGCGGCGAAGCCGATCTCATGTTTGCCGGAGGCACGGAATCCTGCATCACGCCGCTTGGTTTCGGGGGCTTTGATGCCATGAAGGCGCTCAGCACGCATAATGCCGATCCTGCAACGTCCTCACGTCCGTTTGATGCGACCCGCAACGGGTTTGTGATGGGGGAAGGCTGCGGCGTGATGCTCCTCGAGTCGCTCGATCACGCCCTCAAGCGCAACGCGAAAATTTACGCCGAAATCGTGGGCTACGGAATGACTTCGGACGCGAGCCACATCACCGCGCCGGACCCCTCGGGAGAGGGCGCCGCCCGCTGCATGATCCTTGCAATGAAAGACGGCAATATTCGGCCGGAGGATGTCGATTACATCAACGCACACGGCACCTCGACCCCCTTGAACGACAAGGTCGAGACCATTGCGATCAAAAAGGCCTTAGGGGAGGCGATTGCCCGGAAGGTCAAAATCAGTTCCACGAAGTCGATGACGGGGCATCTGCTGGGGGCTGCGGGCGGAGTCGAAGGCGTCGCTTGCGTGCTTGCGATCCGGGACGGGATTATTCCTCCCACGATCAACTACAAAAAACCGGACCCCGAGTGCGACCTCGATTATACGCCTAACGAGGCCGTGAAGTATCCGGTGAAGGTAACGTTATCCAACTCCCTTGGCTTTGGAGGCCACAACGCCTGTATTGCTTTCAGAGCATTTCAAGACTGACCTTTTTTTCCTGCCTTTTCTTGGCCCTCAAGAAATGTTGTACCGGTGTCGAAAATACTATTGGAGTAAAATTTATGCGTGAGCTCTGTCGTGACCTTCCATTGAGAGCCTGCGGTCGACCCCCGAGAGTGGCGCTGTCCCCCGAGCGTTTTTTCAATTCCATGCAGCAAGGAGCAGCGTTGATCCCATGAAGCTCAAAAAACTCGAACTCTTCGGATTCAAATCGTTCGCCGACCGGACGACAGTCGCGTTCGATGAAGGCGTGACGTGCGTCGTGGGCCCGAACGGCTGCGGCAAGAGTAATATTTCCGACGCAATCCGTTGGGTGCTCGGAGAGCGGAGCGCCAAGCTTCTGCGCGGTTCTAAAATGGAAGACGTCATTTTCAACGGCACGGACTTCCGCAAGCCCCTGGCCCTGGCGGAGGTCTCTCTGACGATCGATAATACGACCCGCGGCCTGCCGATCGACTATAATGAAGTGACCCTCACGCGCAGACTTTATCGCTCGGGCGAAAGCGAATATCTCCTCAACAAAACCGTCTGCCGGCTTAAAGACATCCAGGACCTCATCTTGGACACGGGCATCGGCTCGAGCTCTTATTCGATGATCGAACAGGGGAGAATCGACTACATCCTGAACGCGGATGCCGACGAACGCCGTTTTTTAATCGAGGAAGCGGCGGGAATCTCGAAATACAAGGTCAAAAAGGAAGAGGCCATTCGCAAACTCGAGCGCACGGAGGAAAACCGCCTTCGCTTGAACGATATCGTGGTCGAAGTCCAGCGCAACATCCAGTACGCCGAACGCCAGGCCAAAAGAGCGGCAAGATTTCAGGATCTTTTCGAAAAGCTCAAGCTGCTCGAGATCCGAAAGGCCTTTTATGACGAGTCCCTGATTCGCGACGAGCGAGGGGATCTCTCGTCGAACCAGGACGGATTCAAGGGGGATCTTGAGTCGAAGGACGCGGCCCTCGCCGAGGCGCGCGGACGCCAGGAGGAGATCCTTCAGGCGGCCCGCGGCATCGCTGCGCGCCTCGAAGAGCAGGAGGCCCGCCGCTATCAGATGATTTCCAGGATCGATCAGATCCAGCAGACACTTGTTTTTCATGAGGAGCAGAGAGTCCAGATGGCCACCCGTGAGGCCGCCATCGCCGAAGAGCAGCTCCTCCTCGGCGCTCAAATCCGCCACAATGAAGTCCAGATCGAGGCCAAGCGTGCCGAGATCGACGCGTTCGGGACCGACCGCTCGAAAGCCGAAGAGACTTACCGCGGCTCGGAGCAAGCCCTTCGGGACGCCGAAGATGCCCTGAGGCAGTCCAAACAGCGGGTGGAGGCTCTCAAGCTCGAAAGCTTGGAGGTAGCCTCGGAGGCCGCGCGCCTGCGCAATGAAGTGCACAGAATCTCGGTGTTTCTCGACACGCGTCAAGAGCAGAAGCGCCACCGGCAAGCCGATGCCAACCGGCTTCGGCAAGAGGCCTCTTCCTGGGACGCAAAAAAACAGTCCTGTTCTGTAGAGCTTCGGGAACTCGAAACAAAAATCGCCTCGCTCAAGCAAGAGCAGGCAGAGCGCAAGGAACGTTTGGCCGGACTCGAAAGCCGCTCTTCGCAGGCCCATGACGCCCTCCGGGTCTACGACCAGGAACTTCGAGAGCTGCGAACGCAGCTCAAAATGCTCTCAGAAATCGAAGCGGCCTTCCTCAAGCATGAAAACGAGCTAAGGCCCGAAGACGGGGCTTTGCCGCAAGAGCTCGTCAGGAGCATCCGCGAAGTCCTGCGGGTTCGGGAAGGTTTCGAATGGGCCCTGGATGCCGCGCTGGATTCGTATGCAAACTCATTCGTCGTCGCCGATCCAGAAGCCGCGGCAGATCTTTTGGGCCGGATTCGCGCCCGCAAGCCGGCCTCCATGGGACTTCTGATCCGCGGAGGAGTCGAGAGGGATCTGGAGTGGATGAAGACGGAGCCGCGGGTCGAGCATCCGGATATTACGCATGCCCTCATCGACCTGGTCGAGATCGAGGCCGGGTACGAAGAGGCCCTTCTCCCGTTTTTATCCGGAACTTACTTGGTGAGTTCCCTCGAGGGGGAGGCCTGGACGCGGTTGCTGCCGCTCGCCCAGGAGTACCGCCTTTTGTCGGAAGACGGCGTCGTCGCCGGACCCTATGGAACCGTTCTTTTCAGAAACAATTTCTTTTCCGAACTCGAGCCGAGCTTCAAGCGCATCGCACAAATCGAGAAGATGCGCGCGACTGCAACGATGCTCGAAGCGCAGCACGCCGAAAAGGCCCTTGAGATCGGAGGGCTGCAGCGGGATTTGACCGAGGAACGAGCGGCCCTTGAACGCTGCGAATCCGGAATCTTGGACGTCTCCATCCAGAAGGAATCTTTTGATTCGCTCCGCATCGGCATGGAAGACCGGCTAGGCTCCTATCAACGGGAGCTCGAGCTGATCTCGCTTGAGACGAACCAGATGCAGGTGGCCGAAGAAGACGATTCCTCCCGGAAGATTTCCTCGGAAGCGGCCCTACGGGATGCCGAGACCCGCGTCGAGCAGGTTTCTAGCCGCCATCAAGAGTTGCAAGCGCAGGTCGAAACGGCGGATGCTCGCCGGAGCGAGGCCCTGGGAACATTCGCTCAGGATAAAGTCCGGTGGGAAGGAATCGAGGAACGTTACCGCATGCTGGAAGGATCTCTCAAGGTCCTTTGCGAATCCGACGAGCGTGACCGCAAGAGAGTCCGCTCCCTCGAGCAGGAGACCGGCGAGATCCGGGAAAAGGGTCTTCGGCTGACCGATTCTGACCGCGAGCTTCGGGAAGAACTCGGGAGCACCCAGAATCACCGCACGGAGATCGAGGCGGGCCTGGGAATTCTTCGCTCCGAAAAGGAGCGCTCAGAGTCGGAGCTCGCGGTTGTGGGAACGAGGATCGAGGGTTTACATGCGGAACAGCAGGGCTTGCAGTCCGCTCTGCATGGCTATGAAATGAAGATCATGGACCTGAACTTCCGTGAGAAAACGCTCCATGAGCGTCTCTTTCAATCCTATAAAATCCGACTTTCGGAGTGCCTCCCTCCCGCAGAACCCTTGCGGCCTGAGGAAGTCCCCGCCGTCGATGAAACGCTTGGGGAACTGCGGGGAAAGGTCGAGAACCTTGGCACCGTAAACCTCCTGGCGATCGAGGAATTCGAAGAGCTAAAGACCCGTTTCGAGTTTCTCCAGGCTCAGCAAAAAGACCTCGAAGACGCGAGAAATCAGCTTCTCGAGACGATCCGGAAAATCAACAAAACCACCAAAGGCCTTTTTGAACAGACCTTTCAGACCGTGCAGGTTTACTTTCAGTCGTATTATGAAACCCTCTTCCAGGGCGGTTACGCGAGGCTGATTCTCGTCGATGAAGCCAACCCGCTGGAATCCGGGATCGATATCGTCGTCCGGCCTCCGGCGAAAAAGCCCACCCACATTACGCTTCTGTCGGGCGGCGAGAAGGCCCTGACGGCCATCGCGCTCCTTTTTGCCCTCTTTAAAGTCAAGCCCTCTCCCTTTTGCGTGCTCGACGAAGTCGACGCGCCGCTCGACGAGGCGAACGTCGACCGCTTCGTGACGGTACTGCGGGAGTTCCTGACCTCGAGCCAGTTTATCCTCGTCACGCACAACCGTAAAACGATCGCGATGGGGGATTCTCTCTTCGGGGTCACGATGCAGGAGCCGGGCATTTCGAAAATCGTGTCGGTGAAAGTCAATCAGACGGCGGCGGCTTCCGCTGCGGCGGACGGCGTCGTCCGGGAAGAGGTCCTGCTGGACGACCTCATTCCCGTCAAGAGCGGGCCCAGCGTGCGTTGAGCCTTCCGAATTATATTACCCTGGGCCGCATCTTATTAATTCCTTTTTTTTTTACGACGCTTCTGTCCTACCAGCCCGGCCATGAATCAACGCGCTGGGCGGCGTTTGCGATTTTTCTGTTTGCGAGCCTTACCGATGCCCTGGACGGCTTTCTGGCCAGGGCTCTCAAATCCAAGACACAGCTGGGCTGCTTTCTGGACCCTCTGGCCGATAAGCTTCTCCTTTTAAGCGGTTTTCTCGGACTTTTGTTCGTGCCATCACTGCCGTACCGGCCCCCCCTGTGGATCACGGTCACGGTTGTTTTCCGGGACTTGCTCCTCGTGGCCGGCATGATCCTGATTTTTCTCGCCTCGGGGCAGCTGCGGGTCCATCCGAACATCTGGGGCAAGTGTGCCACGGCCTGTCAGATGGCCACCCTGGTCGCGATTCTTGCCGCCCACCCGGCAGCGGTTCCTTTGTGGTATCTGATGGCAGGCCTGACCATCTTTTCTGGCTTTACCTATATCTTCCGTGACTTTATCAAGCTCAAGCTATGAACACCGTCTTTTTCCTGGTTTTCGCCTATCTTCTCGGTTCCGTGCCCTTCGGATGGCTCATCGGAAAGTGGGTCCGGGGGGTTGACCTGCGGGAGCACGGAAGCGGAAACATCGGCGCGACCAACGTCTTTCGCGTGGTCAGCAAAAAATGGGGGATTTTCGCGCTTTTCCTCGACGCGCTGAAAGGGTACGCGGGCGTGTCGATTCCGGTCTGGATTTTGGGACGCACGGGGAACGCGCCCTTTGCGCTGGGCCTGGGTGCCGCCGCCATTCTCGGCCATTCCTTCCCCGTCTGGCTGAAGTTCAAGGGCGGCAAAGGCGTGGCGACTGCTCTGGGCGTTTTTTTGAGCATCCTTCCGGTCCCGGCGCTCCTGACCTTTCTTTTCTGGGCCGTATGCTTTGCAATCACCCGGATTATTTCGCTTTCCTCGCTTGCGGCCGCCGCCGTATTTCCTCTTGTGGTCGGTGTGTTTCTTTGGGGAACTCCCGGCTTTACATGGCTATTGGCCGTTTCGCTCGCTTTAGCTGCCTTCATCTTCTATACCCACCGCGCGAATATCGCACGCTTGCGCCGGGGCGAAGAGAAGCGCCTTATTTAAAATTCATTATAGTGAAATAAATATTGCATTTTAATTAATTTCTGGTAAGCTGATTCCTGCCGATCGAAGAGATTTTGTTTCCTTGAAACCTTCAACAAGGAGACAAAATGGACGACCAACAACAAATCATCTATTCCTTCCCGAGGATTCCTGGCGAAGAGATTCAGATCGCCATCCGGACCTTCAGGGGCAAGCAGTACGTCGACATGCGGATCTGGTTTGAATCGAAGCCCGACAACGTCCTGCGGCCGACCAAGAAGGGCATCTATTTTTCACTGGATAAGGTGGCCGATTTCCGCAAGGGGATCGAACGCCTGGCGAAAGCCACCCGGGAACTCAAGACCGAAGAGGCCGCTGCCGCTCCCGAACCCGAAGTCGCTCTCGCGATGTAATGATAAGCTCACACTTGGCGAAGAGTTCATGATCGTAGTTGCGTCAAAAAGAGACGGGCGGGTTTGTCTGAAGGCAGCTCTCGGAACCCTTCGGAGAGGGGTCCCACCCGCAGTCCGAAGGGTGAGAGCGCAGGCGGTCGGCCGCCTCAAGCGGCCGAACCGCCGGTGCCGGAAGACGAACCCGACCGTCTCGCAGTGCCACTACGATCATGTAAACCGCTGTCGATGGGACATCCCACTTCATACACTTGCTTTCCGTCGGCAAACAAAGGTTTCTCCAAAACGCGCCAGCTTCGCTCGGAGCTCTTGGACCTCACGGGTCTTTTCCTGATCTCCTCGTCTCCGCAAGCGGCGCTAATTGTTTTTCCGAAACCTTTCTTCGCCTCCGTTGGCAAGTAACCGTATGAAGTGGGATGCAACCATTGTCGATTCGTTCCTTTACAGCCATTGGAGGACACGGTAGAATGTCCGCCAATGCAGTCATTCTAGTCCAACCGAGGTGAATTCCATGACCGATAAAAAGAAAGTCGAAAAACCCGAAAAGATAGAAAAAGCCGAGAAGGGGAGCAAGGAACTCGAAAAGACCCAGGCCGCCCTAGCCAAACTTGCCGGTGAGAAGTCAAAGGCTCTGGATATGGCCCTGCTTCAGATCGAAAAACAATTTGGAAAAGGGTCGATCATGAAGTTCGGCGATGTCCGCCATGAGAACGTTGCGGCCATCTCCACCGGCTCCCTCAGCCTCGACCAGGCCACCGGAATCAACGGCGTCCCGCGCGGTCGCGTGATCGAGATCTTCGGCCCGGAATCGAGCGGCAAAACCACCCTGACCCTGAGCATCATCTCGTGCATCCAGGCAACAGGGGGCATCGCGGCCTTCATCGACGCCGAGCATGCTCTGGATCCGCAGTACGCGCAAAAAATCGGCGTCAAACTCGATGACCTGCTTATCTCCCAGCCGGATTCCGGCGAGCAAGCGCTGCAGATCGCCGAAATGCTGGTGCGTTCGAACGCCGTCGACCTCATCGTGATCGATTCGGTTGCCGCGCTCGTTCCCAAAGCTGAAATCGAGGGCGAGATGGGCGATTCTCATATGGGGCTCCAGGCGCGATTGATGTCGCAGGCTCTGCGCAAGCTCACTGCGATCATCAACAGGTCAAAGACCTGCCTCATCTTTATCAATCAGATCCGCGACAAGATCGGGGTCATGTTCGGCAATCCGGAGACGACGCCCGGCGGCAAAGCCTTGAAGTTTTACGCCTCGATGCGCATGGATATCCGCCGCATCGCAACGCTCAAGAAGGGCGAGACCGCGATCGGCAACCGGGTGCGCGTCAAGCTCGTCAAAAACAAAGTTGCGGCGCCGTTCCGGCAAGCTGAATTCGACATCCTGTTCGACGAGGGAATCTCGCGCTCTTCGAGCATCATCGATTTGGCAACGCAATACCAAGTGCTCGACAAGTCGGGATCCTGGATCCTCTACGGCTCCGAGAAACTGGGCCAGGGACGCGACCAGGTACGGCTTCTCCTCAAGGAGAATCCAACCCTTCTGGCCGAGCTCGAGGCCAAAGTCCGTGAAAAGATGGCTGCGGGCGACGCGCCTCTGGTCGCCGTGAGCGGACAGGGGGAATAGTCCGTTTCCCGTCGCGCGCTCATAGGCGTGCGCCGTCATTCTTCTCGAGAAAATCCCATGTCCGAGACACAAATCAAACAGGCTTGGATCACGTCTCTCAGGCTGCTGGCGTCGACTCCCAAGAGCTCAAGTGAGCTCGAAGCCAAGCTGGCCGAAAAGGGCTATCCGGCCGAAGTTGTTCGCGCGACCGTTGAGGGGCTACGGTCGAAGGGCCTTCTCGACGATGAAGCCTTTGCGCGACAAATCGCGTCCCGATTAACTGCGGGCAAGCCCTCGGGCAACCGCCGGATCGCCTTCGAGCTGAAGCGTCGGCGAGTCCCGGCTCCGGTTCGCGAGGAGATCCTCGAAGGCCTGACGGAGGAGTCCGAGAGGGAAAGGGCCCGGGAAACGGCGAAGGACAAGTGGGAGAAGTGGGCGGCGCTAGCCCCCGATAAACGAAAAAAAAGGACCTATGATTTCCTGGCCCGCCGGGGTTTCGATTTTACGGTGGCCAGGGAAGTGGTTGAAGAACTCAGCAGGGCGGTGACGGATGCGCACAGATGATCTGAGAGAGTCCTATCTTGATTTTTTCGCCACGCGCGGCCACGTGCGTGTCGCGAGCGACTCGCTTGTCCCCCGAAAGGACCCGACGCTCCTTTTCACCGGCGCGGGCATGAACCAGTTCAAGGACAACTTCCTGGGAATCAAAAAAGACCTTCGCCGGGCGACCAGCAGTCAAAAGTGTTTGAGGACCGGGGACCTCGACAACGTCGGAAAGACCGCCTTCCATCATTCCTTCTTCGAAATGCTCGGCAATTTTTCATTCGGCGATTACTTCAAAGAAGAGGCAATCTCCTGGGCCTGGGAATACCTGACCCAGGTCCTGCGCGTCCCGGCCGGACGTTTGAGGGTCAGCGTCCACCAAAGCGACGACGAAGCGTTCCGGATCTGGAAAGACAAAATCGGCGTCCGCGAATCCTGGATCTACCGCTTGGGGGACAAATCCAACTTTTGGCCGGCCAATGCCCCCACGGACGGCCCAAACGGGCCCTGCGGGCCGTGTTCGGAGATCTACTACGATCAGGACCCTGCGGGCTCCGAGGAGGATCTCGAAAGCGCGCGGTTTGCCGAAATCTGGAACCTTGTGTTTACCCAGTTTGACCGCCGCGACGGCGGCGAACTTATCGCGCTGGCGCAGCGCAATATCGATACCGGCATGGGGCTCGAGCGGCTTGCCTGCGTCATGCAGGGGAAGTCGACGAATTTCGAGATCGATCTCTTCGAGCCCATCCTGGCCGGCATCGGGCGGGCGCTGAAGCTAAAATTGGGGCCGGAGAACCGCGCCGGTTTTTTCACGATCGCCGATCATTTGCGGGCGGTCGTTTTTTCGGTTTCCGACGGGGTCTCGCCTTCGAATGAAGGCCGGGGTTATGTCATCCGCAAGCTGATCCGCAGGGCCATCTGGCATGCCCATCAAATGGTGCCCGGGGGGAAGCTCTCGGAGCCTTTTCTTCATACCCTTGTCGGTGAGGTCGCACGCGCGATGAAAAATGGCTACCCCGAACTCACCGAAGCGGCCGCGAGCATTGCGTCGACGCTGGAAGCGGAGGAAGAGCGCTTTCTTTCGACGCTCGACACCGGTCTGCGGCGCCTCGAACAGCGTCTCGATCAGCCGGGCCTTCTCGCTTCGCGCCTTTTGCCCGGAGAAGATGTTTTTGAACTTTATGATACCTACGGTTTTCCCGAAGAGCTGACGCACATGATTTCGCAGGCCCGTGGCTTCGAGATCGATCGGGAAGGTTTCGAACGCCTGATGGACGGCCAAAAAAAGCGGGCGAAGGAAGCGACCAAGATGGCCTCGGAGATTTTCGTGGCCTCCGAGCTCGAGAAAGCCGTCGCTGGACTTCCGGCCACCCGGTTCCTGGGCTACGACACGCTTCGCGCTCAAGGCCGGCTGCTGTGGCAGGATCTTCGCGGCGCCCAGGGCGTCATGGTTTTCGATTCCACCCCCTTTTACGGAGAAAGCGGCGGCCAGGCGGGGGATTCGGGAGTCGTTCAGGGCCCCGGATTTTCGGCAGACGTCCGCGACACACAAAAAATGGACGGGAGAATCGTGCATTATGTCGAAGTCCGCTCGGGCGCGAGTACGCCCGGGCAATCCCTCGATCTCGAGGTCGATCCGGCCCGGCGCGAGGCGACGATGCGCAATCACACCGCCACGCATCTTCTGCACGCGGCCCTTCGTCAGGTTTTGGGGGCGCAGGTGCGCCAACTCGGCTCCCTTGTCAATGCCGAGAAACTGCGTTTTGATTATTCGTTCGGAAAAGCGCTGACGCGCGAACAATCGGCCCAGATCGAGTCGCTCGTCAATGAACAGATTTTGAAAGACCTGCCCGTTCAAAAGACGGTGCAGGCGCTGTCGCAGGCCCGCGAGTCAGGCGCGCTCGCCTTTTTCGGCGAAAAGTACGGGGACGAGGTCCGCGTTCTCACGATCGGCAATTTTTCGAAGGAGCTCTGCGGAGGAACGCACTGCGACGCCACCGGCCAGATCGGTTCTTTTATTTTGCTTTCGGACTCCTCGGTGGCCAGCGGAACGCGGCGCGTCGAGGGGTTCACCGGGGCCGGCGCCCTGGCCTGGGTAAGACGCGTCCGGGAAGAGCTCGCGCAAACGGCAGCGGTCCTCAAGTCGGCGCCGTTCGAAACGGCCGAGCGCGCGGTCAAGCTGACGGAATCGCTCAAGCGCATGGAAAAGCAGAAAGAGCAGACCACGCTTCAGAGCGGCGATATCCAGAAAATCCTCTCCGAGTCCGAAGCCGCGGGGGACGTCCGGTTTGCCGCTTTCAAAGGCCGCGAGCTCGAGATGGCCCAAATCCGGCAGATCTCGGATCAGATCCGGAGCACGGCCCAGCGAACCGTTTACTGGCTTGGCGCGGAAAAGGAATCCAAACTTCAGTATTTGGTGGGCATCTCTCCCGATTTGGCCAAGGAGGGGTTCGATGTCCGGCCCCTGGCCCAATGCCTGGACAGGATGCTTTCGGGCAAAAGCGGCGGTCCTGCGCATATGGTCCAGGGCGGAGCGGGCGGGGCCCCTTTGAGCGAAGAACAATGGGCCCAAATCAAAAACGAAGCGGTACGCTATTTGAAAGCGAGATAAGGGTATGCAAGTCGTCACCTGGGACAAACAGTCGCAAAAAAAAATCAAGCGGGATTTCGCGTCCGTTTTCGACAAGGAAATCTTCAAGAAGGTCCACCGCATTTTAAGCGAGGTCCGGGAGCGCGGAGACGTCGCCCTGCGGCGCTTTACCCGGGAGTTTGACGGCCTGGACCTGCCTCTCAAGAGGATCCGCGTATCGCAGGGAGATATCAACCGCGCCTTCGAAAAAATCCAGGTGCAGTTCATGCCAATCCTTCGTCAGATCTCGGAAAACGTGAAAGATTATTACGGCAAGGAGCTCCAGCGGTCCTTCGAAATCCATGGACCGGATGACGTGTACTTGGCCAAGCAATACCGGCCCATCGAGCGCGTGGGCGTCTACATCCCCGGCGGAACGGCTCCGCTGGTGTCAACCGTTTATATGACGGTGATCCCGGCCCGCGTGGCCGGAGTCAAGGACATCGTCATTTGCACCCCTCCGAACCGGGATACCGGCGAAATCGATCCGAACATCCTGGCCGTGGCCAATCTGCTGGGCGTCAACGAGATTTACCGGGTCGGCGGGGCCCAGGCGATCGGGGCCATGGCGTTCGGGACGCGGACAATCGCCAAAGTCGACAAGATCGTGGGCCCGGGAAACGCCTACGTGACGGAGGCCAAGCGGCAGGTCTACGGGTTCGTGGATATCGACATGGTCGCGGGCCCGAGCGAGGTGGCGATTATCGCCGACGCGAACGCGGACCCCGATTACGTCACCTGCGATCTGCTGGCGCAAGCCGAGCATCACCAGGGAACAGCCTACCTGATCACTCCGTCGAAAAAGCTGATCGAAGCGATCCGCAAGCGCGTCGATCACGGATGGATCATCCAGGTCAAGTCGATCCAAGAGGCCTGCGAGGTTTCCGATGAAATCGCCCCTGAGCACCTCGAGATTCTTACCGAGGATCCGGCCAAACTCGCCAAATCGATCCGCCACGCCGGCGCGATCTTCCTGGGGCCTTTTACGCCGGCCGTCGTGGGGGATTATGCGGCGGGCCCGAGCCACGTGCTGCCGACAGGCGGAACGGCCCGATATTTTTCGCCGCTCAGCGCATCGTCGTTTATGAAGAGCAGTCAGGTGATCGGCTACTCCAAGCAGGCGCTCGCGAAATCGAGGGAAGTGATCCAGAAGCTCACGGAAATGGAGGGCCTCGTCCTCCACCGCATCTCCATGGAGTCACGATTCATGAAAGCCGGTCCCGCAACCAAGGAGTCTTGAGGCATGAAACACCCGATCCGCCACGCAAAGGTTCACCGGAAAACTTCCGAGACCGAGATTTCGGTCCGCTGGCACATTGACGGCAACGGCACCTCCCAGATCGCGACGGGCATTCCGTTTATGGACCACATGCTCACTTTGCTCGCCAAACACGGGCTGTTTACGCTCACCGTCCGGGCAAAAGGGGATCTGGAGGTCGACATCCACCACACCAATGAGGACGCCGGAATCACCCTCGGGCAGGCCCTCGCCAGGGCCCTTGGGAATAAAGCCGGTATCCGCCGCTACGGCTTTGCGAGCCTACCGATGGACGAAGTTTTGGTCCGCGTGTCCCTGGATATCTCAGGACGGCCGCACTTCCATATCCTCCGGTCGAAGGGCGTCCGGTTTTCCCGCCTCGAGAATTATTCGTTTCACGACATGACGGAGTTCCTCCATGCCTTCTGCCAGCACGCCGGGATTACGATGCACGTCGAGATCCTGAGCGGCAAGGATTCTCACCACATTATCGAGGGCGTGTTCAAGGCGCTCGCCAAGGCGCTCGACCAAGCGACGCAAATCGATTCGAGGGTCCGCGGCGTTCCTTCAACCAAGGGCCGTATTTGATGATCGTCGTTGTCGACTATGGAATGGGGAATTTGCGGAGCGTCTCAAAGGCTCTCGAGCACCTCGGCGCAAAGGTCAAGGTCAGCTCCTCGAGCGCCGACATCGCTCGGGCCGATAAGGTTGTCGTGCCTGGCGTCGGTGCTTTCGGCGACGCCGCCCGCGAGTTGGAGCGGCTCGGCCTCAAAGAACCCCTTCGTGAATTTGTCTGGAACAAGAAGCCCTTCCTCGGCATTTGCCTCGGCCTCCAGCTTCTGTTCGATGAAAGCGAAGAGTCGCCCGGGCAAAAAGGCCTGGGGCTTTTCCCCGGCCGGGTCCGCCTGTTTCCTTCGGGGGAGGTCAAAGTCCCTCACATGGGATGGAACTCGGTGCATCTGCGCTTCGCTCATCCGCTGCTTGCCGGCGTCCGCGAGGGAAGTTATTTTTATTTCGTCCACAGCTACTACGCCGACCCCGCGGAGGCATCGGTCACGGCGGCGTCCTGCACCTACGGGGACCGTACGTTTACCGCTATTCTCGGCACGGGTAATGTCTTTGCAACACAGTTTCATCCCGAAAAAAGCCAGAGCGCGGGCCTCGCGATACTCAAAAATTTTATTGCTTGGGAACCTGTCCGATGAACCTCTACCCGGCCATTGACCTGTTCGAAGGAAAAGTCGTGCGGCTGAGCCGGGGGGACTACGACCGGATGACGGTCTATTCAGAAGACCCCTCGGAAGTCGCCAGACGCTGGGAATCGCAGGGGGCCGGTTGGCTCCACGTCATCGACCTCGAAGGGGCACGAGCGGGCGAGATACGCAACGAGGACAGCCTGCGGCGCATCCGCAAGGAAACCCGGTGCCGCGTCCAGTTCGGCGGAGGCCTCCGGACCATGGAGGCGATCGAGCGCGTCCTCGCACTCGGAGTGTCCCGCATTATCCTGGGCACTCGCGCGCTCGAAGAAGACTTTTTGCGGGAGGCCGTCGAGCGCTTCGGGCCGGCCGTGGCGGTCAGCCTCGACGCTCAAGACGGCCGCGTGAGGACCGAGGGGTGGCTTTCCGGACGGGAAATCAGCTTGCCGGAGGCGGTCCGGATCGCCGAAGAACAGATGATCGGCACCCTGATCACCACCGATATCAAGAAGGACGGGATGCTTCAGGGCCCGAACCTCGAGAGCCTGTCCGAGATCCTGGCCGGAGCAAAGGCGCAAGTGATTCTCGCGGGCGGAATCGCGGGCCTGGAGGATATTCGCCGGTGCGCCGCGATCCGGCATCCGCATTTCGACGGCATCATCGTCGGCAAGGCATTGTTTGAACCCGGATTTTCACTTTCCCAAGCCCTTCGAATCGCGCGCGAGGCGCAAGGAGTTTAAACATGAACGATTCTCTGCAAAACTATCTGGATATTATTCTTCGGGAGAGGGGATGGTCGTGGACCGTTCTTGGCATCGTCTATCTGTCTGTGGCCATGTTTCTGCGGGGGCTTTTCCTGAGGCCTGTCACGCGTAAGGCCCGTGAGCTCAACCGGGCTCTTGGCAACGACGTCAAAAAAACCTATCTGAGGCAATCGCTCCTGGGATGGATCTTTTTCTTCATCCCCCTCGTCCTGCTGATCGTCATGTGGAGCCGCCCGAAAATTTTTCCGCTGACGACCAACGATGTGCTCCTCGCTTTCGCGGGGACTTTGAGTTTCTTTTTATCGCTCGCCCTCCATGCCCAGGCATTCGGAATCGCCGCAATCCGCGTTCTGAAGCAGACCTATGACCGCGAAAACGCTTCGGGGCTCTGAGTGATGCTGACCAAGCGGATCATTCCGTGCCTCGATGTCAAGGACGGGCGTGTCGTCAAGGGAGTCAAGTTTCTCGAGTTGCGCGACGCGGGAGATCCCGTATCGTGCGCTAAAGCCTATGACCGCGAAAACGCCGACGAGCTCGTGTTTCTGGATATCACAGCGTCGCATGAAAACCGCAAGACCATCCTCGATGTGGTCCGCAAAGTCGCAGAATCTATCTATATCCCTTTCACGGTGGGGGGAGGCATCACGACCGTCGAAGAGATCCGGGACCTCCTGAAGGCCGGCTGCGACAAGGTTTCGATTAATACGGCGGCAATCCACAATCCGGACTTTATCAAGGAAGCCGCTTCGCGCTTCGGCACCCAATGCATCGTCCTGGCGATCGACTGCAAGAAAACAGCGGCCGATCACTGGAAGGTATTTACGCACGGCGGCCGCCACGAAACGGAGCTTGAGGCGATCGCCTGGGCCCGGGAAGGCCAGACGCGCGGAGCAGGAGAAATTCTTTTGACAAGCATGGATCGCGACGGCACCAAGCAGGGCTATGACTTGCTTCTTCTCAAGCGAATGGCGCAGGCCGTCACGGTCCCCGTGATCGCTTCGGGGGGGGCGGGGACGGTGGAGCATTTGGCCGAGGCTTTTACGATCGGCAAAGCCGACGCCTGTCTGGCCGCGTCTATATTTCATTTCGGCGAAATCAAAATTTCCGACGCCAAGAATATCCTCCGCGAAAAGGGAATCCCGATCCGCACTTAGGGTTGTCTTCAGTCGACTAGGATGCATCCCACTTCCTACAGATACTTGCCAACCGAGGCGAAGAAAGGTTTCGGAAAAACAATAAGCGCCGTCTGCGGAGACGAGGAGATCGGCAAAAGACCCGTGAGGTCCAAGAGCTCCGAGCGGAGCTGGCGCGTTTTGGAGAAACCTTTCTTTGCCGACGGGATATCAAGTGGATGAAGTGGGATGCGACGTCGACTGCGAACAGCTTGACACTAATAGCTGCTGTGGCATAATGGCACAGATGGATCCTTGAGCGGCTCGGTTTCTTTAATTAGCACTAAAATAAGGAGTTAGGAGCGATGATCAATTTGAAATTCAACAAAGACGGTCTGTTACCCGTAATCATCCAGGACGAAAAATCCGGGGAAGTGCTGATGCTGGCCTACATGGACAAGACCGCCGTCGAGCGGACGCTGGCTGAGAAGAAAACGGTTTTTTACTCCCGGTCTCGCAATCAATACTGGGTCAAGGGGGAAACTTCCGGGCATATCCAGGAGGTTCGCCAAGTCTTGACCGATTGCGACCAAGACACTTTGCTCGTGCGCGTGACCCAGACGGGCGGAGCCTGTCATCTCGGCTACCGGACGTGTTTCGTTCATGAACTCAATGACGCTGGCGACGTGGTACGCGTGACTCAGGAAAAAGTTTTCGACCCGGAGAAGACCTACAAAAAAGGATGATCACGCCCGACTTCAAGACGTTTAGCGCTCTTGCGCGCCGCGGGAACGTTATCGCGGTATCGAAGACTGTGTCGGCCGACCTCGAAACGCCCGTTTCCTGCTTCATGAAACTGGCCGGCCGTGAGCGCTACGCTTTCCTCCTCGAGTCGGCCGAACAAAAAGAGCAAATCGGCAGGTATTCCTTCATCGGTCTTTCCCCGGCAATCGTATTGGAGGGACGCGGCGCGCAAACCCGGGTGACGGATCTGCGCGTGCCGGCGAAAAGAACCGTGCCTCGCCATCTCGTCGATGAGATTGACGGCATCCTCGCGGACTGCCGCTTCGCAAACCAAACGGACTATCCCCATTTATGCGCCGGCTTTGTCGGCTACTTCGGGTATGAGAACGTCGAGGCCTTCGAAGATATCCGCCTTCGCCGCAAGCCGGGCCCGAAGCTTCCGGACGGTCTTTTTGTCATGCCCGGCGATCTCATCGTGTTCGATCACTACCGGAAGACGCTGTCGCTCGTAGCGCTTGTTTTTTTGGAGGGCACGGGAAAGTCGCCGAAGACGGCCTATCGAGGCGCCTGCAAGCGAATCGAGGGCTGGATCGTTAAGTTGAAACGACCGCTGCACAGCCGCCCATCGGAGGCGTCCGCGCGTCTTCGCCCGAAGTCCAACATGACCCGCGGCGAATTCATGGAAAAGGTCGAGCGCATTAAGGCCTACATCCGCGCGGGCGATTGTATCCAGGTCGTCTTGAGCCAACGCTTTGAGATGCCCGGGGTGTCCGGCGATTTCCGGATCTACCGCGCCCTGCGCTCCGTCAATCCCTCGCCCTACATGTTTTATTTTCGCGCCGCAAATCTACGGCTGATCGGTTCGAGTCCGGAGATGCTCGTCAAGAAAACCAAGCAGACCGCCGAGCTGCGCCCGATTGCCGGAACGAGACCCCGCGGAAGGTCACCGGCCGAGGACCTGCGTCTCGAAGAGGGACTCCGAAAATCCGTCAAGGAGATGGCCGAGCATGTCATGCTGGTGGACCTGGGTCGAAACGACTTGGGCCGGGTCTGCCGCTTCGAAAGCGTCCGCGTCGGCCAGTTCGCGCGCGTCGAGCGTTATTCTCATGTGATGCACCTCGTGAGCGACGTGGCAGGGCGGCTCAAGCCCAACCGGACGGCGTCTGACCTGCTGCGCGCCGTTTTTCCCGCCGGGACGCTCAGCGGCGCACCCAAAATCAGGGCCATGCAGATCATCGACGAGCTGGAAAGCGAGAAACGGGGACCTTACGGCGGATGCCTGGGTTATTTCGGATACGATGGAGACATGGATATGTGCATCGTGATCCGGACGCTGGTCTGCGACGGCCGTGGCGTTTATCTGCAGGCCGGGGCGGGGATCGTCAAAGATTCGAATCCTGCGCGCGAATATGCGGAAACCGTCAATAAGGCCAAAGCGCTCGTTCGAGCAATCGAAATGTCGGGAGATTTTCAGTGATCCTCGTCATCGACAACTACGACTCGTTTACCTATAACCTGGTTCAGTATTTCGGCCAGCTCGGAGCGGATCCGGTGGTGGTCCGCAACGACCGGATTTCCATCGCCCGGATCCTGAAGATGCGCCCGCGGCAAATCGTGATTTCTCCCGGTCCTTGCACCCCGCGGGAGGCCGGGATTTCCAACGAGGTCATCCGGCACTTCGGCGGAAAAGTTCCGATTCTGGGCGTTTGCCTTGGGCACCAGTGCATCGGACATGTGTTCGGCGGCCGCATTGTACGAGCGCGCCGGATTATGCACGGCAAAGTCTCCGAAATCCACCATGGCGGGCGGGATTTGTTCAGGAACCTTCCGAACCCGTTTCGCGCGACGCGCTACCATTCTCTCCTGATCGAGAAAAAATCGTTTCCCGCTTGTCTGGAAGTCACCGCCTGGACCGACCGAGGAGAGATCATGGGGGTGCGGCACCGGACACAGAGGATCTGGGGAGTCCAGTTCCACCCGGAGTCGATTCTGACCGAGGGGGGCATGGAGCTTCTCAGAAATTTTCTGTCGCTTTCCGTCAACGCACGCGGGCCGAGGAGCTGCCGGTGAAGCCTTCCGTCCTGCCCCGGCTTCTGCGCGGCGATGGCCTCACCTTCTCTGAGGCCCGCGTTTTTTTTCGCGGTATGCTCGGCGGAGGCCTCACGGATGCCGAGGTCAAAGCGGTGCTGCTGTGCCTGGCCCGCAGGGGGGAGAGCGCGGAAGAATTGCGCGCTTTCGTCGCAAGCGTGAGGGAAATGGAGCCGCCGATCCGGACCGTATTTCCGAGGCTGATGGATGTCTGCGGAACCGGAGGTGACGGCGCGGGAAGCTTCAATATTTCGACCCTTGCGGCAATCGTTGTCGCGGGCGCGGGCGGCCAGATCGCCAAGCACGGAAACCGGAGCATTTCTTCACGTTGCGGGAGTTCGGACCTGATGAGCGCTCTGGGCGTCCGGTTGGAGGCACCGCAAAAGAAGATGATCGGCGCGATCCGCCGGTCGGGAATCGGTTATTTTCACGCTCCTTTTTATCATCCGGTCTTCTCGCGCTTTCAGCCTCTTCGGTGCCAGCTCCGTGTTCGGACGATTTTCAATCTGGCGGGACCCCTTCTCAATCCGCTGGCTCTCCGCTATCAGCTGATCGGGGTTGCATCCCGCGAGGCCATGACGGTGTACGCGCGAGTCCTGGCCCGTCAGGGTCTCCGGCGCGCATGGGTTTGTCATAGCCGTGACGGCATGGATGAAATTTCGACGCGCGCGCTCACAGACGCCGTTCGCATCGAAAACGGAAAAATGATTCCGGAGACTCTCGATCCGAGAAAATTCGGCTTTGGGGAAATTAAAGGATCCTGCAGCTTCCGCGGCGGCACCGTGGCGGAGAACCGCAAGACGGCCCTCGGGATCCTGAGCGGCCGCAATCGCACGGGAGCACGGGATATCGTTGTGCTGAACGCCGCGGCGGCTCTTTGGGTCTGCCGCCTTGCACAGGATGTGGCCGGCGGAGTCGCCCTTGCCTCGGAGGCGATAGATTCCGGCAAGGCTTTTCGGGCCCTCGGGGCCCTCGTGCGGGAGTCCGGGGGGCGACTATGATCCTCCACGACATCGTTCAGGCAAAGCGCGCCGACCTCGAGGAGCTGAAGAGGCGCTTTCCGCTCCACCGTCTCAAGGAGGCCGCCGAGGCTCGGGAGCGCACCGACGTCAGGAGCTTCCAACAAGCCATCGCCGTTCCCCGCGGGTTGAGGCTCATCTGCGAGCTCAAGAAGGCTTCGCCGTCGCACGGGATCATCTGCGAGGACTTTCAGCCTCTGCGCCTGGCGGGGTTGTTCGAGTATGCGGGCGCGGCCGCGCTCTCGGTCCTCACCGAGACGCGTTATTTCAAGGGCAGGCCGAGTTATCTGCGAATCGTCCGGCAAGTCACGACGATCCCCATCATGCGCAAGGACTTTATCTTCGAAAGCTATCAGCTCTACGAGACGGCGCTGCTCGAAGCGGACGCATTCCTGCTGATCGCTTCGCTGCTGACGGACGCCGAGCTTGCGGACCTGATTGCGCTCGGCCGTCGCCTGAAGATGGACGCTCTCGTGGAAGTGCACTCCGAGGACGACCTGAAGAAGGCCCTCGGCGCGGGCGCAACAATCGTGGGAATCAATAATCGTAATCTCAAGACGATGCAGGTTGAAGTGCAGACCGCCAAACGCCTCCTTGGGCGTATTCCCAAGGAGGTTTGCGTCGTCATCGAGAGCGGTCTGTCGAAGCACGACGAACTGATGGAGTACAAAAGCCTGGGCGTCAACGCGTTCCTGATCGGGACCGCCGTGATGAAGTCGCCGGATCCTGTCCGGACGATACGCGACCTGGGGGGCCTTCAACGATGAGCAGGGACTCGGGAGGAAAACGATGACGACACGCGTCAAGATTTGCGGCAACACGAACGCTGAAGACGCCAAGATGGCGGCCGATTTGGGGGCGGACTATCTCGGGTTCATCTTTGCCGAGAGCAAGCGGAAAATCGATATGGCCTCGGCGTCCAAGATCATGGAGGCGCTGCCGTACTTCAAGAATTTCGTCGGAGTCTTTTTAAATCAGCCCAAATCCGCGGTGGAGGCCGTCGCGGGAGAATTGGGGATACGGATCCTCCAGTTCCACGGCGACGAAACGGCACTTTACTGCGACTATTTCCTGAGGAAAGGCTACGAAGTCATCAAGACTTTCCACATCAAGGACGCCATGAGCCTGAAGCGGATCGACCAGTACAACGTCAGCGCTTTTTTGTTCGATACCTTTAGTAAGGAGGAGGCCGGTGGGACGGGAGTACCGTTCAACTGGAACCTGATCGAAGACCGGCCTTATGTTCACGACCGGCTGTTTCTGGCCGGCGGCCTGAAGGTGTCCAATGTCGATGAGGCCATCCGGAGGATTCACCCCTACGCCGTCGATGTCGCCAGCGGGGTCGAGCGGGAGCCCGGGCGCAAGGATCCTGCTTTGCTCGAGGAATTTATCCAGATTGCCAAAGGGGAGAAGGGAAAGAATGAAAAACCGCATTCCGTTCGTCCATAAGCTGCTTGCGCGCCTCGATAAGATTGACCGGGATTCCGTCTCCACTTATGTGGCCGATCTCTCGCGGGCCAAGACGCTCTACGAGGAAATATTCGATCTCCTCGAGGACGGCATCGCGGTCTCGGACCGCGCGGGATTCCTGAAGTACGCCAACCGGCCGGCAAAGGCCCTGCTGAATCTTTCCGCCCGTTATGCGTCATCAAGGCCTCTGTGGGATTCGGACACAGACCCCGCTCTCGGCCAGCTACTCCGGGAGCATCTGCCCGGCCTGCGCGAGAAGAAAACTTTTCGGTGGACCTCTGCGGTCCCTCGCGTGGTTGACGGCCGCCTTCTGCTCTCACCGCTCGGGGATCCGGAGGATGGAGAAGTCGTCCTGGTCCTGGCCGCGAAAAACTCCCGGCTGGCCGAAGACTCGCCGGATGAAAGCTCTGCGCGAATCGAGTCTGTCCTCAAACTGGCCGCCGGCATCGCCCACGAGATTGGCAATCCGCTCAATTCGATCGGTATCCATCTGCAAATGCTGCAAAAGCAAAGCCGGTCGATCGAGGGGCCTCGTCGGGAATCCTTTGAAAAAGGCCTGGCGGTCATCCGGTCCGAGACGCTGCGCCTGGACAAGATCATCAAGGATTTCCTCAAGGCAGTCCGAAAGCCGCCCCTTCGCTTCAAGATCGAGGATCTCCAGGAAGTCCTCGACGATGCGGTCTCTCTCATGCGGGAAGAGCTGCGAAAAAACGGGATTGAATGCCTTGTGGACCGCGACCCGGAGTTACCGAGATTCTTGATGGACCGAGAGCGCCTCTACCAGGTGTTCATCAATTTGATTCTGAATGCCATGGAAGCGATGCCGCGCGGCGGACGCCTGAGGATACTGGTTTCGCACAAGGAGCGCGTGGCGGCGATCGCCTTCCGGGACACCGGCATCGGAATCCGGGAAGAGGATTTGCCCCACATTTTTGAGCCCTACTACACGACCAAGTCCGAGGGGTCCGGGTTGGGGCTGATGACGGTCTATAACATCATGAGCGAGCACGGCGGCAGAATCGACGTCAAGAGCCGTTCGCAGAAGGGGACCGCGATGACCCTGCTTCTGCCGATCCGCCAGCCGAAATTGCAGCTGCCTCAATATCCAACCCAAGCAGGAGCTCCGCGATGAGCCTGACCCCAACTATTTTGATCGTCGAAGACGAAAAGAACACACGCCTCGGCCTTCAGCAGTTCCTGGAAGCCCAAGATTACGACGTCCTCCTGGCCGAGAATGGGGAGCAGGGCTGGGCGATTTATCAGCAGGAGAGGCCCGACATCGTCTTGAGCGATATCCGCATGCCCGGCTCCGACGGCGCGGCGCTCCTCGAGCGCATCATGGCCGCTAACCCCGCAGCCATCGTCATTTTACTTACCGCCTACGGATCGGTTGAGGACGCCGTCAAGATGATGAAAAAAGGCGCCTACTATTATTTAACGAAGCCGGTCAATCTCGAGGAGCTCGAGTTTCTTCTCAAAAAGTCGCTTTCGCGGCGCACGCTCGAAGAGGAAAACCGGGAATTGCAGCAGGCACTCTTCCGGGAAAAGTTCGATCAAGGAGACATTCTGGCGCACTCCGAAAAAATGAAGAGCCTCATAGAGACAGCCGACAAAATCGCGCAGTCGAGCTCGACGGTCCTGATCGAGGGGGAGAGCGGAACAGGCAAGGAGCTGATTGCCCACCGGATCCATAAAATGAGCCCTCGCCACTCCAAGCCTTTTGTCGCCGTCCACTGCGCCGCTCTGACCGAAACGCTCCTGGCGAGCGAATTGTTCGGCCATGAGAGGGGTTCCTTTACCGGAGCTGTGGAGCGCAAAATCGGACGTTTCGAGCGCGCCAACGGAGGAACCCTTTTTCTCGACGAAATCGGAGAAATTCCAGCTGAAATGCAGGTCAAGCTGCTGCGCGTCCTCCAGGAGGGCGAGATCGAGAGAGTCGGCGGGACGCGAACCCTCCGGGTCGATGTGCGGATCGTTTGTGCCACCAACAAGAACCTGGCCGAAGAGGTCCGGCGGGGCAAATTCCGCGAAGACCTGTATTACCGGATCAACGTGATTTATCTCAGGGTTCCCGCGCTCCGGGAGCGAAAGGAAGACATCCCGCTTTTGGTGGATTCCTTTATCAAGAATTCCGCCGTTGCCAATGCACGGAAGATCAAAGCCCTGACCCCCGAAGCGATGAGAGCCCTGTCGGGATATGATTGGCCCGGGAACATCCGGGAGCTCAAAAATATCATCGAGCGGATGGTCGTGCTCTCCACCGGCGACGTCCTTGGCTTTGAGAACATTCCGGAAGACATTCGAAAGAGGGCGGGCGGCGACGGCGCGGCTGAAGCCTCGATGGCCGGACCGGGAGAATCCAACCTGAACGAAGTCGAAAAACAGGTCATCGCTCGGACGCTCGCGGAGGTCAAGGGAAATAAGTCGCTCGCCGCCAAAAAACTCGGTATTTCACGGCGCACCCTCTACCGCAAGCTCGACGAATACGGCCTCGCAAGGGAACTTCCCGCCTAAGATTCCTTTGGAGAAGATGAGCTCTGACATGCCAAAATGGCACGCCTTCGATGTGCGCATGTGGCGCAATCCTTCTGCGCACAAATTTTAGCAGGGTTTATAGTTTCTGCAACATATTGCAGAATAAAGAGTTGCAATAATATGCTTCTCACTGTACTTCTGGCACGGTTTTTGATTAATAACAGTCAAAACAACAGTCTTTCATCAAGGAGATCTTTATGGGAAAAGTGCTCGGAATTGATTTGGGAACAACGAATTCATGCATGGCCATCATGGAGGGCGGAGAGCCCAAGGTGATCGCAAACAAAGAGGGCAACCGGACGACGCCTTCGGTTGTGGCTTTCACAAAGTCGGGGGAGCGCCTGGTCGGGCAAGCCGCCAAGCGGCAGTCGATCACGAATCCCGAGAATACGGTATTCAGCTCAAAGCGCTTCATTGGCCGCCGGTACGACGAAGTGACGCACGAGAGCAAGCTCGTACCCTTCAAGACGAAGCCTGGCAAGCACGATGAGGCGATGATTCATATCCCGATGGACAACCGGGATTATACGCCCCCCGAGATTTCAGCCATGGTTCTCCAGAAGCTGAAAGCCGATGCCGAGGCTTTTCTGGGCGAACCCGTTACGCAAGCCGTCATCACCGTTCCGGCGTATTTCAACGATTCTCAGCGCCAGGCCACCAAAGATGCGGGGCAAATTGCGGGTCTCGAGGTGCTCCGGATCATCAACGAACCGACAGCGGCGTCGCTGGCCTATGGACTCGACAAAAAGAAGGACGAGACGATCGCCGTCTACGATCTCGGCGGCGGAACCTTTGACGTCTCGATCCTCGAAATCGGGGAAGGGGTCTTCGAGGTCAAGGCCACGAATGGCGACACCCACCTCGGCGGAGACGATTTTGACCACAAAATCATCGAATGGCTGATCGCCGAGTTCAAGAAGTCAGACGGGATCGATCTTTCTAAAGATCGCATGGCGCTTCAGCGGCTCAAGGAGGCGGCGGAAAAGACCAAGTGCGAGCTGTCCACCTCACAAAGCTCCGAGATCAACCTTCCTTTCATTACGGCGGATGCATCCGGCCCCAAGCATCTTCTGATGACGCTGACACGCGCCAAGCTCGAACAGCTCGTCGAAGAGCTCGTGGAGAGGACCGCAAAGCCGTGCCTCGCAGCGCTTCGGGACGCAGGCCTCGAGCCCAAGGACATCGACGAGGTGATCCTGGTCGGAGGGCAGACGCGCATGCCGGCCGTGGTCGAAAAGGTCCGCAAGCTCTTCGGAAAGGAGCCGCATCAGGGCGTGAATCCTGACGAAGTGGTCGCGGTCGGGGCAGCGATTCAGGGAGGCGTGTTGAAAGGGGAAGTCAAAGACGTCCTGCTTCTCGACGTGACCCCGCTCTCTTTGGGGATCGAAACCCTGGGCGGAATCATGACGAAGCTGATCGAGCGCAACACGACGATTCCCACGAAAAAGTCCGAGATCTTTTCGACGGCCGCCGACAGCCAGACGGCCGTGACGGTGAAAGTCCTCCAGGGCGAACGCGAGATGGCGAATGACAACCGGGTGCTTGGGCTTTTCAACCTCGAGGGGATCCCGCCCGCGCCGCGCGGCGTGCCGCAAGTCGAGGTGACGTTTGATATCGACGCCAACGGCATCGTGCATGTTTCGGCCAAAGACCTGGGGACGGGCAAAGAGCAGAAGATCCGGATTGAATCCTCCTCGGGGCTTTCAAAAGATGACGTTGAGAAGCTGGTGAGGGAAGCGCAGTCTCACGCGGACGACGACAAGAGCAAACACGAACTCGTCACCGCGCGAAACACGCTCGACAACCTCGTCTACCAAGCCGAAAAGTCCCTCAAGGAGCACGGCGACAAGATCAATGACGAAGAAAAGAAAAAAGTCGAAGAGGCGCTCAAGGAAGCCAAGGCGGCCGTGACTTCGGAGTCGAAAGAGAAAATCGACGCGGCCACCGCTCAGCTGACCACGGCGTCGCACACGCTGGCTCAAAAGATGTACGAGGAAGCGGCAAAAAAGGCCAAGGGCGCCAAAACCCCGGGCGGCGAAGAGGCCCCCAAGGGCAAGGAAGACGTCGTGGACGCCGATTATGAAGTCGTCGACGACGACAAGGACGGCGATAAAAAGAAGTAACTGAAGTTCCCTTGTCATCGAGTCCGGGGCTGTGCTAATATCCCAACCGGTTAGCCTCGTGACTCGAATCACAAGACACAAACCCTCAAGGGGTAGTATGTTCCTTTCAAGGAATCAATATCGCGGCAGAATGCCGGGATGCTTCGTCCTCCTGGCTGTGATGCTTTGCGCGTCGTCCTGCTCCAAGCCAGCGGTGAAGGCGGTGACCTCCGTGACGCCTCCGCAAAGCGCTGCGGTACAGCCGCCCGGGGCATCGGCCCAATCTGGCCCCCAGCAGGGCAAAGTTTTTGTCCTCTCGGATTTCCGAAGCGGTGACTTCCTGAATCGCGCCGGAGGCAACAGCGGCACATGGAACATGGACCCGTCCGACATCAACAACTCCTATGCGGATCAGGACCTTGTCGATATGGCCGGAGCCGACGGCACGGTGCATAAGGTGCTCCGCCTGAATTACAGCGTCGACTCCGACCGTGCTTCTCAAAACGGCTTTTGGACACAGCTTGGCACGTTTGACGCGCGCGAGTACGACCACTTGGAACTCGTCCTGAAAGGGGATCCCGAGAAAGGATGCACCGACCGCTTCAAACTCGAAATCAAGAAATGCAAGACTCCGCCGTGCACGGGGGACCCGGTTCGGGATGAAGTCATCAAAGGCTCCTCCGTCGTTCCCGTGACGAGCGAATGGCAGACCGTCCGGATCCCTCTCAACCGGATCACCGGAATTATCGACTTTGCGAATCCCGAATCCTGGAAGGATCCCTCGATCGCAAGGACGGGCCTGGACGAGCTCGTTTTCATTTTTCAGGACCGCATGGTCTCGCGCAAGCGCGGAACTCTCTACGTTGACGAAATCCGCTTTGTCAAAACCGGAACTCCGGGGCCGACGGCGGTCGATTTTCCCAAGCATTCGCGCATGAAGACGCCGGAGAAGCTCGAAGGGATTGCCTATGCCCTTTTTTTGAGGCAACGCCTGGGGGGATTTCCGGAAACGGTCGTGGTGACCAAGGATTTCCCCAAAGACTCCCGCGAATTTCTTCTGGAAATCGCACGGGACACGTGGCGTTTTTTTGACGAAATCGTCGACCGCGAGACGTGGCTTCCTCTCGATACCCTTCAGCTCGGCGAGAAGGAACCCATGGAAGAAAAAACCTTTGTGGGGGATTATACGAACGTCACGAACGTCGGCATTTATTTGATGTGCCTGGTGTCGGCCTATGACCTCGGCTTCCTTACGAAAGAGGCGGCAGTAGTGCGAATCCGCAAGACCCTCACCAGCATGGAGACCCTCAAGCACCATGCGAGCGGATGGCCCTATAATTATTACGATACGACGCTTGGTGAAGCCACCAGTTACTTTGTGTCCCTCGTCGACTCCTCCTGGCTCTTGGCCGGATACTATGTCGTCAAGCAGGCTTTTCCCGAGGAGGTCGGAGCTCAGGCACAGAAAGCCATTGACCGGGGAAAGCTCTCGTTCTTTTACGATCCCCTTGAACGCCAGATGTACCACGGGTTTTACGACCATTTGGGAGTGTACTCGGATTACCATTACGGCTCTTTCTATACCGAGCCCAGGATTGCCAGCTACATGGCAATCGCGCGCAATGAAGCGCCCAGGGAACATTGGTTCGGGGGCCTGGTACGGACCTTCCCGGACTCCTTTGCCTGGCAAAGCCAAAAGCCCATCGACCGCTTCGAAAAAACGGCGCCGGGCGGTCTTCCATACTTCGGCGGCTATTACCGCTGGAAAGATCTCGAATATGTTCCGAGCTGGGGAGGATCGGCCTTTGAAGCCCTGATGCCGACCCTCATTCTCAAGGAAAAGGAGATCGGGGTGAGCGGACTCGGCGTGAACGACGAGCGGCACGCACGGGGACAAATGCGCTACGCGCTCGAGGAACTGAAATTGCCGGTTTGGGGGATGAGTCCCTCGTCGGTGCCTGAGGGAGGGTACTCGGAATTCGGGGCCAAGCCCTTCGGCGCCAAGGGATACAAGAGCGGCGCGGTGACTCCGCATGCCAGCGTGCTTGCGCTCGAATGGATGCCCGAGGACGTGATCCGCAATTTGCGCGAACTCCTGGCTCGGTACGATATTTACGGAGAATACGGATTTTACGATGCGGTCAACCCCGAAACGGGGCTCGTAGCCCACAAGTACCTCTCGCTGGACCAGGGCATGATCCTCATCGCGATCAACAACTACCTCAATGACGGCGCGATACGGAAGCGTTTTCATCGTGAGCCCGCCATGAAGCAGGCCGAAGACCTCTTAAGTTCCGAGGATTTTTTTGAGCACCCTCCCGGACCCGATACGAAGAGCTCCGCCGCCTGATTTCAGTCCCCAAGGTTTGAATGATGACTCCCACTGGATGCGTCGAGACGAACGGAATGGTGCGGTTTGATCTTGGAGATCCGCGGATCATTGCAGCCAGCTGCGGCCGGGGCTACCCGAACGAGGCCCACCCATCGTTTGTCCGCGCGCTGGGGCTCACCCCCGAATGTCTGCGTACGGTGCGTCAGGAACATACGGCGGATGTTGTGACGGTTGACTTATCCGATGCCGGCTGGGCGCCTTTGCCGGTGGCCGATGCCCTTGCAACCGCGGCGGCCGGCCTTCCCCTCGGGATCTACACCGCCGACTGCGTGCCGGTTTTTATTTTCGACCCAGTCTCAAAGGCGGTGGGGCTCGCGCACGCCGGCTGGAAAGGCCTATGGAAAGGCGTGCTGGAGAACCTGGTTTTGGCGATGGTCCGTAATTTCGGTTCGCATGCTGAGAATCTGCGAATCGCGGTCGGTCCGTGCATACGCTCTTGCTGTTACGAAGTGGGAGAGGAGTTCCGGAAGTTTTTTCCGGATTTTTACGGCATCCCCGACGGCAAGGCCCGGGCCCATGTGGACCTCGTGGCGGCGGCTTTCAGGCGCCTGACGGACTCGGGTGTCCCAGCGGATTCCATCCTTGACAGCGGCATCTGCACTTCCTGCCGGAACGCGAGTTTTTATTCGGCCCGCTGCGGTGACGGCCCCAACCGGATCCTTTCGGTCCTATGCCGGGTTTAAATTCCGCTGATCGCGGCCGACCTTGCCTATTGTTAAATCGGAAAAAATCGTTATAATGACGGAGTCATTTGAGGAGGAGATCTCATGCAAGCCAATGATTTGCGCAAGGGAACAACCATTCTTTACCGGAACGATCTTTATATCGTGACCGATTTTGTTCACAAGACCCCGGGGAACCTGAGGGCCTTCGTGCAGGTGACGCTTAAAAGCCTCAAGTCCGGCAAGATGCTCCAGGACAGGTTCGCCTCGACCGCGGAAATCGAGCGAGTGTCGCTGGATCCTCGCCACGCCCAGTTTTTATACCACGATGCTGAAGGATATCACTTCATGGATCTTCAGGACTATCAGACCTTCGCGCTGACCCCGGAGCGGATCGGAGACGCAAAATTTTATCTGAAGGAAAACATGGAAATCGACATTGATTTTTACGACGGCCAGCCGCTGTTGCCGGAGCTGCCCAAAGTCGTGACCTTGAAGGTCACGGAATCGCCGCCCTGGGTCAAGGGGGATTCGGTGTCGAATAACTCGAAGCCGGCGGTTTGCGAAACGGGATTGAAGGTGATGGTGCCGATCTTCATCGATCAGGATTCGATGATCAAGGTCAGCACCGAGTCGGGCGAATATTTGGGAAGAGCATAAAAGGTTGAGGTCCCAATCCGGTTGGGATTGGGACCTAATCACCACTCGCGTGGTAGCAATGACGTTATAGCCCCAAACCGCTTGGGTTTGGGGCGTAACCATCATTCGCGAGTAGCGCATTAAACATTTAGGGTACAAATCCAGTTCGGATTTGGACCAAAACACCATTCGCGCGATGCAATGACGTTTTGCCCCAAACCGGTCGGGTTTGGGGCGTAACCATCATTCGCGAGTTCCGCTCATGTATGGTTACGGGCGATTAGCTCAGCTGGTTAGAGCACACGCTTCACATGCGTGGGGTCTCAGGTTCAAGTCCTGAATCGCCCAGATTTTACGTGGTTTTTTTGAAAGTTGTGCACGCGAATGATGTTACCGTCCCAATCCGCTTGGGATTGGGACCTGAACATCACTCGCGTGTTCGCTCGTGTATGATCAGGCCGGGATGGCGAAATTGGCAGACGCGCTGGATTCAGGGTCCAGTGGCCGCAAGGCTGTGCAGGTTCAAGTCCTGTTCCCGGCACGTACCCATACACGAGCCAGCAGGCGAGTGATGGGTACGCACCAATCCCTACCGGATTGGTGCCTGCGCCAAATACGCGAGCCAGCACCCAATCATGTTGATTGGGTACGTCCTATCGAGAACTTGACGTTTTCGTAAGGGACTTGATGGGTACGCCCCAAATCGAACAGATTTGGGGCGAGGGCAAGCGCATCGAACTCCCGGAGTCGTCATGACCGCCCCTGTCGCAACCAACCGCAAAGCCCGCTACGACTATTTTCTCTTCGAGAAATACGAAGCCGGGATCGCCCTCAAGGGCTGCGAAGTCAAATCCATCCGTGAAGGGCGCATCAATCTCAAGGAGAGCTTTGTCCGCATCATCCGCGGCGAGGCGTTCCTCATGAATTGCCACATCACGCCGTATTCCAAGATTCAGGGATATGTGGAAATCGATCCGATCCGGTCCCGCAAGCTTCTGCTCAAGAAGGTCGAGATCGCCCGCATGGAGGGCAAAGTCGCGCAAAAGGGATTTTCCATCGTTCCCGTGAGCGTTTATTTCAAGAAGGGCCGCGCCAAGGTCGAGATCGCGGTCGCACAGGGAAAAAAACAATTCGACAAGCGCGAGGACATCAAGCGGCGCATCCACGACAGGGAAACCGAGGCAGCGATCAAGCAACACAGCCGTCAATCTGAAAAATAAGCGGCGGCGAGGCGGTTAATTTTCCGCTTCGGTAAAGGCCGGTTTGATCCCCAGAACGCTGAAGAATAGATCCAGATTGGAGAGCTTCGGGAGAGCGGGGCGCACTTCCCTGAACTTCCCGGACAAGTAGAGGGTTGTTCCAAGCCTGCCAAGGAATGAAATCAGACACAGCAGGTAGAAGCGCGAACCGAACCACTGCGGGAGATGGCTTGACAAGAAGCCTCCTGCGGAGGATCCCGCGAAGATCGCAATCCCGTTCAGCAGGTTGAAGTAGCTCAAGCACTTCACGCGGTTTTCCGGACGCACCGCGTCGAAGATGAAATTGACCGCGCAAAGATTGAATCCCGCCCAAATGAATCCGCTGCAGCATTCGCATAAAAACAGGATCCACGGAGTCTTGACGGTCATCCAGTAGAGCGGGATAAACGGGATGAGCGCGCCGGTCGCTTTCAAAATATGCGCGTTTCCAACCTTGTCGGCGTGATGTCCCCACAGCGGGAAAACGAGTAGGCCTGAGGTGACCGCCGCCATGTGAATGGTGATATACGTGAAGTAATCGAACTTGAGTTCCTTGAGCATGTAAACGCTGATATAAGGCGAAACGACCATGGCAGAAAACATCATGCCTGCCGCGTAAACGACGAAATTGGTAAAATTCCTGCTTCCGAATCCCCCCAGAAACTGCCAGAGGGAGAACGACCCCGCGGCCCCGTTGGCCGGGTGGGCGTACGGAACGTCCTGGACGCGCGACAAATAGCACGCGGAAACCGCCCTCGAAAGCGACGCGGCCGTGAATACGATGAGAAAGGCGCCGGACGCCCATTGCAATTTTGCGTGAGACATCAGAGCTCCGGCCGAAGCCATCGTCACCAGCCCCGCGATTCCGACGATTCGCAAACGCCACCCGAGAAATTTGCCGCGCCAGTTTTCGTCCAGATAGTCTCCGAGGAGACTGCTCAGGACGGTTCCGATCAAATTCCCGAGGATGCGGTAGACCGCGACCAGCGCAATCATGAACGCAAAGCGGCCCGAAAAGGGAAAGAAGGGAAGGATGGCGAGCGGCGCAAAAAATACGGCTTGAGAGGCGGCGGAAAGGACGAGAACGCGGCGGCGACTCCCGAGCGTCAGGACCATCCGGCATGCCCAAAGCTGGGAGAGCGATCCAAGCAAGTGGGGGATGGCGACCAGAAGTCCGATTTCATAGGGAACAGCACCCATCATGAGCGCCAGAGGGATGAGATAGTAGTCGGCGATGGCGGTGATGACCGCGGCAGCGATTCCTTCCGGCCACGCGATCCGTAGGCTCCGCGCATACGGACTGTCGGCGGGAAAAAGGCTCCGGGAGATCATAGCCCGAGACGGGTTAAACAAAAATCCCGGCACTCGTCACGCCGTTGAGAATAAACTGGACGGCCATCGCGGACAAGAGCAGTCCCATCAGGCGCGTGAGGATTCTCATCGCGATGATGCTAATCAGGCCGGATTTGACGGAAACCGCGTGCAGAACCGCGTAGGTCACGAGGGCAATCAGGACCAGGTTGACGATGAGAACCGCATGCTCGGGAAAAGTATGCGCACGGGATCCGAGCAAGATGACGGTCGTTATCGCCCCCGGTCCGGCCAACATCGGAATCGCCAAAGGGGTCACCGCAACGTCGTCTTTCGCCATGCCCTCCTGCTGCTCTTCTCGGGTCTCCTTGACCGCCGGCCGCCGCGCCTGGATCATGTCCATCCCGACCAGCAGCAGCAGGATTCCTCCAGCGATCTCAAAGGCCGGAATCGAAATGCTAAAAATGCGGAGAATCCATGACCCAAAAAAAAGGCACAGCATCAAAATCAGGAAGGCCAGGAGCGTGGCAAACCTGGCAGTCCGGATCCTCTCGAGGCTCGAGTGGGCGGCCGTCAGCGCCAAAAAGGCAGGGATCAGCCCGATCGGATCGATGATCACGAACAGGGACGTAAAAGAGATAAAGAAAAACTCAAACAGTGCCGTATTTATAGTCACGTACCCGGGCTCCTTAATTCACATAACATAGTACCACAGAATATGTTATGAAAACATTAGATATTTTGGAAGTCTCGGGAGCGAAATTGACATCCGGGAAGGGTTATGCTAGATTCGATGAATATGTATCGGTGATACTGCGTCTAGTTCTCGTATTCGCCGGGATGAGGTGGTTTTGGATTTTTTAAACGTAAAAAAAGGAGCTAACATGAAGAAGCTTTTGATGGTGCTGCTCGCATTGGTCGCGGTGTTGTTGCCGGTCCACAGTCTTGTATTCGCGCAAACGGCTGAAAAAAAGGCCGAGGCGGATGCGCCGGCAGTCGAGCCAGTGGCTGGGGAAGACGAAATGCTGGACGAAACCGATTGGGAAGCGCTTTGGGGGTTGGAACCTGGTGATGAGGGGGAAGCGGCCGACGACGCCATGGAAGAAGTTGCTCCTGCGGCGCCTGTAAAGGCTGCCGCTAAGCCTGCTGCCAAGGATGCCGCCACGCTTCCTTCGTAACACCGCTTTAGGATTGCAACCGAGTTAAACAAAACCGGCAAAGTAGCGGAGTTTTTCGCGCTTTGCCGGTTTTTATTTTTTATGGGTTGTGCTAGAATGAGTTATGCGTAAACATCCGCATCTCATCCAGATCAATGCGAGTTTTTTTCTTTCCCGGATGCGCGTGAAGTATGGCCGGGCTCTGACGCTGGCGACGATTCCCGATGACGAGTGGCAGGTTTTCAAGGACCTCGGTTTCGACTGGCTTTGGCTTATGGGAATTTGGACACGCAGCCCGAGTTCCCGGAATCATGCCTTGCACGAGGAAACCCTGAAGATCGCCTACGAGCGGTATCTGCCCGGATGGACCGCCGAGGATGTCGGGGGATCTCCCTATGCCGTTTACGGGTATGATCCTGACCCCTTCCTCCTTGGCGACTCCAAGGCGTTATCTCAGTTGCGGCGCAAACTCTCGCAGATGGGATTATCCCTCATGCTCGACTTCGTTCCCAACCATTTAGCTATCGATCACCCCTGGACGCTGTCGGACCCCGGACTGTTCGTTCGGCCGGGTCGAAAAACACTCAAGGAGCATCCTGACTGGTTTTTTAAAACCCCCAAGGGGGATTGGCTGGCGCACGGACGAGACCCGTACTTTTCTCCCTGGATCGACACCGTGCAGGTCAACTTTTACTCTCCCGAGACGCGCGAGGCTCTCACGAAGGAGCTTCTACGGGTCGCCGCCGTCTCCGACGGTGTCCGCTGCGACATGGCGATGCTGGGCCTGAATTCGATCTTCGAAAAGGTATGGGGGGAGTGCGTGCGGGAGCGCAAGTCCCATGAGGAATTCTGGCCGCCGGTGATTGCCGCCGTCAAGAAAGAACATCCGGATTTCACCTTCATGGCGGAAGTCTATTGGGACCTTGAGTGGGACCTTCAGCAACTCGGATTCGATTTTACGTACGACAAAAAGATGTATGACCGCCTGAAAAGCGCACCGGCCTCAGACGTGGGCGGCCATCTCCTCGCCGAGGAGGCCTACCAAAACCGTTCGGTGAGGTTTCTCGAAAACCATGACGAGGACCGTGCCGTTTACACCTTCGGACGAGAAAAATCGCAAGCAGCGGCGGCGGTCACAGCCACGGTTCCAGGCCTTCGTTTTTTTCAGGACGGGCAGCTCGACGGAAAACGTGTGAGGACCCCAATCCATCTTCGCCGTGAAGCCCCCGACAAGATCGACTACGGGCTTGTGGACTTTTACCGGATGCTGCTTGCCTACGCAAACACGCCCGCCTGCCATCACGGAAAGTGGAAGTTTCTTGCCGTCCAGCCCGTCTGTGAAGAGAATATCACGTATCGCAATCTCATCGCCTGGAGCTGGGAAACCGAGGAGGACTGGCGGCTTGTCGTCGTCAATTATTCCGAATATCCGTCCCAGTGCCGGGTGGATGCCCGGGCGCTGCTCGGCAAAGACAAAACGGTTCGGATCCGGGACCGGCGCTCCGGAGAGATCTACAAGCGGGATCGCGACGAATTGGCCAGTTTGGGTCTCTATATCGATTTGAAAGCCTGGCACATCCACTTGTTCGAGCCGGGATAACGCGGGGGAAAGGGGCGTTCACGATGCCGATTTGCTGCTTTGATCTGGAAGGGGTGTTGCTTCCTGAATTTTGGATACGCATTGCCGATCGTTTGGGCCTTGCCGAACTGCGCCTAACCACGCGCGATATCGCCGATTACGACCGTCTGATGCGTTACAGACTGCGCATCTTGCGGCGCGAGGGGATCAAGCTCGCGGACCTTCAGGAAATTCTTGCGAAAGTGCGCCCGCTTCCGGGAGCGCGCCGCTTCCTCGACAGGATTCGAGCCTCGTTTCCGGTCATCATCCTTTCCGATACCTACTACGAATTCGCAGGCCCTGGGATTCAAAAGCTCGGCCAACCGGTTTTGTTCTGCAACTGGCTCAAGACCGACCGGAAGGGCTTTATCCGCACGTACGTGCTTCGCCAGCGCAACGGAAAGCTAAAGTCGGTGCGAGCCCTCAAAGGCCTGGGTTTTCAGGTGACGGCGGTGGGGGACTCGTACAACGATCTCGGAATGCTGAAGACGGCGCAGCGGGGCATTCTGTTCAATCCCCCGGAGTCGATCCGGACAAAATACCGTCAATTTCCGGTCACGCACACGTATGCGCAGCTTGAAAAAGCGATCCGGGGGAGTGCTCTCCCGTGAGCGTTTGGGCTCTTTTGTTTTCGGATTTCCGGCCGCCCTTTAGGAAATCTTCGTTGTTGTGGGCGGCCGCCGCTGTGATTTTCTGTCTTCAGGCCTCTCAGGCTTTTGCGGCACCGAAGGTCGAGGCGACGGTCTCTTCCCGCAGGGTCCGGGTCAACGAACCGGTGATCGTCGAAGCGAAGATCAGCTGGCCCTCCACAGAGGGACCCTACAAGCTCGAGACTCCCGAGTGGAAGCTCGAAAACCTGAAATTCGTCAATGAATCGCGCGCCGAGGAGTCCTTTGCCGAGGGGCCGCAAACGTGGAGCCGCGTGTCCATCCGGTTCGAGTACGCTCCGGAAAAGGTGGGCAACGCCTCGATCGGCTTCATCCGGATGAGCTGTTCGGATGTCCGCACACAGGCAACCAAGAAAATCGAGATTACGCGGCAAGTCGACGTGGAGGTCCGCGCAGCGCCCCGGTCGGGCATTTGGTTTCTCGTCATCACAGTCATTCTCGCCGGATTGTTCACCGCCGGCGGATTTTTTGTGGCCTGGCAATCCAGGACTTCCGCCGTCAAGGAGCAGGAAGATCAGGACGAGCGTGAGCGTGGAAAATTTGACCTTCTGATTGCGAGGATCGAGAACGCGCAAGGCGCCGCAAGGGACAAGGCCGTGGAATGGGGAAAACAATTAAAGAATTTTGCGGTCAGTAAGTACGCGCTTGCTGCGGGTTCGGTCATGACCGAGCGCGAGACCTTCGAAGCCCTCAAGGGAAGCAACACCATTCCACGCCAGGAACTCGAGGCCGTGGGGCGGTTATTCGAGCGGATTTCGGGGGTGAAATTTTCGCCGAAGGAGCCGCCGCCTTCCGACATGGCGGAGTTAAAAAACGATATTTTGTCATTCATCCGCGGAAAACGAATCACCGGTTAAAGCGAAAGGAGAAAGTCGAATGGAATCATCGATTCAGGAAATCAATCAGAAGGTGAAGGAGGCGGGGGTCCAGATAGAAACTCTCCTCCGGGAGATCGGCAAGGTCATTGTCGGCCAGAAATACTTGGTCGAGCGGCTGATGATTGCCATTTTGGCGGACGGCCACGTTTTGATCGAAGGCGTACCGGGACTTGCCAAGACGCTGTCGGTCCGCACGCTTTCCCAGGCGGTCCACACCAAATTCCAGCGCATCCAGTTCACGCCGGACCTTCTCCCCGCGGACCTCATCGGGACGCTCGTCTACAATCCCAAGGACGGCAATTTCACAACCAAAAAGGGCCCGATTTTTGCCAACATTATTTTGGCCGACGAAATCAACCGAGCCCCTTCCAAGGTGCAAAGCGCCCTTCTCGAGGCCATGCAGGAACGGCAAGTCACGATCGGCGAGAATACCTTTCCTCTCGAGGCCCCTTTTCTGGTGCTTGCAACTCAGAACCCGATCGAGCAGGAGGGGACCTACCCCTTGCCCGAAGCCCAGGTGGACCGATTTATGCTTAAGCTGATCGTCGACTATCCGACCAAGAAAGAGGAAAAAGAGATCGTGGAAAGGATGTCCACCGGTAAAAAAATCGAGGTCAAGCCGGTCCTCGAACCCAAGCAGATCCTTGAGCTTCGGGCGCTCATGAATCAAATCTACGTCGACGAAAAGGTCAAGGATTATGTCCTCGATCTCGTATTCGCGACCCGTCATCCCGAAGATTACAAACTCGAGTCCATCAAGCCGCTCATCTCCTACGGAGCCTCGCCTCGCGCCAGCATCATGCTCATCCTCGCGGCAAAGGCTCACGCATTTTTGCGCGGGCGCGGCTACGTGACCCCCGACGACGTCAAGCAGATCGCCATGGACGTCATGAGGCATCGCGTGCTCGTCACCTATGAGGCCGAAGCCGAGGAAATCACTTCCGAAAACATCATTCAGAAAATCTTCGACCAAGTCGAAGTCCCATGATTCCCAAAGAAATTCTCAAGAAAGTCCGCCATATCGAGATCCGCACGACACGGCTCGTCAACGAGGCCTTCGGAGGGGAATACGAGTCTGTTTTCAAGGGGCAAGGAATCGAATTTGCCGACGTCCGCGAGTACGTTCCCGGCGACGACATCCGCACCATCGACTGGAACGTCACGGCGCGATCGCAGCGGCCGTTCGTCAAGAAATACGTCGAAGAGCGTGAGCTGACGGTACTTTTCATGGTCGACATGTCCGGCTCGCAGTATTTCGGGACCGGCGAGAAACTCAAGTCGGAAGTCGCGGCCGAGGTCACCGCGCTCCTGGCCTTCGCCGCCGTCAAAAACAAGGACAAGACGGGGCTCCTGATCACCACCGACAAGGTGGAAAAATTCGTTCCTGTGAAAAAGGGGAAGACTCACGTTCTCCGGGTGGTCCGCGAGATTCTCTACTACGAACCCGAGGGCCTGGGGACCCACCTCGAGGCCGGACTCCAATACCTCAACAATTTTCTGACGCGCACGGCAGTCATCTTCATTATTTCGGATTTCATGGACTCCGGGTACGAGAAATCCCTCAAAATCCTAAGCAAGCGCCACGATGTGATCGCGATCCACCTCGAAGACCGGCGTGAGAATGAATTTCCGGCAGCGGGGCTCGTCGAACTCGAGGACCGGGAGACCGGGCGGCGGCGCCTGGTCGATACGTCCTCCAAAGAGCTTCGCAGCACTCTCGCCAAGGAGGCCGCCCAACGGCGCGAGAGGCTCGACAAATTGTTCAAAACCCTCGGCATCGACAGAATCCAGATCGCCGCGGAATCGTCTTATATCGAACCGATCATGCGTTTTTTCAAAGTTCGCGAGAAACGGCTTTGATTCCATGACGAGCTTCCTTCTTCCGGCATTGATCAGGAAGGCCGGCTGGCTGCTCCCCTTGGCCGCCATAGTGTGTGCGCCTCTTTGGGCCGCGGAACCCGAGGTCACGGTCAAGGCTCAGGTCAACAAATCCGTCCTCACGATCGGAGATCCGGTCGAGTATATGATTTTAGTCCGCCATTCGCCCGAGGCCCGGATCGTCACCAGCCTGTCGGCCCCGGACGCGGAACTTTTCAAGATCCTCAAGCTCGAGGATATCCGGCAAAAAGACGGCGTCATGATCGAGGAAGGTAAAAAATTCACCCTGACGGCCTTTCGCCTCGGCGAATTCGTCCTGGATCCCGTTTCAGTCGAGTACCGCATGAGCTCGGGCGAGGCCCGGACTGTTGCCACCCAGCCCATCTACCTTCAGGTCAAAAGCGTCGCGGAAGGCGAGGAGAAGACTGACATCCGCGGGATCAAGACCGTCCTCGGAATGCCCGCCTCTAAATTCTGGATGGTCATTCTCGCCGGACTCGCCGCCGCGGGACTTCTGGCCTTGGCGGGGAAGTGGTATTGGATCTATCGCGCCAAGCGCCTTGCGCGTCCCGTCGAAACGCCGCTGACCCCGGAAGACGAGGCTTTGAAGCGCCTGACCGAGCTATTCGACTCGGACTGGCTTCGCCGCGGGAGAACTAAGGAATATTTCCTCCGCCTCTCCGAAATCCTCCGCCGGTTCTTCGAGCGCCGTCTTGACATCCAGGCCGTCGAAGCGACCACGACGGAAATCATGCGACTTTTGAAGGGGCGTGAAATGGCCTCCGATGTCCGCCGGCGCATCTCGGAAGTGCTGGAAGCCTCCGACCTCGCCAAGTTCGCAAAGTGGAAGCCCGAGCCGCCACAGATCGCACAGATCGCCCGGGACAGCCGGCAGATCGTCGAAGACTTCCGCCCCAAGCCGCCGGAGGAACCGCCCCATGACGTTTAGTGAGCCGCTTCTATTCTGCCTGCTCGCACTGCTTCCGCTTCTACTGCTCGGGATCCGGTCCCGGCGGCACGCGCCCCTGTCCTATTCCGACTTGTCTCGTATTCCCGCCGAGAAGCTTTCGCTCAGGCTCCTGCTTTACCGGCTGATGCCCTTCGTGCGCCTCGCGGTCCTGGCCTTGGGCATCGCGGCCCTGGCGCGCCCGCAAAACGTTAGTTCCGAGCGGGAGTACGAAACCGAGGGGGTCGACATCATGATTGCGCTCGACATTTCCGGATCCATGCTCGCGGAAGATTTCAAGCCGGAGAACCGCGTGACGGTGGCCAAGTCTGAAGCCGTCAAGTTTATCCGGGGCCGCGAAAATGACCGGATCGGGCTCGTGGTTTTTGCGCGAAAAGCCTTTACCCAGTGCCCCCTGACCCTCGACTACGACGTCCTCGCGCGCCTCGTCGACGAGGTCCAGGTCGGGATGATCGCCGACGGGACAGCCATCGGAATGGGAATCGCGACCGCCGTCAACCGCCTCCGGGACAGCACGGCCAAAAGCAAGGTGATCATTCTCATCACCGACGGCGAGAATAACGCCGGCAACATCGATCCCATCACGGCCGCCGAGCTTGCCAAAAGCTTCGGGATCAAGGCGTATACGATCGGGGTCGGCAGGGGAGGCCTCGTGCCCTTTCCGGTCAACGACCCCCTATTCGGAAAGCGCTATGTTCAGGCCAATGTCGAGATCGACGAAGCCAGCCTGAAGAGGATCGCCGACATTACGGGCGGGCTTTTCTTCCGCGCCCGGGATTCCAAGGCTCTCTCCGAAATTTACGAGAAGATCAATCAGCTGGAAAAGACGGAAGTCAAGGTCAAGGAATACAAGAGTTATGAGGAGCTGTTTCCTTTCTTCCTGCTTCCGGCCATCCTCCTTTTGCTTCTGGAGGTTCTGGTGTCACAAACCTATTTGATCAAGGTGCCTTAAGATGCAATTTTTTACGCCCTCCTCCCTCGTCTTTCTTTGGGCGCTTCCCGCCCTCTGGTTCCTTGTCTGGCTCGGCCGCCGGATGTGGACCGCCCGGGTCGCCCGGATCGGAATGCCGCAGACCCTTACCCGGAAGCTGATGCCCCTGTACCGGCCCCATGCCTGGCAAGGCCGTGCCATCCTTTTGACGCTCGGCATCCTCTTTGCGGTGCTTGCGCTGGCAAGGCCCCAGTGGGGATCCGAAAAGAAGAAGATCGAACGGCAGGGGATTGACATTATTTTTCTCCTCGATACCTCACTGAGCATGCTCGCGGAGGACGCCAAGCCCAACCGCCTTGAAAAATCAAAGCTCGAGATCAAGCACTTCGTCAGGCGCCTCAAGGGAGACCGCGTAGGAATGGTGGCCTTTGCGGGCTCCGGCTTTCTACAGACGCCGCTCACGCTTGACTATCCTGCTTTTCTTTTGTTTCTCGACGGCGTGAAGACCGGCTACATCCCCGATCCCGGGACCTCTCTGGATCAAGCCATCCATGTTGCGATGGAATCCATGCCCGAAAAGGAGCTGAAGCACAAGGCCCTGGTCCTTTTCTCGGACGGAGAAGATCATGAGGGTGGTCTTGAGCGCGCGATCGATGAGGCTAAGAAAGCAGGCACCCGCGTTTACACCGTCGGAGTCGGTTCGGCCCAAGGAGAGCCCATCCAGCTAAGCGACGAACAGGGACGAAGGGTCGGCTTCAAAAAAGACGCCTCCGGAAAGATGATCATGACCGCCTTGAACCAGCCGCTTCTGGAAAAAATCGCCGACGAAACGGGCGGCCTTTATCTTCCGGGCACACCGGGCGAGGAGGAGATCGAGCTGATCCTGCGTCACATGCAAAGCATCGGAAAAAGGCAGTTTAAGGAGCGGCTGATTACCGAGAAGGAGGAGCATTTTCAACTCTTCCTCGCGCTAGGCCTCCTGTTTTTAGCCCTCGAGATGCTCGTGCGGAGCCAGTCGGCAAGCAAGTCCCGACGCACCGCCGCACGTGCGGTAGCAAAGGTCCTTCCGCTCGCGGCCTGCCTTTTCCTTTTTTCCGGTTTTCTTTTTGACAGCCCTCAGCGCCTCAACGAAAAGGCAAACAAAGAGTTCGAGGAAAAAAAGTATCAGACGGCGATGGAGCACTACCAAAAGGCCCAGGTCTCAGCCCCCGAAGACCCCGTGCTCAATTACAACCTCGCCACGACCCAGTACCAGACCAAGGATTATCAACAGGCAGCCGCCAATCTCGAACAGACGCTCGAGAAAGCCCAAGACCCGGCCCTCAAGGCAAAAGCCCTATACAATTACGGAAACGCCCAGTACCGCCTCGGAAATTTCGAAAAGGCCATCGAGGCCTACCAGAAAGCCCTTGAAATCGATCCGAAAGATGTCGATGCCAAGTATAACCTCGAGCTGATCGAGAAAAAGAAAGGGGCCTTCGATAAGAAGAATCAAGACCGGAAAAAAGATCAGCAGAAACAGCAAAAACAAAACCAACAGCAGCAGAATCAACAGCAAAACCAGCAACAACAAAACCAACAGCAGAATCAACAACAGCAAAATCAGCAGAACCAACAAAACCAGCAGGGCCAGCAACAAGACCAACAGGATAAGCAGGATCAGCAGGACCAAAAGGACCAGCAGAACCAAAAAGATAAGCAAGATCAGCAAGACCAAAAAGACCAGCAGAACCAAAAAGATAAGCAAGATCAGCAAGACCAAAAAGACCAGCAGAACCAAAAAGATAAGCAAGATCAGCAAGACCAAAAGGACCAGCAGAAGAAGGAAGAACAACAGCGGCAGCAAGAGGAGCAACAGAAAAAGGAAGAAGAACAGCGTCAGCGTGAGGAACAGCAAAAACGGGAAGAAGAGACGCGGCAGCGCGAGGAACAGCAAAAGCGTGAAGAAGAAGAGCAAAAGCAGCGGGAAGAGCAGAAAAAGAAAGAGGAAGAGGAACGGAAAAAGGAAGAGGAGCAGCAGAAAGAGCAACAGCCGCAGGAACAAAAGGAACAGGAGCCCAAAGAGGGGAATCCTCAAGGGGGCGGGCGTCAGCCCCTTCAGGGCCAAATGAGCAAGGACCAGGCGCTGCGAATCCTGGATGCCCTCAAAGAAACCGAAAAAGAGCTGCAGGATTTGCGCCGCCCGCCGCTCCGCCGCGATCCGAAGACCGTGGACAAAGACTGGTAAAAAGGACATTCTCCATGCTAAATGAGCAAAAACTCTCCGAAGACATCAAGGAAGCGATGAAATCTAAGGATGTCGACAGGCTTTCGACCCTGCGCCTCGTCAAAGCAGCCATAACCTCTTATCAAATCGAACGCAAGCAGGAGGCTCTCGAAGAGGCCGACATTCTGCAAATCCTACAAAAACAGGCCAAACAGCGCCGGGAAAGCATCGAAAGTTTCGAGAAAGCCGGACGCACGGAGCTTGCGGACAAAGAGAAACGGGAGCTGTCTATCCTCGAGTCATACCTGCCCGAACAGCTTTCGCCCGAAAAACTGCAGTCCATCCTCGAGGAGGCCATCCGCCAATGCGGAGCAACATCCCGCAAAGACGCCGGCAAGGTGATGAAGGAAGTCATGCCGAAGGTCAAAGGGAAGGCCGATGGTAAAGCCGTCAACGAGCTTCTTGCCAAGCTTTTACCCGCCTAATAGCCAGTTCTTGATGGGGGCCTCAAAAGCCAGATTTACCCATGGTTTACTTTACATAAGATACATTATAGGACGTAATCATACAAAGGGTGCGCACACTCTTTGATGATTACGCACCAAACCGAACTGGTTTGGTGCCGCGCCATTAAAACGGTTGAACGCAGAGCGAGTGATTAGAACGCACTTTTCCCGACCGGAAAAGTGCCGGGCCGATAACGGTTGAACACAGCTCGTGGGTATTTATTTCGCTTTAAACGCTCTGGGACGAGGAATCAGATCGCGTTTGAGGGAAATCACGCGGTCAATGAAGAGAATGCCTCCGAGGTGGTCGGCTTCGTGCTGGATGCAGACGGCTTCTAGGCCTTCAAAGTCCGCCTCATGATAATCCCCCTCGACGGATTGCCATCCGAGACGGATATTCTCGAACCGGTTGATCACGGCGGTGTAATCCGGAAGGCTCATGCACCCCTCGCGGCTAGAGCGCGGCCCTGAGGCGGCAAGGACCCTCGGATTGACCAAAACCAGCCTTTGGCGGCCCGGGATTCTCGGAGAAACGTCGACAATGGCCACCTGCTTGCGCACGCCGATCTGCGGGGCCGCGATTCCGATTCCGTCAGGCTGGGACTTCATAGTTTTGACCATGAGATCGGCAAGGCGCCGCAATTTTGCGTCAAAACGCATAACACGCGCCGCTTTATGCCGGAGAACGCTTGCGGGAAAAATCTTGATCCTGGCGGTTTCTCTCATCGGCTATAGCTGGACGGTTTCCGAGGGTTTGATTTGGATCTCGATGCCCAGGGACTTGCGCAGTTTTGCCAGTGTCCGTTCCAGCCGCTTGACGGCATAAGACTTCGGAACATCCACTTCCAGGATCATCGTGTAGAGGGCTTTTCGGCCGTATCCGAGGATTTTGGAGTTCAGGTCCGTGATATTCAGTCCGGCGCGGGCCAGGACCCAGGCAATCCGGTACACGATCCCCGTGCGGTCGCGGCCTAGTGCGGTGATGATGTAGCGGCGTTCATTCGGGCGTCCTGCGCTGCCGCGCTTGAGCGCGTGAGGTAATTTTTCGAAATGAAGGACAAGCGCGCTGCTTTTCGCAAAGCGTTCGAGCTCGCGCAACAAAAACTTGTGCCCTGCGGCCGAACCCGTATCGGCGACGAGCATCATGGCAAACTGCCCCTCCAAAAGAGTCATGCTGATATCTTCGAGATTGCAGCGATGGCGAAATAAGAGGCCGGTGATGTCGGCGATGATTCCGGGGCGGTCCTTTCCGGTGAGAATGAGCCAATAATGGTTTTGGGAGGTCATGTTCTAAGTCTCCGTCTTCTGCTCCGCGGTGCCCGCGGGCTGGGTTAAGGGAAGCGGTGAATTCGTATAGAGGCTGGCGCCTGGAACGGTTCCCAGGAAGCCAAAATCGGCAAGGATCCGTCCGGAGGCCTTCGGAAGCAACGCCAGCGAGGGCCTGGCCGCGAGCAAAGCACTCGCTGCAGTCTCAAGTAAAATGAGACGGCCGCGCAGATCGACCGACTGGTTGACGGCGTCATAGACGCCGTCCATCCGGATAAGCGCCTCTTCCGACTGGATCAAAAGATCTCTAAAATTTAAAACCGACGCGGCCTTTTCGATCGAACCGCGAAAAACATCAAAGACGGTATCGGGGTCCTCGAGCACGGCCACAGCTTTCGAGGCCGCTTCCCCCTCCGGCAAGCTCGCCGGACCCTCGCCGGCGGGGACCGCCGAATCCAGTATCCGCCGGATCAGGTTCGCTCCCAAAAGTTTACCGTTACGGATTTCGAATGCTCCGCGGGCTTGTCCGCTTTGCCTGAATGCAGCCGGGTGGAGCCCCTCCCCCGCCCCTTCCCCGCTCAAATGGAGCTCTCCGATCAGCGGAGGGAACAGCCCCCCGTCCTGCGGCAAAACCAAGACGCTCTCCAGCCCCTCGGACGTGGCTTCGGCGGACCAACGGGGATGATCCGTGACGGAATGAATCAAGGCCCTCACTTTCCACCGTTCCTTGCTCCCCAGGACCTCCAGGCTTGCCTCATCCGCTAGGGGGTCATATTCGCCCTCGGCATCGAAGGTCTCCCACTGAGGGTGCTGCGGCATTCGAAGACCGCGTAAAGAGAAAAGACGGGAATCTCCGCCGTTGGGTCGGCGGATTTCGGCGGTTTCGAAGAGAACCTCCACTCCAAAGACCGGAAGCGACGAGCGGTCCCGGTAGACGATCTTGCCGGCAGTCATTTCGAGCACGGGGGCGCGCGGCAGCGGCGCAAGCAAATACTCCGCGGCAGTCGCTGGGCGCCAGCGGTCGTTTTCATCCCGCTCGAGACTGATGACGGGCCGGATAAACTCGATGCGCTCGAGGCGTAACTGGCCCGCCAAAAGCGGCCAGAAACGAAAAGTCACTTCGGCCGACGGACAAAAAAGGACCGGCTCTCTGCCGTCCGTGCCGCCGGCGGTGACGTTCTCCGCCGTCCAGGTCAGTCCGCCTCCTTGCTTCCACACAAGGCTCTCGAACCGGACAGGGATGCCGGCGGACCGTGTCAAAAGATCGCTCACAGAGGAACGCGGAGGCTCCCAAAAGCGGTTCCAGGGAATCCTCAGCCCGAAAAAATACATCGCAGCCGCTATGAGAACATGGAGACCCGCGATGACAAAGAAAGCGGTGCGGAGCCCCTTGGCGGCGGAACTCATGAGCCCGACAATCTCCTGGCCGCAAACTCCAGGGCCTCTTCGCGGGATTTCAAAGCGCCTTCGAGCTGGAGGTCGTAAAGCTCCTCGAGCAAAGGCTTCATCGGCGGGCCCGGCTTCATGCCGAGCGTCTGCAAGTCATGACCGTTCACAAAGGGCTTGGGCTTGAGATCTTCGGCGGCATACTCCTTCATTTTTTCACGGAGGAAATCGAAATTTTCCATCATCCCGTGCGAAGCTTCGCAGTCGGCGCGGTGGAGCTCCAGCTCTTCGGGAAAAGTGGAGCGAGCCAGCATCCTCTTGAGTTTTCCGGAGCGCATTTTCCGGACGTCGGCAAACGCCATATGCTGATCGATACAGGTCGCCACCTGCTCGATTTCGTCATTCGAAAATCGCAGGCGCATCATAATCTCGCGGGCGATCTTGCCCCCGACCGGCGCGTGCTCATAAAAAGTGATCTTGTCGTTTCGCACGGCAAAAGTCCGCGGCTTTCCAATGTCATGGAGGAGCGCGCTCCAGGCCAGGACGAGCGAGGGATGATGAAGGCGGTCGACGAGCAAGCGGGTGTGCTCCCACACGTCTCCCTCGGGATGGAAGGCCTCCTGCTGAGAAACCCCCCGGAGAGCCTCGAGTTCGGGCAAAAGGATCCTCAGAAGCCCGGAATCGAGGAGGAGCTCGAGGCCCCTGCCCGCCCCGGGCCGCGTAATCATCTTGGAGATCTCGTCCCGGATTCGTTCGGGACTGACCGTCTGGACTTCTCCGGCCATGGCACGCACCGTTTGCCATGTCGCCGCTTCGATCTCGAAATGGAGCGTCGCGGCGAAGCGGACCGCCCGCAGGATCCGGAGTTTGTCCTCGGTGAAGCGCTGGCCGGGATCGCCGATGGCACGGATGAGCCTCCGCTCAAGGTCCGCGCGGCCGCCGACGAAATCGATGACCTCCCCGCTCTGGGGATCGTAAAAAAGACCGTTGACGGTAAAATCCCGGCGAAGGGCGTCTTGCTGGGGCACCGTAAAGGCCACTTCCGTCGGGTGGCGGCCGTCGACGTAGCCCCCTTCTTTCCGGAAGGTCGCAACCTCGAATGTCATTGACTCCGAGAGGACGAGCATGACGCCAAACTGGCGTCCGACGGAAACAGTCTTTGGGAAAAGCGCCTCCACCTCGTCCGGGGTGGCCGTGGTGGCGATATCGAAATCGCTCGGAACCGTTCCCCTCAGAGCGTCACGGACGCATCCCCCCGCAAAATAGGCCGTATGGCCCTTGCCGGACAGCGTCTGAACGATTCGCAGCGCCTCGCGCGCCAGGTCTCCGGTCAAATCCATGAGCAGGCTCATCCGAAAAAATCCCGTGCTTTCTTGTGTCCCAGAGTCTGCTGATAGTCGGTAAAGTCGATGAAGATCAGTTCGGGGCGTTTGCCTAAAAAACGCCGCACGGTCGGGAAGCGCTCGCCGGGATGTGCCTCGAGGCGGCGGCTTGTGACATACTTGAAGGCCGTCTTGCATTCAGGGCACTCACGGGCGGTCGAAGCGTCGATGCCAAGAGCCCGGCAGGACGCGCAGTCGGCGGAAAGATCGCCGAGAATGAGCAGGTGAGCGCGCACATCGTCCCAGTCGTACTCGCGGTATGTCCTCAAATATTCTCTAGGCATGGCTCCCCCCCAATTTTCATCATCATAGCGTATTGCACTTCAAGGTTGAAGCTTAAAAACGAGATCGCCGGCACGTACGGGCTCCTTGACGGCAAGTCCGATCTCGTCGCCTCGCACGGCGCGCTCGACGGGTTTGCGGTTGATTTGCATGGATCCTACCGTCTGTGAGAAATCCGTGAAGGCGCCCTTGAAAGCCACGGGATCCATAAGGTTCAAAGATCCTTGCGTGATTTTGACTGCCGCAACTCGAATCCCGGAGAAATAGTGTGTGACCTCGCCGAGCTTGGCCCTATCCGGTGAAGCCTTCGGTTTCGCGCGGGTTCGCCGCTCTGGGGTGGGCCGTCGCGCGGGTTTGACGGGCTTTGGTTTTCCGGGCACTGGGCGGCGCGCCGGCTTCTTGACGGCCCGGACGGGTGTCGTACGCTTCGGGCTTCGCCGGGCCTTCACAGCACGCCTTGCCTTTTTCCTTCGCCGGAACCTGCGGGACCGTTTACTCGGCTTCCCGGTGGACGAAAGGAACGAACCGAACAAGGATCGTGTCAGACGTTTCCAAAATCCCATTTCGCTTGACTCCTACGACAAGGCGTTGAATCCCCTGTCCGCTTCCGACCGGGATAACGAGTCTCCCCTGTTCCTTGAGTTGCGCGATCAAAAGTGGCGGGATCATTTCAGGCGCTGCCGTGACGATGATCTTATCAAAGGGCGCGTGCTCGGGCCATCCCTCCCACCCGTCCCTGCATTCGAGCATCGCATTCTCGATGCCGAGCTCATGCAGTCTTCGTCCCGCGGACGCGCAAAGGGAAGGCAAGCGTTCGAGGCTGAAGACTTCCGCCGCAAGCCGCGCAAGCACTGCGGTTTGATAGCCCGATCCTGTGCCGATCTCCAACACTCTGTCGGTCGACTCGATGGCCAGGGATTCGGTCATGGTCGCTACGATATAGGGTTGAGAAATGGTCTGGGCATAGCCAATATCGAGAGGGCCGTCGTCATACGCGAGAGCACGCAAATCCTCCGAGACAAAAATCTCCCGGGGGAGGTTTTCTAGGACAGCCAGCAGCCTCGGGTCCCGTACCTTCCGGGACCGTATCTGTTCGTCCACCATCCTCAGCCTTCGCTCGAGGGTCGAGTCTCCCGGCTTCGGGGGCTGAATCGGCCGGAAATTCATCCTCTATTTGACAAAGGTGATATTGACGTCTTCCATGTGAAGGTTGGTGTCCGGAAAAATATAGATCCGGCTGCGCGTCTGCTTTTCCAGCAGGTGGATCGAGCGCTGATCTTGGGTCAAAAGCCTCTCCGAAACGCGAGGATGGACGTACGCGTTGATGGTCCGGCCGTGCGTCTCCCCGATGGCTTTGCGCAGTTCCTTGATCGTCTGGATCGCCATCGTCGTCGGCGACTTGACCATGCCCTTGCCCTCGCAGTAGGGGCAGGTATTGTAAACTGCGCTCTCGAGCGATGGGCGAATCCGCTGGCGGGTCATTTCGACAAGGCCGAGCTCGGATATCTTGAGAATATTCGTCTTGGCGCGGTCCTTTTTGACCGCTTCGCTGAACGTCCGGTAGAGAGCCTTGCGATGTTCGTGGCGTTCCATGTCGATGAAGTCAATGATGATAATGCCGCCGACATCGCGCAAGCGCAGCTGACGGGCAACTTCCCCGGCCGCTTCCATGTTGTTCTTAAAAACGGTTTCCTCGAGATTCCGGTGACCGGTAAATTTGCCGGTGTTGACGTCGATCGCGACCAGCCCCTCGGTCTGCTCAATGACGATATGTCCCCCGGATTTCAAAAAAACCGTCTTCTGGAAGGTCTTTTCGATCGCCTTCTCGATCGTATACTTTTCGAAAAGCGGCGTATGGTCCCGGTACAAATCCACCTGCACCTTTTGCCCCGGAAGATAAATCGCCATAAACTTGAGGAGCTTCCGGTAAACGTCCTGATGGTCGACGACGATCGTGTCGGTATCCTCGTCGAAATGGTCCCGGATAATGCGCTCGACCAGGCTCAGCTCCTGGTGGATGATGCAGGGCGCCTTTCGCTGATCAATGGTTCCGTGAATGCGCTTCCATAACTTTGTCAGGTAACGGATGTCGCGCTGAAACTCCTTCTCCGATTTGCCTTCGGCGGCTGTCCGCACGATAAAGCCCACCCCTTTCGGGAAATCCAGCTCCTGCCGGAAAATCTGGCGGATGCGCTCTCGCTCTTTGCGGTCTTCCAGGCGGCGGGAAATCCCTATCTTTTCGTCGCCGGGCATCATGACCAAATACCTCGCAGGCACCGAAAAGTGCGTCGTCAGCCGGGGCCCTTTGTTGGCGATAGGCTCTTTGACGATCTGAACGATGACTTCTTGGCCCACTTTAAGGACTTGATCGATGCTCTTGACCCGCTCGCGCTGATGTCCCTTATTGTGTTCCGCCTCATCGTACTCGGCGTCGAGGTCCAGGGGTGATTTCATGGCGTCACCCACATAGAGAAACCCGTCTTTTTTGGTCCCAAGGTCGACAAAGGCCGCCCCCATCCCGGGAATCACGGTCTTAACCTTGCCCTTGTAGATGTTCCCAAACATGCGGCTCTCGTCCAGCCGCTCAATGTAATACTCGTCCAAGTGCCCCTCTTCGAGGATCGCCACCTGCGTTTCGTTGGCGTCCATACTGATCAAAATTTCTCGTTTCATGCTTTCGTTCCTTTCAACTAAACTTAAGTGTGAATGACAATTATTGTGTGGCGCGAATTTTTACGACATTCAATTCCTTCCGGATCTCGGCAAGCTCATTGAGGATGTCCTGCTGAGTCTTCTCGATCGATTCAAGCTTCTTCGCCGATTCGTCGGCTTTCGTCTTCAGATAGGTCATCGCCGGCTGGTCTTGCGCGGCCCGCGCCGCAGCGGGCGCGAGCAGGCAAAGACCCGCAAACAGAGCTACGACTTTTGATGTTCGATTCACGGATAGTCTCCTTGTGTTGAAAGATTTCATGCGTCGAACACAAAAAAACAGCCGTAGGCCTGTTCAGAGGATTCGCTCGAACTTCATCGCGCCAAAGGACCGGAAGAAAACCCTAGGCTGGGTTTTCCGTCCGCTCCTGCTTCGGCTCGGCGTTCGGCGATGGGGCTCCGCTTGCGGAGGTTTTGGCATCCTGATTCGTCTGAACTTGTTTATTGCCGGAGGCGACGGCCGCCGGATCCGCTTGAGCGGAAACCGGAACGGGCAAAGACCTCTGGCTTACCAACGGCTGACCTTCCGTATCGACGGTGGTCACCGTAATGAAAAAGAGCGTTTCGACTTTCTTGTTACTCGAATCCGCGCCTTGCGTCTTCGAGCGGAACAATTTCCCAACGACCGGAAGGTCCCCTAAATACGGCACCTTGGCTTCGTCCATCGCCACCGCATCCGTCATTAAGCCGCCGATGGCAATCGTCTGCCCGCTGCGGATAAGAACCTGAGTCTTTGCGTTGGTGACGGTGAAGTAAGGCGCCTGAAAGTCGCCAAAATTCTTGTTGCCCGGATTCGCGCTAACCTCCGGATCGAGCTCGACCAAGATTTCTTCTTCGGAATTGATGTGCGGGGTCACGTTCAAAACGACGCCGACGTCACGAAAATTGTAACCTGTGACCTCCATCTTGCCGGTCTGGGTATTTCTTTCGAAGGTCGGGACGGGAATCTGCTCGCCGACCTGAACCTTCGCCTTCTGGTTATTGAGCACCACGATCCTCGGATTGGAAACAACCTTGACGTTGGACCGTGTTTGAAGCATTTTCATCATCGCGGTGAAAGTCGAAAAATCGATAGACCCGTATTTAAAAGGGTCGGTTCCAGGAGCCGTAAAGGCGTTATAGCTTGGAAAATCCCGGTTATCCGGATTCGTATTCCCCGCGATTCCCCACGTTGGAAAAAATTGGTCCACCAACGGAGATATCGTGTGATTGTTCCCACCGGGATCGACTCCGGTCGGAAAAGGAAATGTCGTCGGTCGTACCGATCCCTTCACCGAAGCCTGCGCATTCCAATTGATCCCCACCGTTTCCGCGGTTCCAACGTCCGTTTTGACGATCTTGGAGTCGATATAGGCCTGTGGGGTCACCTTATCGAGGTCCTTGATGATCATTCCGATACGGTACAAATTGGTCGGAATGTCCGTGATGACGAGAGCGTTCGTACGATCCGCCGTCTTGATCCTTCCCCGGTCCGAAAGCATGTCCTTGACGGCCTCCATGATTTCCTGAGCCTTCGTGTAGTTCAGGATGTAAGTCTGAGTCGTGACCGGCTCTTGAGCCATTTTTTCTCGGGTTGTGACCCGAATAATATTATCCTCCCGCTCATACACGTAATCGTAAGTACGCAAAACCACTTCGAGAGCCTTTTGCCAAGGGACATTCTCGAGGCGGATCGTCACCGTTCCTTTGACATCCGGGCCCGCGACGATATTGACGCCGCTTTTCATGCTCATCACCCGCAGAACGGTATTGATATCCGCCTCTTTGAAATCGAGGGAAATGAACTCCGAAGAGTCTTCGGCTGCCGGAGCAGCCTTGGGTTCGGCAACGGGAACCGCCGCCGGAACTTGTGCCTCCGGCTGGGCATGACACACGCCTACGGCCGACAAATAAACAGCCCCCGCAAGGAGGCTTCCTTTAATCCACTTCAATCGCATAGCTTCGTTTTCCCGGCGCTAGGCCTTTGCTTTGCCAACACCTTTATTATCGACGACTTCCTCACGAATCCAAAGCACTTTTTCTTGGTCGCTTTGGTGCAAGACAATACGGTCCCGAAAAATCGAGGTAATCGTCATATTCGCGAAGGAGTCCCCCTCCCGGTAGGATTCCCCTTTGATCAGGACGATGGAATCCCCTGCGGGGTCATACACGATGCCGTCAACGGTCAGGGAATCGCCGTGCGCTTTGACCTGGACCATGCCGTCCTTGCCCACGAGCGGTACAAAGGGATTTCTCCGCCCCCCGGAATCATACGCAATCTCCCCGGCATGCAATGCGGAGATTCCCCAAGGGATCACAAGCAGTAGAACGATCAATGAAAGCACGCGAATTTGAAACACCGGGAGCTTATCCTTTCCGGGCTGTCGCCGAGAGGGTTATGTCCGCCACTTGAGTTTGGGGGTCCTGCCCCTTGGTCACGAGGTCAAACTTCTGGATCCTCAAGAGCTTCGGATTGGACTCGATCAGGCTGATAAACTTACCGATATCGTGATAACTTCCCTCCACCGTAAAGTCATACAGGGAAGCCTGGTACTGGAGATTGAACGGCGGAGGAAAGGTTTCCTTAGTCTCTTTGGGACTCGAGGCTACGATGGTCACGCGAGAAAGCACCGCGATTTTCGCCACGGCGCCCAGCAGCAACGACGCCTCCTGGATTCCGTACAGGCGGCTCTTGACCTGATCGATGAATTCGCGGGTCTTTTGGCGTTCGGCCAACATCGCCGGCTTCATGCGGACCATGGTGTCGTAACTGATTCTTCGTCCCTCGATCCCCTTCATTTTCCCCTGAACGTCCGCGCGTTCGATCCAGGCAGGCCAAGCAATGGCAAAAACGAACACGACGCCTGCGGCGGCGCCCCCCCCGATCTTGATCCAATCCCCTTTTCGGACGGCCTTCAAAGCAATCCAGATGTCCACAAAGTTCCATTGCGCCAGGGGCTTCACGGCTGGCTCCTTGTCCCCGTAGGCCACTGGAGGTGTGCGATGAATTCTGTAACCTCCACGTCCTCAACGGCCTGACGTGTGGTGGTCAGCGTCAAAAGGACGTCCGGCATCTTTTCTTTGAGGCGCTGGAGATACTCTTCGATCTGCTCGATGCTGGTTTTGGTTCCGGCCGACACGACCATGCCCCGCAGGAGGAGCGATTCCGCGAGCGCCGAGCGGTCCAGCTTGACCTCATTGAGCCATCCTCCGCTCGGAAGAGCCTCGCTGAGCCCCATCATCATGGAGGCGAGCGGCCTCTGGGTCGTCACGAATTTCTCCATGAAGTCTTTCTCGACCTTGACGTTGCCTTCGATCTCGGCTTTGAGCTGGGTCAGAATCTTGAATTCCGGCTGCATCAGGACCCACTCGTTTTCTATTTTCATCAATTTGGATTTTGAGATCTGAAAATCGACATACAAGAAAAGCGTGACGACGACGAACAGCGAAGCGGCCGCGAGAAGCGCGTGAGCGTAAGGCCATTTGCGCGGGGGGGTCATCGCAAGCTTGAATTCCTCCGGAAGCAGATTGATCTCGATCATGGCCGCCTCACCGCGAGCCCTGCGAGCACCGGCAGATAACCGCGCTGGCGCGCGATATTTCCCGCCGGCAGTCCCCCGCGAAGAACGACCTTGCCGGTAAGGTCGAGGAGCTTGACCTCGATCCCCAGGGTTTGAGTCAGAATTTCCGCCACGGCCTGATGGCTCCATCCTCCCGCCAGGTAGATGCCCGAAACCGGCAAGGGGGCGTGAATTTGTTCGGAGAAATAATTCAAGGAGATCTTTAGGTCTGACTCCAAACCCTTGAAGGCCTCTTTAATCGCTGCGGCCGCCTCGGGGCTCAGGGGTTCGGTGCTGCGCATCAATTCGGCAATTTTATCCTCGCTGAGGCCGAGCATTAATTTGAGCCGCTTGGCGAGATCTAATTCCCCAAACGAAATGTCCCGGATAAACGCGGCGCTTCCCTGGCTCGCGATCGCCAGCGTCGACACCGCAGATCCGATATCAAGCACCCCCACGGTCTGCGCCTGCGTTTCGGGACACAGAACGCTCAAGGCATTGAGGAGCGCAAGGGCGTTCAGGTCCACGATTTCGACGGGCAAGCGTGCGGTCCGAAAAAAATTGAGCAGCGGATAGATCTCATCCCGCTTGATCGCCACCAGAAGAATATCGAGATCCTTCGACGGAGTTCCCGGCGCTCCCCGGGGAGGAAGCACAAAATGATCGAGCAGAACTTCCGAAGCTTTGAACGGGATATACTTCTCCGCCTCGAACTGCAGGGCCTGGCGCAATTCTTCAGGCTTCATTCTTGGGAATTGGATGAACCGGATGACGACGCCGCACCCGCGAAGAGAAAGACGCGCACGGGGGGCGACAAACCCCGAAGCCGCCGCGAAGCTGGCAAATTTTGCTGCGCCTTCGTCGTTCAAAGCCGGCTTTGGGATCTGAAAAACATCCGACGTCAGCGTCAAGGTCCCTGGAAGCTTATCGATTTGCGCAAGGGTCCAGCGATGATCGCCGATATCACAGAGAAGCCGGGAAACCGCTTCGGCGGCCGCCGGCTTCCCGGCAAGACCAGGAAATCGGTCCCGGACCGTTTGGATCCAGGATGCTACGGGGATATTCGGCATTAAGTCTTCAGATTCCTTGTGATGAGCCTGGTCAAATCCAGTGTTGCGTCATTCTATGTCTTTGTTCTGTAAGGATCAATGAAAAACCCGCTCCACGAACATCTGTGGAGCGGGTTTTTCAAATCCTAGTTCACCCTGACTTACTGGAGAGGATTTCCTCCCGTGCAACCTGCAGCTCCGCTCGCAACACCCGCTAAAGCGGTCACGATGGTACCCGTTTGGTCCACACAATACATATTCGTGGCCTGGTTGGCGATCGGTGTCGCAACAAGCGTATATCCGGCACCGGCGTTCAACTGGGTGTACGCCATCGTGTAACCGTGCTTACCGGGCGCTGCACCAGCAGTGGCCCACGAGGGGTCAAGATACGCTGGATTGGCACCTGTCATGAGTACAATCGTCGCCGAATAAAGAGGCGGCGCCTGCGCTGCACGATAGGCCTCGCACGCTGAGCTGAAAGTCCTCAAATCATACTTAATAGCTCCTTCATTGGCATTCATTCTCGCGCGAAGCAAGTTCGGAATGGCGATTGCGGCCAACAGACCGATGATCGCCACAACGATCATAATTTCGACGAGGGTGAAGCCTCTCTGATTTAATTTAATAAACATATTCAATACCTCCGTTTGTTTTCTCATCGCAGCTACAATCTTATTATAGCTGTGTTTGCTTATTTCGGCAATAGACTATCAAAACTAAAGCAAAAAAGGGGCATCTCCCTCCCTCTCGATGCGATGTTTCGAGCACTAAATAAAGCCGTACGAAAAGTCTCAACTAGGCGATGGGATTACCCCCCTGACATCCGTCGGGCCCGCTTGAAACCCCTCCAGCCGCAGAAATAATGGTCCCCGTATGATCCACGCAATACATATGCTCGGCTTGATTCGCAATGGGAGTCGCCACCAGAGAATAGCCTGCCCCAGCGCTGAGTTGAGTGTACGCCATCGTATAGCCGTGTTTACCCGGCGCCGCCGCAACATTATCCCAAGTGGCGTCCAGATAGGGCGGCACCGCCGTCGTCATCGCTGCGATGTTGAGCGGGAAAAGCGACGTGGGAATCTGCTGAGAACGGAATGTCTGGGCCGACGACGAAAAGGTCTTCAAGTCATATTTGAGAGCGCCTTCGTTCGCGTTAATCCGCGCGCGAAGCACGTTCGGAATTGCGATCGCGGCCAGAATGCCGATGATGGCGACCACGATCATGATTTCGACGAGCGTAAATCCTTTTTCGCAGTCCCGATGCTCCCGGAGAGCTCCTCTGGCGATCACTTGATCTGCCCCGACAAAGTGAGGATCGGCAAAAACATCGCGATGACGATTCCGCCGATGACGACCCCCAAAAACGCGATGATCAGCGGTTCGATCAGCGACGTCAGCCCGTCGACGGCCGCATCGACTTCCGCATCATAAAAGTCGGCGATCTTGGTCAGCATCGTCTCGAGCTCGCCGGACTCCTCACCAATTCCGATCATGCGCACGACCATCGGCGGAAAGACGCCGCACTTGGCGAGCGGCCCCGAGATGGTGTCGCCCCGTTTGACCGAATCCATCACGGTGCGGATGACGATTTCGATGCGTCCGTTGCCCGAAGTCTTGGAGACGATATCCAGAGCGGTGAGGATCGGCACGCCGCTGCGGATAAGCGTCGCCAGCGTCCGGGAGAACTTACTGACCGCGACCTTGAGAATCAGCGGTCCGAAAATGAGCATGCGCAGTTTGAGGGTGTCCCACGCCAGCGAGACGGCCGGAATCTTCATGATCTGGCGGAGGCCCACGACGGCGCCGCCGATCCCGCCAAAAACCAGGATCCAGTTTGCCGCAAGGACGTTGCTCACGTCGATCAAGATCTGGGTCGGCGCCGGCAATTTTGCGGACAATCCCTGAAACATCGTGGCGAACTTCGGAATGACAAAAGCCATCATGGCATAGGTGATGAGAAAAGCCATGACGGAAACCGTCGCCGGGTACATCATGGCGGATTTGACCTTCTTCTGGAGGGCGCTTGTTTTCTCCAGGTAGGAGGCGAGCCGGTCGAGGATTTCCTCGAGACTTCCGCTAGATTCCCCGGCGCGCACCAGGTTCCCGTAGAGGTCGGAAAAAATCGAGCGGTATTTGGTCAGGGCCTCCGAGAAGCTCTTGCCCCCCTGCACTTCCCGGTGGATATCGCGCAAAACCATCTTGAGTTTTTGCTTCTCGGACTGCTCGGCCAGGATGTCGAGCGCCTGGATCAAGGGAATGCCCGCCGCAACCAGCGTGGCCATTTGGCGGGAAAACACGACGAGGTCATCGAGCTTGACCGCCCCGGCCTTTCCGTCCGCCTTGCCGCCGCCCGTGAGCGAGAACGAGAAAGCTCCCTTCGCCTTCGCTTCCTGGATCCGGATGATGATGTATCCTTGAGTCCTCAAATGAGTCACGATCGAGTCGAGGTCTGAAGCCTCCTGGACCCCTTTGTGATCTCGCCCCTCGCGGTCTTTGACCTGGAATTCAAATGATGGCATGGCTACTCCCTGGCCGTGACGCGCAGGACTTCGTCGAGCGTGGTCGTCCCGCGCACAAGAAGCCCGAACGCATTTTCGAAAAGTGTTTCCATCCCGTTTGCGATGGCCTTTCGCTCGATTTCGTCGCTCGCCTTCCGCTGAATGATCATATTCCGGATCTCCGAATCGACCTTGAGGACCTCGATCACCCCCTGGCGACCGTAATAGCCCGTCTTGTTGCATTTCGCGCAGCCGCGGCCCCGGTAGGCCGTGACGCCGTGAAATTTCTCGGCCGGCAAACCGCAACGCCGGATCAGCGCTTCGGAAAGCTTTTCCTCGGATTTACAGAATTCGCAGACCTTTTTGACCAGCCTCTGCGCGGCCACGCAAATGACCGAGTTGGCGATCAGAAAAGGCTCCACCCCCATATCGATCAGGCGCGTCATCGCTCCCGCCGCGCTGTTGGTGTGGAGCGTACTAAAAACCAGATGGCCCGTAAGAGCGGCCTTCACTCCGATATCGGCCGTTTCGGTATCCCGCATCTCCCCGATCAGGATCACGTCCGGGCTCTGGCGCAAAAGGGCGCGCAACCCGCCGGCGAAGGTCATCCCCACTTCCGTGTGAACCTGCGTCTGCGTGATGCCTTCGACCTGGTACTCGACCGGATCCTCGATCGTCATGATGTTGCGCTCAGGGGTGTTGAGCGTGCCGAGAATAGTGTAGAGCGTCGTGGATTTCCCGGAGCCGGTAGGCCCCGTGACCAAGATCATCCCGTAGGGGTTCTTGACCGCTTCGGCGAAGGCCTGCGTCGGCTTTTCCGAAAAACCGAGGTTCCCGAGACCCGACTTGACTCCTCCCTTGTCGAGGACGCGCAAGACCATCTTCTCTCCGTGATAAATCGGGAGCACCGAAACGCGGAAATCGATTTCCTTGGAAGGCAGGCGGATCCGGAACCGTCCGTCCTGCGGCAAGCGCTTTTCCGTAATGTCCAGATTGGAGATGATTTTAACCCGGGCCACCAGGGCGCCGTAAAGGTCGCGTGCATGAGAAAAACTCTCGCGCAAAGCGCCATCGATGCGGTAGCGCACCCGGAAGGCTCTTTCGTACGGTTCAAAATGGATATCCGAGGCTCTCATCCTCACCGCCTCTTCGATGATGAGCTTGACCATTTTGACGACCGGCGCGTCGTCGACGCTAGAGCCCGTGCGAACCTCGGGGCCGCCTTCCTCGCCCTCGGTCGCGCGAACAACCTCGAGCTCATCGTCGTCGATGCCCCCGAGAACATCCTCCATGTTCGACGCGTCTCCGTAATACGATTCGACGGCAGCGCTGATGAGTTTGGGAGATCCGAGCACCAGCTGAACGGAACACTTCGTCAGGTCCCTGAGCTCGTCGACGGCCATGATCTCGAACGGATCGCTCGTCACCACGCTGATGGCGTTGCCGATCCGGCCGACCGGGAGGATGTGATATTTCTCGACCAGCTTCTTCGGGACCATATTGATCAGGGTCCCCGGAATCCTGAGCGAAGCCAGATTGAGGATGGGCACTCCCGTCTGCTCGCTCAAAAAAGACAGGGCCTGGGCTTCCGGCAGCACGTCGCGTTCCATGAGGACATAAAAAACCGACTGCCGGGTTTCCTTCGCCACGCGCAGGCATTCGTCGAGTTTATCCCTCGGGATCTTCTCTGAGGCGATCAGCTTCTCGATGCAACGTTCGCGGGAGAAAAGATCGCTGCGCATCATGTTTCATCCCCCAAGCAAACGTCCGCGGCTTCGTCCCGCACGGTTTCTTCTTCGGTCGTCACGCGAAAGACCTCCTCGAGCGAGGTTTCTCCCGCAAGGGCTTTGGCAAGCGCCGATTCTCGAAGAGTGCTCATCCCCTGCTTTTGGGCAAGCGCTTTGACCCGGTCCGCAGTTTCGCCCCGCATAATGACCTGTCGCAACTCCTGGGTCACCGGAAGCAGTTCCGTAATCACGGTACGCCCCTTGTAGCCCGTCTGCCGGCAATGCGTACACCCCTTGGCCTTGTAAAAAACGCTCCGAGGATCGGTAATTCCGAGATCGGCCAGCGCCTTGGGCAGCAACGGATCGAGAACACGGCACTGGGGGCAGATCCTCCGGATGAGCCTCTGGGCCGAAATCATGATGACGGTCGAGGCAATCAGGAAAGGCTCGAGTCCCATATTGATCATGCGGGTCACGGAACTGGCCGCGTCGTTGGTGTGCAAGGTGCTCAGCACCAGATGCCCGGTCAGGGCCGCCTTCACCGCGATGTCGAGCGTCGGCGCGTCGCGAATCTCTCCGATGAGAATGATGTCGGGGTCCTGCCGGAGGATGGAGCGCAGCGCCGCCGGAAACGTGAGCCCGACGGCTTCCCGGACATTGACCTGGTTGATGCCCGGAATCTGGTATTCGACCGGGTCTTCGACCGTCGTAATATTCACCTCCGGCGCGTCCAAATATTTGAGAACGGAATAAAGCGTCGTGGTCTTCCCGCTGCCCGTCGGACCGGTCACGAGGATCATGCCGTGAGGCCGCCGGGCAGAGTCCTGGAGAATCTGCTGCTCCCGAGGCGTGAACCCGAGCCGCGCGATCTCGTGGCTTTGCGCTTTGGTATCCAGAATCCGGAGGCAAACCTTCTCGCCGAAAGTCGTCGGCAGAATCGACACGCGCATATCCACTTCGCGGCTCTTGGCCTTGACCTTGAAACGGCCGTCCTGGGGCACCCGGTGCTCCGCGATATCCAGGCCGCTCATGATTTTGATTCGGGAGACCAGGGCGCTGGCCAGGGTCTTTTGCGGGCGGACAATCTCTTCGAGAAGTCCGTCGACGCGCACCCGCACCCTCACGAACCGCTCCCAGGGCTCGATGAAAATATCGCTTGCGTTCCTCCGGATGCCCTCGATTAAGACCATGTTCACCAGCTTGATGACCGGAGTTTCATACGCCTCACGCAAAAGCGTTTGGGAGTCTTCGACCGACTCCTCCTGCCGTTCGACTTCGATCATCTTGACCAACTCGTCCATTTTTTGGCCCTCTTCGGGGCTCTGCGAATCACCCGGGGGCGGTGTCTTGACGGCCTCGCCGTAGGATGCCTCGATGCACTTCTTGAGGACCTCGACGTCGCTGACCGCAACCCGTATCCTCGACTGTGTCATGGCCGAAAGGCTGCTGACGAATTCCAGGTCCGTCGGATCGCCGAAAGCGACGGTCAGCGTCTTTTCCCGCCGGCTGATCGGAAGCACGAGGTGTTTAAACGCAAACTCTTTGGGGACGAGCTCGAGAATCTCCGGCTCGATCTTGAAAATGGCGGGATTGACCATCGGGTAGCCGAAATGACGGCTCAGGACCTTCAACAATTTTTTCGAGTCAAATTGTCCGCTCGAAACGATCCGCTTGACCAGGGTTTGTTTTTTCTGCGACGGATCTTTCGACAAAGACTCGAGGAGATCGGCGGCCACAACGCCTTCCAGCACGAGAAGGTCCTTCATGGACTGCGGAGAATTCCCCGGGGCGAGCATCCCGCACCTACGGAGATTTAGCGTTGTTTGGATCCGAGGCGAAGGCCAGATCCAGCATGTTCATGATTTCGGTAGGAGCGGAAAGAAAAACCTGCACGGGGCAGCCCGCCTGCTTTTCGATCTGATCGATGGCCGTGTCATTCAGTGGGTCGGAGGTGGCCAGGTACGCAAACTGATCGTCCTGGTCGAAAACGATGATCATGTTCTGTTTGCAGAAATCGTAGCGGAATTTGCGTACGGCCTCCCCGTTGACGGTATAGTGAGCAAGAGGCAAATACGGCACGGTGAGCTGCTTGCACAGCGCGGCGATCAGATGGTCTTCGGTCACATAGCCGAGACGGATAAGAATTTGGCCGATGACTCCGCCCTCTTTCTTCTGATGCAAAAGAGCCTCATCGACATTCTCAGGAGTGAGGATGCCGTCTTCAATAAGAATTTCACCCAAGCGCTTTTTCGATCTTTCTCTCATGACAAAAGGAAGTATACCCGCTTCCTGGAATGATTTCAAGCTATTAGGAGATGAATTTTAAGGGTATTTTAGTCCTAATGCTATCTTCTGATATCTATTGCTATAAATATCCTCTCATCGGACAGTCTCTACATAAGAATCTCTGCGACTTACAATACGTCTTGGCCACCCTCACGATTTGAGCGTGGAAGTCGTTGAAAATGCGGAGATTGGGCGGCAAAAAATCCGTAAAGAGTTTCTGCCAGTCCTCATAGGGAAGGGAAAAAATTAGGGGCGGATTCCGATCAGAAAGCATGCGGTGGGACGAAAAAACAATCCGGTGGCGTGAAAAAATCCTCTTGGTGTACGCGTCGATCACGAAAACTCGTTTTCCCAGAGCATAGAGGAGGATGGAATCGGCGGTTTCGGGACCAACGCCGTTGACCGCGAGCAACTCCTTCCGCAGGCGAGCAGCAGACTGCCGGCGCATCTTCCGCAGATCTCCCCCATATCCTCCTATCAAGTAACTGACAAAATGGCGGAGCCTCCTCGCCTTAACGTTGAAATAGCCGGCCGGGCGAATCAGCTGCGCAAGGCGGGCAAGCGGCATTCGATGCAACGCGGAGGGGCTCAAGACACCCGCGTCCTTGAGCCGGCAAATCGCGTGCTCCACGTTCGTCCAAGCGGTATTCTGGGTCAGAATCGCGCCCACCATGACTTCAAACGGAGTCTCTCCGGGCCACCAATGCTGGGGGCCGAAACGGGCACGAAGCACGCGATAGACCCCGGCTAACTTTCCGGCGTCCAAAGGCCTAGCGGCCGGAAAAAGGAAAGGTCTCGAGGATTTCATAGCGCGGTCCCTGAGGGGAAAGATGACTACGAAACAGCACCAGGCGCCGGGCCGGAAGAATTTCCGTTTGCCACTCTGACAGCCTGTCCGGCGTGCTCCACTGGATCCTTTGGTCTTTCTGTACCCGCCCGACCGTCACATGGGGAACAAAAGCACGCTCCTCCGAAGGAAATCTAAGAAGCGCCAGCGCGCACTCGATGTCCCTTTGCAGCGCAAGCAGAGCGGCGGTCTGTCCTCCAACGCCGAGCCACAAAATCCGCGGCCGCTGTTCGTCGGGAAAGCATCCCACGCCCTTGAGCGAAAGGGCCGGAGCGCTATGCGCGGCGACAAGCGGGGCGATCGTTTTCCGGATGCTCTCGACGGCACCGGAAGGAATGGTTCCGAAAAAGTGCAGAGTCAGATGGACCTGAGAATCCTGGACCCAGTTGATTTTCCGGCTTACAGGCTGGAGCTGCTGCAGGGCAAAGCGAATCTCAAGTTCGAAAATCTCCGAGAGCGGCAAGGCCAGAAATGCGCGGAGCGTTTCACCCATTTCGAAGATGCTCCCAGAGGCGCTGAAGGGCTTTGTGCGCCGCGCGGATCTGAATCTGTGTTCTGTCCCCGTGAAAAAACTCCTTCCAGACCCGCGTTTTTTTTGCCGAGCTAACCGCAAGGTAGACGGTTCCAACGGGTTTTTTTCGGGTCCCTCCCGCAGGACCCGCGATCCCCGTAATGCCGATCCCGACCGAAGCCCCCATCCGTGTCCTGACGTTCTGCGCAAGAGCGCGCGCCACTTGGCTCGAAACCGCGCCCTTTTCCAGAATCGTCCGGGCGTCGACGCCCAGAACAGCCGTTTTGATGCGGTTATCGTACGCAGTGACCGACCCCTTGAAATAACGGCTTGCTCCGGGGACTCCCGTCATTTCAGACGCGAAGAGCCCTCCGGTACAGCTCTCGGCGGCGGCAAGCGTCGCCTTCTTTCGCGCCATCATGGTTCCGACGGTTTGAGAAAGGCTGGCGTCACCCCAGCCATAGAGATAGGGCTTCAAGCGCGTCGCGATTTTTCGCCGGAGACGGGCCAAGACATCCCGCCGGTCCGCGGCAAGGCAAATCGAGATCTCCCCCGGATGAGGATAGATTCCGAAATCAAAAACATCCGAAAAAAAATCGCGCCCCAGGCGCTCCATAACGGCCGGCTCAGAAATTCCGGTAAGATTGACCCGCAGTGAAGGCCGGCGGCGCAAGCGCGGGAAGGCCGAGCGGAGCAGGCCAGCCACGCGCGTCCGGAAAAGCTTCTCGGCTTCATCGGGAACACCCGGCAAAACGACGACCGTCTTACCCCCGGAGGTCACGGAAAACCCGAGCGCGATTCCGAACGGATTGGCGAGAGGCACCGCATTGGCGGGAAACATGGCTTCCTTGCGAACGGTCGCCGGAACTTTCCGGCCGCGCCGTGCGTAAAGTCCTCGGATCAGCCGATACTGCCGCTTTGAAAACCGGAGCGAAACGCCGAAAAAGCCCGCCACGGCCTCGCGGGTCACGTCATCGGGCGTCGGCCCCAAGCCGCCGGTCAGCAGCACCGCCTCCGAGCGCAAAAGGGCCTCCCCTAGCTCCCGGGCAATTTCCCCTTCCCGGTCGCGGCAGGAGCTCTGGCGGCGGACCGAAAAACCCAGGCGGGTCAGCTCGGCGGCCAGAAACCTAGCGTTTGTATTCAGCGTGGTTCCTTTGAGAAGCTCCTCACCGATGGTGATGATTTCGGCAGTCGGATTTTTTGAGGTACTCATGACTCCCCTTCACAGCATATAAAAAAATAAAAACAAAACAAGCCACGTATAAATCCCCGCTCCCAAATCGTCCAGGAGAATCCCCCAGAACCCATGAATTTTCTCCAGTTGCCGGAGCGGAAACGGTTTCAGGACATCGAAGAGGCGAAAGAGGAAAAAACCCGCCAAGACGATCGGAAGATTCAGCCGAAACCCGCCGAGGGCGAGCATCATGCCCAGCGCTTCGTCGACGACGACATAGCGGGGGTCTGCTTCTTTGGGGAGCCCAAGGCGCGAAACGGCCCAATACCCGGCGGCAAAAACCGCGAGAAAGAGCGAAGCGTAGAACAGCCAGTGCAGCTGGCCAAGACACGCGAGACCGATGCCGACAAGGCTCCCCCACGTCCCCGGGGCAAAGGGAATAGAGCCGACGCCGAGAGCGCTCGTGTACTTCGCAAAGGTGCGGCTCAAAAAGTGTCCCCGGTTCGAGGAGAAAAAAGAGACGCCGGAAATCAGGGTGAGTGCAACCGTCACGGCCAGTACAATGTGCAGCGTCATGTAGCAAAAGTCGGGGAGGTCCTGCCACCGGTTCGTGTCGAGCGCGAGCAGATAGGCAAACGATAAATAAATCAAAACGACCTGGAAAACGAACTTCACTTTTCCGAGCTTTTCGGCGCCGGCGGCTTTGCCCTCGAGAAGCCAGCCGACCCGGCAAAAAGTCACGAGGACTTCACGGACGATAATGGGCATGACCCAGGCCGTGGAATAAAAGCCCAGGTGCGAAAAGGTCATGAGCGCCGCGAGGATGAGGATCTTGTCGGCCGTCGGATCGGCGATTTTCCCGAAGTCGCTGACCACGTTGAACCTGCGCGCGAACCAGCCGTCGGAATAATCCGTCACCGAAGCAATGGTGAAAATAACGAGCGCGGCGATGTGGCTCCCGGGATGGTGGGAAATCACGAGGAAGGGCAGAGACATCCCCAAAATAGCGCGCAAGAGGCACAGCAGATTCGGAATCTGCCGGTGAGAATTAAGACTTCGCCACCAGGTCATAGGCGTCACCTCCCGTGATCGTTACGCGGTAAAACCGGCCCGCCGAAAGAGGCCTGGCGGAATCGATGAGAATTCGGCCGTCGATCTCCGGAGCCTCGCGGTAACTGCGGCCGACCCATCTATTGTGCGTCCCCGCGACTTTTTCTTCAACTAAAACTTCGAGCTCCCGGCCCGTCCAGCGCCGATGGTTTTCAAGGGACAAGGTCTGCTGGAGCCGCATCGCCCGGTCAAGACGTTCGCGCTTTAGCCCTGCGGCAATCTGCCCCGGCAGCTTCGCCGCAGGGGTCCCCTGCTCCGCGGAATAAGTAAAAATCCCAAGCCGTTCAAAGCGGATCTCGCGTATGAAGTCCAGAAGCTCCCGAAAATCCCGCTCGGTCTCCCCCGGAAATCCGACGATGAACGTCGTCCGCAGGGCGATTTCCGGCACGGCGCGCCGGAGGCGCCCGATGAGGCGGGTCATGTTCGATCGGGAGGTCCCTCGCCGCATCGCGCGCAGGATCCTGTCGCTGGCATGTTGAATGGGCAAATCCAGGTAATGGCAGACATGCCGGGCATCACGCAAAGTGGCGATCAATTCGGGGGTGACGCACGACGGATACGCGTAGAGAAGGCGGATCCAACGCAATCCCCCAATGCGGTCCAGTTTCGTCAAAAGGAGCGGTAAATCCGGATGGGCGGCCAAATCTTTCCCATAGCCCGTTGTGTCTTGCCCGGTCAGGATGAGCTCCTTGGCCCCTTCGGCCGCAAGGCGGCGCGCTTCGCGGAAGATGTCCTCGGGCGTGCGGGAGCGGTGCTTGCCCCGAAACTGCGGAATGGTGCAAAAGGAACAGCGGCGGTCACACCCTTCGGAGATCTTCAGGTAGCGCGAGAAACGCGCGCTCAGCCGGACGCGCCGCTCAAGCGAAGTGGCCAAATAGCCGGGCTGCTCCACGGAAAAAACCTTCTCACCTCCCAAAGCACGGTCGACCGCGCGGGCGATCTCGTCATATTGTCCGGTCCCGAGAAATGCGTCGACCTCGCCCATCTGGCCCCGGAGTTCGTCCGGAAATTGCTGAACCAGACACCCCACCACCACCAGGCACCGGAGGCGGCCAGATTTTTTGAGCTCAATCAGTTCGAGGATTTTCTCAACGGACTCTTGCCGGGCATCCCGGATGAAAGAGCAGGTATTGACGATGACGACCTCGCATCCGGCCGCCGGCCCCGCGAGTTGAAAGCGGCGCGCGGACAGTTTTCCGAGGATCGTTTCGCTGTCCACGAGGGTTTTCGGACAGCCCAGGGATACGATGCCAACGCGGACGCGTCGGCTCATGGCAGGCCGTCGCTCCACTTAGCCATTGATGAGGATCCGGCAGTTTTTCGGAAGGTGCGCAGCAAGGCTTCTCAGCACGTCTCCGCGCAAAAGGCTCACGAGCGCGCTGCGCTTCGTGGTGCCGATCATGACGGTGGTAATGCCGAGCTCTCGCGCGGCGTGTGCGATCATCTTTCCGGGATTCGTTCCCACCTGCCAGACCGGGACGACCGTCAAACCCTGCTTTTCGATCTCCTGCTCAGCTTTGGCGAGCAGTTCGAGAGACTCCCGGGAAGGCTCCAGCTCATCCGGCAGTTCGACGAGAGGAGGGACCTCTTCGACATAGCTGAGGTACACGGCGTTCTCCCCCAGCGCCTTAGCGCGCAAGGCCGCGTCGTCCAGGATGCTCTGATTAAAACCCTTCAGGGCCACGAGCGAGGTGCCATGATAAAGCGCTGCGATCTCCCGTGCTTCCGAAACCGTTAGGACGCTGGCGGAGGGCACAATGCCCGGCATCGGCAAGGGAATCAGGGTTTTGGCGACATAGCGCAGGATAAATCCGATGGTCAAGACCGAAAGAACAAAAAACAGGGCGTTCTGTTTCTGCACGCAAATCGTCAGCTCGATAAAAAGCATGATCAGCGAAACGGACGCCAAAAGGAGCCGCTCCCGCCGGGAGAGCCGGATCTTGAAATTCGTGGCGCACGTTCCCACGTTGAGCGTGATGGCACCCGCAACACCGATCGCGTAGAGCGCCGCGAGGCGGACGATATCGTGTTCGACCACAAGAACGAGAGCGGGGACCGCCGTCGCAACGATGAGAGCAAGCCACGGCATGCCGTAGCGATTCAGGGATGCGAGCCGATGCGGCAGTTCGCGGTCCTTGGCGAGCGCAAACTGGATACTCACGAGGCCCGTAATGGCCGTGTTGACGGCCGAAAGCAGCAGCATTCCAAAGATGAGGGAGATCGCGTGTCCAAACCAGGGAGCCACAAAGTAGTTCCCGAGAGCACGCAGCATATCTTCGGTGTGCCGTCCGCCCAAGTTCGGCACAGCATTCATCGCGATGCCGAGGAGAAAGGTCAGGACCGAGACCTCGATCAGAACGACCCAGATCGCTTTGCGGGCCGTCTTCCCCACCGGCTCCACCATGATGCCCGTCATATTGGCGATCGCCTCGACGCCCGAGAGCGCTAAAATAATGCCGACGAACTTCGACCAATTGGGGCCGACACCGCCCTGGGGCCACTCCAGGTGCACCTGCGCAAGATGGGGGGTCGTAAACAAAAACAAGCTGACCACCGCCAGAGACGCGCAAATGCCGATGAGGGTCGCGAGATTTCCTCCCTTGGCGGGCCCAAACCAGTTGATGGCTCCGATCACAAGGATCGCGACAACCGCCCAGATCTCGGGGTTTGGAACATTGAAATAATGGAAGGCGTCGAGGGCGCTCAGAGAAGCCGTGACGACATAATCGGCAACTAAAAGGAGAGCCCCGAAAACCGCAAGAGTCTGGGAGCGCTGCTTAACGGACGAGTAAACTCCTCCTCCGTCCGGATAGACTTTGCAGATGATCATGTAGGCAAGGCCGACGAAGAACATCAGGACAGACATGAGGCCGAGGAACAGCCAGGACGCATGACCGGCGAGAGCAAACGCGATGCCGAGCGTATAGGCTTTGCTGGTGCCCCAATCGCCATAGAGCATGGCACCGGCTTGATACCACTTGAGTTCGCGCGGCCTTTCGACTTTCTTCAGCATCAACGCCATCGAAACCCTCCGGTCAAACGGCCACTAGCCACAAAACACGACGAGGGGTGCAAAAGCACCCCTCGTAAAAAAATGGCGGACAAGACGGGACTTGCATAAGAACGATCCCCGTAGACGGTCCTCCTTGGACCGTCACGGGGTCGTACTTTTTCAAAAGAAAAAGTACGGGCTCGACGGGACTTGAACCCGCAACACCCAGATCGACAATCTGGTACTCTAACCAGTTGAGCTACGAGCCCACAAACTATGATTCCTTCATCCAGCGGTCAGCCTGCCATGGTCTGCGCTTACGACCACAACCCCTATCAGCAGTCCCGCTGTTCTTCAAGCGGGACGAGCCCACAAACTATGATTCGTTCATCATCATCCGACAAACTCAAACGGATGCGTATTTTAGCGGGCCTGGATTCCGGCCACAAGTAAAATATTGAACAGCTTTTGGCTCTACATCAAATAAGGGGGCAATAAAGATATCCGATAACTATTGAGATGTTCCGACCAAAGAACGCTCAATAAGGAGATTCTTTATGCCCCCGATGACTAGTTTACTGAATATTGATG